>JAERSW010000049.1 GCA_016845305.1 Acidimicrobiales bacterium
GGATCGGGCCGTGGGTCGGGGTCCCGGGTCAGCGGGGCCGCTCGACGACGACGTTGGTGGCCTTGACGGCGGCCACGGCCAGCACGCCGGGCTCCAGGCCCAGCTCGTCGACGGCCTCGGCCGACAGCAGCGACACCACCCGGTGGGGGCCGGCCTGGATCTCGACCTGGGCCATGACGCCGTCGCGCACCACCCGGGTCACGAGGCCCGTGAACCGGTTCCGGGCCGACAGGGCCGCCCCTGAACCCGACCCGCCACCGGCGGGATCGACGTCGGGTCCCGCTTCGGCCAGTTCCTGGGCCAGACGAGCCAGCTCGACGCCGGCGACGGTCCGGTGGCCGCCGGGGGTGCGTTCGGTGGCCAGGCGGCCGGCGTCGGCCCACCGACGCACGGTGTCGGTGCTCACGCCCAGCAGCTGCGCTGCTTCGCCCATCTTGAACTCGCTCATACGAGGAAAACTAGAAGAAAACCCCGGAAATGCGCCAGTCGTCCGCTTCCGGGCCGGGGCGGGAGGTGCGGGCCGGGACGCGCTCTGGGCCGTGCCTAGGATCGCCGCCATGAGCATCCCCGTGGCCGACACCGACGTTCCCGAGCGCCTGGCCGAGTACGGCAGCGCGCCCTACCTGGTCACCACGTCGGCCGACGGCACGGCCAAGGTGGTCCACGTGGCGGTCCTGTGGGACGTCGATGCCGGAGCCTTCACCTGCGCCCCGGGAGGAGGGACCGTCCGGAACCTCGGCGGCCCCGACGGGGGACCCGCCACGCTGGTGTTCCCCGGCCCCGACGCCGACACGCACTCGTGGCTGGTCGACGCCACGGGGACCGTCGATCCGGACGAGGACGGCTGGGTGGTTCTGGCCTACGACTCGGGAGTCCTCCACCGCCCCGCCCCGGACGCACCCGGCGGCGAGGCACACTGCTGAGGGTTACGGGTTACTCCCCCTGCTGAGGGTTATTCCTCAGCGACCTATTCCTGAGCAACCAGGTGCCCGGGCTCGACCTCGACGTGGGTGACCACCTCGGGGCCCTGGCCGGCGGGCCACACCGGGCTGGGGATCTCGCCGGTCAGCAGCGGACGGGCCGTGCGCTGCCGGGGATCGGCGATGGGCACGGCGCTCAGCAGGCGCTTCGTGTAGGAGTGGCGGGGATCGCGGAACACCTGCTCGCGTGAGCCCAGCTCGACGACCTGGCCGAGGTACATGACGGCCACCCGGTGGGCGATCCGCTCCACCACGGCCAGGTCGTGGCTGATGAACAGGTACGACAGGCCCAACTCCTGCTGGAGCTCCAGCATCAGGTTCATGACCTGGGCCTGGACCGACACGTCGAGGGCCGACACGGCCTCGTCGGCGATCACCAGCTCCGGGTTCAACGTCAGGGCACGGGCGATGCACACCCGCTGGCGCTGGCCCCCGGAGAACTGGTGGGGGTAGTTCTTCATCATGATGCGCTGGAGGCCGACCAGCTCGAAGAGCCTCCCGACCCGTTCCTCGGCCTCGTCGCCGTCGCAGATGCGGTGGACCGAGAGCGGTTCGGCGACCGCCTTGCCGACCCGGACCCGGGGGTCGAGGCTGGCGAACGGGTCCTGGAAGATGATCTGCATCGTCTGGCGGTGCTCGCGCATCGCCTTGGGGCCGAGGTGGGTGATGTCGGCGCCCTTGAGGAGCACCCGGCCCGAGTCCGGCTCGTGGAGGCGGATGATGAGATTGGCCAGCGTCGACTTGCCGCAGCCGCTCTCGCCCACCACGGCGACGGTCTCGCCGGCGTGCACGTCCAGCGACGCCTCGACGACCGCGTGTACGCGGGCCCCGTGATCGGCGTGGAACTGCTTGGAGATCCGGTCGACCCGGACCAGCGGCACCGGGCCGCCGGCGCCGGCGTCAGGCCCCGCGGGGGCGTCCGGCGACAGGGTGGTGGCCTCGGCGCTCACTTGAGGCTCCCGGCGAGGTGGAAGGCCTCCGGCTCGGCCTTGCCGGCCATGGAGCCCAGCTGTGGCACGGCGCTGAGCAGGCCCTGCGTGTAGGGCTCCCGTGGCGCGTGGAAGATGGTGTCCACGTCGCCGGTCTCGACCACCTTGGAGCGGTTCATGACCACCACGTGGTCGGCCACCTCGGCGACCACGCCCATGTCGTGGGTGATGAGCATCACCGCGGTGCCGGTGTCGACCTGCAGCTGCTTGATCAGCCCGAGGATCTGGGCCTGGATGGTCACGTCGAGGGCCGTGGTCGGCTCGTCGGCGATCAGGAGGCGGGGGTTGCAGGCCAGGGCGATGCCGATCATCACCCGCTGGCGCATGCCACCCGACATCTCGTGCGGGTACTGGCCGATGCGCTTGTCGGCCTCGGGGATTCGCACCAGGTCGAACATCTCGCGGGCCCGGGCCATGGCGGCCTTCTTGTCGACCCCCTCGTGGATGCGGACCGCCTCGGCGATCTGCTCGCCCACCGGGTACACCGGGTTCAGGCTGGTCAGCGGCTCCTGGAAGATCATGGAGATGGCGTTGCCGCGGATGTCCTGCATCGTGTCCTCGTCCTGGGCCAGCAGGTCGATGCGCGAGCCGTCGGCCCGCTCGTACTCGATGGTGCCGTTGGCGATCTTCGCCCGGGTGCCCTGTTCGACGAGCCGCATGATCGACAGCGCGGTGACCGACTTGCCGGATCCGGACTCGCCGACCACGGCGAGGGTCTCGCCCGACTCGATGGCGAACGACGCCGAGTCCACGGCGGTGAACTCGTCGAACTTGACGGTCAGATCGGTGACGGTGAGCAGGGCCATGGCGACCTACCGGCCCCGCAGCTTCGGGTTGAAGGCGTCCTGGAGGCCATCGCCCATGAGGCTGATGCTGAGCACGGTCAGGAAGATGGCGATGCCGGGGAACGTGACCGTCCACCAGGCGTCGAGCAGGTAGGGCTGGTTCTTGCCGATCATCGAGCCCCAGCTGATGACCCGGTTGTCGCCGAGGCCGAGGAAGCTGATGCCGGCCTCGAACAGGATGGCCACGCCGACGGTGAGCGCCGTGGCCACGATGAGCGGTGGCATGGCGTTGGGGAGGATGGTCCGCAGCATGATGCGCAGGTCGCCGCAGCCGATGGCCCGGGCGGCCTTGACGTACTCCTGCTCGCGGATGCGGAGGAACTCGGCCCGGGTGAGACGGGCCGCCGCGGGCCACGAGACCATGCCGATGGCCAGTGCCACGGTCCTCGACGACGGGCCGAGGAGGGTGAGCAGGACCATGGCGAAGAGGATCGTGGGCAGGACCTGGAAGAGCTCGGTGAGGCGCATGAACGCGGCGTCGATCCACCTGCCGTAGTAGCCGGCCAGCCCGCCGATGAGCAGGCCGATGGTCATCGACATGCCGGCGGCCACCGCGGCCACCACCAGGGTGGTGCGTCCGCCGCCGATCACCCCGGCCAACACGTCGCGGCCCAGGTAGTCGACGCCGAGTACGGGACCGGTCTCGTCGCCGGGCGGGGCGAACGGGCGCGCCACCATGGCGTCCGGGTCGACCCCGTAGAGGCTCGGCCCGATGACGTTCATCAGGACGATCCCGGTGAACAGGACCAGCCCGACGACGGCCGCCTTGTTGCGCAGGAACATGGCCCAGGCGCCGCGGCCGCTGGCCTCCACGGCCTCGAGGGCCACGCCGGTCTCGGTCATCGGGAGCCTCCGACGCGGATGCGCGGGTCGATCATGCGGTAGACGAGGTCGGTCAGCAGGTTGGCCACGATGACCAGTGCGGCCGAGGCGATGAGCAGGCCCAGCATCATCGGGGTGTCGCGGGCCAGGATCGACTCGAAGGCCAGGCGGCCCAGACCGGGCCAGGTGAACACCGTCTCGACGAGGACGGCACCGGAGAACAGGGCGCCGAACTGCAGGCCGAGGATGGTCACCACGGGGATGAGGGCGTTGCGCAGGGCGTGCTTGTAGACGACCGACCGCTCGCCCACGCCCTTGGCCCGGGCGGTGCGGATGTAGTCGGACTCCAGCACCTCGAGCATGGAGGCCCGGGCGAGTCGCGAGTAGTAGGCGAGGTAGATGATGCCCAGGGTGAGCGAGGGCAGGACGAGGTGCTCGATGAGGTCGAGCAGTTCGCCGAAGAAGCCGCCCTCGTAGCGCACGTCCTCGATGCCGCCGACGGGGAAGAGGTCGAGCTTCACGGCGAACACGACGAGCGCCATGATCGCCGTCCAGAACACGGGCAGGGCGTAGCCGACGAGGCTGAGGATGGTCACGCCGTGCGACGCCGGGCTCTCGGGCCGGCGGGCGGTGTAGATGCCGAGGAGGACGCCGATGGTCACGGCGAAGGCCAGCGCGGTGCCGGCCAGCAGCACCGTGGCGAAGAGCTTGTCGAGGATCAGGTCCAGGACGGGGGAGTTGAAGTAGAAGGACGTCCCGAGGTCGAGCTGCAGGACGTTGCCCAGGTAGTTGAACAACTGGACGATCAGGGGGCGATCGAGGCCGTACTCGGCCCGGATCTTGGCGAGGTACTCGGGGGATCCCGAGCCCTGCTCGCCGGCGAGGATGAGGGCGGCGTCGCCCGGGGCGATCTGGATCAGGATGAAGTTCAGGACGATGACTGCGAGCAGCAGTCCGAACGCCTGGATCAACCTGAGCCCGATGCCCCGGGCGAGCGCCAACACCTCTCTTCCTCTACCGACTCAGCCGGTGACTACCGGTCGAGCCAGACATCCTGCATGCCGGAGAAGCCCTCCCAGGGGCCGGTCGGCAGGTTGCGGATGTCGTCCGTCCACGATCCGAAGATCGGGAGGGCGTTGATGTAGTAGAAGGGCAGTTCCTCGGCGGTGATCTCCTGGAACTCGTGGTAGAGGCGCTTCCGCTCCTCGAAGTCCGTCGCCGCCGCTGCCGCGTAGAGGATCTCGTCGACCTTCTCGTTGCAGTAGGCGGAGTTGTTGACGAACACGCCGGGCTTGATGTTCTCGCACACGTAGGCCCGCTGGACGCCGATCACCGGGTCACCCCAGTTGAAGTAGGCGTTCATGGTCATGTGCCAGGCATCCGGTCCTCCGAAGAAGATCGCCGCCCAGGCGCCGAGGCCCTCGGCGTCGCGCACGGTCACGGTGATGCCGACCTCTTCGAGGGCACGGGCGATGTACTCGGCCACCGTCCGCTGCTGCTCGGTCGGACCGGGGATGTAGTCGATGGTCAACTCGAGGCCATCGGCGTATCCCGCCTCGGCCAGCAGGGCGCGGGCCTTGTCCAGGTCGACGTCGTAACGCTCCACGTCGGCGTTGTAGAACGGGCTGGCCGGGTGGATGCCACCCAACTGTTCCATGGTCTGGCCCTGGTGCAGCTGCTGGGTGACGAAGTCCCGGTCGATCGTGTAGGCGATCGCCTGGCGCACCCGGATGTCCGACATGACCGAGTTGGCCAGGTTGAACTGCAGCTCGTTGGTCGAGCCGACGCCGGCCAGGTAGTCGCCGTCGAAGGCGAGTCCCTCGAGGCCGGCGAGGCGCTTGGCGACGGACACGCCGGCGTAACCGATCAGGTCGAACTCGCCGCTCTCCAGGCCGAGGCTCAGGGCGTTCTCGTCGGCGACCCGCAGCCACACGAGCTTGTCCAGGTACGGACGGCCCGGCTGGAAGAAGCCGTCGTAGGCCTCCATGACCGCCTTCTCGCCCGGGGTGAACTCGACCAACTTCCACGGACCGGAGCCGATCACGTCGGTGACGAGGTTCGGGTGGTTCTTCATGTCGTTGAGCTCGACCTGGCCGTCGCCGAGCGAGTGCTTCGGCATGATCGGCATCAGGACGTCGGACATGGCGATCCACAGCGCCGGGTGCGGGTTGGCCAGGTTGATGACCACGGTGTGGTCGTCCGGCGTGTCCACGCTGGTGACGGGACCCCACATGCCGGTGAACGGGTGGTTGTTCTTGATCACGTCGATCGAGAACGCCACGTCCTCCGACGTGATCGGGTGGCCGTCGTGGAAGGTCGCGTCGTCGACGATCTCCACGGTGACCGTCAGGCCGTCGTCGGAGACGTCCCAGCTGTGGGCCAGGTACGGCTGTGGGTTCCAGTCGGCGTCGAGGGTGACCAGCGCCGCGTACACCTTGGAGCTGATCCACGCGATGCCCGTGCCGGACTGCACGCCGTGGTTGACGTGCGCCTGCTTCTGGGTCGAGCCGATGACGAGCGTGCCGCCACGCTTCGGGATGACCGGAGCGACGAGGTCGCCGGAGCCGGTGGCCGAGCCGGCCGGGGCGTACTCGAACACCACGTTGGCGTTCGAGGCGTCCAGGTCGGTGTGGTCGCCGTGGCCGATGACGGTGATCTTCTGCGAACCGCAGTCGCCGAAGTCGTCACAGCTGAGCAGGCCGATGATGCCCGAGTAGTCGGTCACCGAGTCGAGGTGCTCGCGCACGCCGGCCCGGTCGATGACCAGCGTGCCGCCGTCGTCGTAGCTGGCCGCCGCGATGGCGTCCAGCAGCAGCGTCGTGGCGTCGTAGCTGTGGGCCCAGAACGGAGCCGCCGGGTCCTCGCCCCACTCGTCGGAGTAGGCGGTCAGGAAGCCGTCGGCGGTCTGGCCGGTGGCCTGGTTGCTGTTGGCGCCGTAGCGGATGTCCGGACCGGAGAAGTACATGCCCTCGGTCTCGGGGATGGCCATGAAGTTGCTGTTCAGCAGGCCATCGGCGGCCATCAGGGTGATGGACTCGATGCCCGGGACGTCACGAGCCTGCTGGACGATGAAGTCGCCCTCGGGCTGGAAGATCGGGAAGAACAGCAGCTCGGGGGCACCGGCGGCGATCTCGGTCAGGACCGGGATCATGTCGGTGTCGCCCTTGTTCACGGCGGTGAAGCCGGTCATGGTGCCACCGGCGGCCTCGAAGGCATCGGCGAACGCCTGGGCCAGGCCGTTGGTGTAGGGGTCGCCGTCGTGGATGGCGGCGGCCGTCGTCTTGCCCAGCACCTCGAAGGCGAACAGTGCCGCGGCGGCGCCCTGGTACAGGTCGTTGTGCGCCGTGCGGTAGTAGCCCTCGTAGTTGTTCTCGCCGGCGGTGCCCGCGAGGTCGCTGGTCAGCGACGGCGAGGTGTTCGAACCGGAGATCATGACCATGCCGGCCTCGGAGATCAGCGGAGCCGCAGCCGCCGCCGCACCGGAGCAGGACGTGCCGATCACGCCCACGACGGAGTCGTCGGCGACGATCGTCTGGGCGGCCGCCTGGCCACCATCTGCCGAGCACAGGTCGTCCAAGCCGGTGCCGATGGTGACGTCGTGGTCACCAATGGGGCCGTAGTCGGCGATGGCCAGCTCGACGCCGCGCTGGTTCGGAATGCCCAGGAAGGCCACGTCGCCGGAGATGGCGTTCAGCGACCGGATCTGGATCTCCTCGCCCGGACCGACCCGGACCTCGCCGAGGCTGCCGTCACCCAGGTGGTCGGACTCGGTGCCGACCTCCTCCTGGGCCGGAGCCGCGGTGGTCGCCGGAGTGCGCGACCACCCCGACCGCGAGGCGCTGGTCCCCGCCGACGCCACCCGGACCCTGACGTATGCCGAGTTGGACGCCCGCGTCGCCGCCGCGGCCGGCGGGCTGGCAGCGCTCGGCGTCGGCCCCGGATCGGTGGTGGCCTGCTCGCTGCCCAACCACCCCGCCCTCGTCGAGGCCTTCCTCGCCACCCAGCGCCTCGGCGCCGTCTGGCTGGGCGTGAACGCCAACCTCGTCGACGACGAGGTCTCCTGGCAGCTCGCCGACGCCGGTGCCGAGGTGGTGCTCGCCACCGCGACCCGCACCGCGGCGGTCGGCGACCGTCGGCTGCTC
>JAERSW010000050.1 GCA_016845305.1 Acidimicrobiales bacterium
TGGCGCCCGACCGCTTCTACAGCCGCTACGGCAACCCGACCATCAACGCCTTCGAGGCCACCATCGCCGAGCTGGAGGGGGCCGAGGCGGCCCGGGCGTTCGCCTCGGGCATGGGGGCGGTCAGCGCCGTCGTGCTCGGGCTCTGTTCGTCGGGCGACCACGTGGTGGCCCAACGCCAGCTGTACGCCGGGACCCAGCTGTTCCTGCAGACGGTATGCCCGCGGATGGGCATCGACGTGACGTTCGTGGACGGCACCGTGCCCGGGGCCTTCGCCGAGGCCGTGGTGCCCGGGAAGACGATGCTGGTGTTCGCCGAGACCCCGGCCAACCCCCGCCTCGACCTGGTCGACCTGGACGACCTCGGGTCGGTCGCCGGGGCGATGACGGTGGTCGACTCCACGTTCGCCACGCCGCTCGGACAGAACCCGCTGGCCCACGGCGTGGACCTGGTCCTGCACTCGGCAACCAAGGGCATCGCCGGGGCCAACGACGCCACCCTCGGCGTCGTCGCCGGCTCCCACGACCTGATCTCGTGGCTGTGGGGGTTCGCCACCCTGCAGGGGGCCAACGCCTCGCCCTACGACGCCTACAACGCCCACCGGGGCGTGCGGACCCTCGGGGCCCGGCTGCGCCAGCAGTCGGAGACGGCGGCGGTGCTGGCCGGGTTCCTGGACGGCCACGACGGCGTCGCCGAGGTGCGGTACCCGGGGCTGGCCTCGCACCCCCAGCACGACCTGGCCGTCCGGCAGATGCGGTCCATGGGCGGGCTGCTGACCTTCGACCTTGCCGGTGGCCTGGAGGCGGGGAAGCGGTTCGTGGAGGCCACGTCGATCGCCCGCCAGGCCACGTCGCTGGGCGGGCCGGAGACGCTGGTCTGCCACTCGGCGACGACCACCCACGTCAGCCTGACGCCCGAGGAGCGGGCCGCCTCGGGGATCGGCGAGGGGACGGTGCGGGTCTCGTTCGGCCTGGAGCACGCCGACGACCTGGTGGCCGACATCTCGCGGGGCCTCGACGCCGCCGCCGGCTGACCGGGCCGGATCCCATCGCCCCGGCGACACGCCGCTCCGATGCCCGAGATCCTGGAGGCCGAGGCCTATCGGCGCCTCGCCGAGGGCGTCGTCGGTCGGACGGTGGCCGCCGTCGAGGCGCCGGATCCGCTCTACCCGAGGGGCGGGATCGACGCCCGGGCCCTGGCCGACGCGCTGGTGGGCCGGCGGATCACCGCGACCCGCCGCCACGGGAAGGTCGTCCTGCTCGACTCGGGTGGCCCGACGCTCGCCCTGCGCTTCGGGATGACCGGGCGCCTGTTGGTCGACGGCCGGGCGGCCATCGAGTATCTGGAGTGGGGTGGTCGCCGGTCCGACCCGTCGTGGGTGCGGTTCGGCCTGGTGTTCCGGGGTGGCGGGCGGCTGTGGATCGACGATCCACGGCGGCTGGGGAGCGTGGAGCTCGACCCGGACCTGACGGCCCTGGGTCCGGACGCCTGGACCCTCCGAGTCGACGAGCTCCTGGATGCTCTGCGGGGGAGCCGGGCGCCGCTGAAGGCCCGCCTGCTGGACCAGGGGCGGGTGGCGGGCCTCGGCAACCTGCTCGTCGACGAGGTGGCGTGGCGGTCCGGCCTGTCGCCGTTGCGGCCGGCGGGATCGCTGGGCGACGACGAGGTGCGACGGCTGCACCGGACCATCCGTCGGACGCTCGACCAGATGGACCGTCGGGGTGGGAGCCACACCGGCGACCTGTTCGACCACCGACGGGCGGGGGGCACGTGTCCGGGGGACGGAGCGCCCCTGCGGCGGGACACCGTCGGAGGGCGGACCTCGTGGTGGTGCCCCGAGCATCAGTCGTGACGACGGTGGGCCTGCCCCGGTGGCCCGGCCGGGCACGGGTACGATCTGTCCCATGCGGAGCAGGGGCCCGGACATTTCGCGCGCACGTGCCCGCCTGGCGGCGCTGCTGCTGGTCGGTGGCCTGACCGTCGTCGGCCCGGCCGGGGTCGCCGCGGCCCAGGTGACGACGGTGGAGACCGTTCCTCCGATGGTGGACGCCGACGGGCGGACGGCCGATGAGCGCATCGACCAGGTCGTGGTGCTGCTGCGGGTCCTCGGCGTGGTCCTCCTGGTGGGTACCGCCGGCTACTGGTGGCGGACCCGACCGGCCACCGTCGAGCGGCTGGCCGTCTCCGAGTCCGAGGTCGAGGTCGGATCGACGGAGGTCGTGGGATGAGCGAACCGACGCTGGACGTGAACGCCATGCTCCTGCGGTTCCGGGAGCGGGCCGCCGCGGTGCGGACCCGGACCCTGCCGCCGGTGGGTGGCGAGGAACGCCAACGCTTCATCGACCAGGCGCAGGCCGACCTGCTGGACTTCGGCATCGTGGGCGACGCCGAGGCGACCCTGGAGGACGGCGTCCTGACGCTGCGGATCGACCTCCGCCGGCCGTCCGACGGCTGACCTGCCGGTGCTGCGGCGCCCGTCGAGGCGCCGAAACGGGCCGTCCCCCGCTATCGTTTCCGACTGACGCGGACGTAGCTCAGCTGGTAGAGCATCACCTTGCCAAGGTGAGGGTCGCGGGTTCGAATCCCGTCTTTCGCTCAACGCTCGAGTGGTGGAATTGGTAGACACGTTGGACTTAAAATCCAATGAGCAGTAATGTTCGTGCGGGTTCAAGTCCCGCCTCGAGTACAGAAAAGCCTCCTTTTAGGGGGCTTTTTTATTTAACTCTTTTCCCTTTTTGTTTAATGTTCTTCTTAGCCATTTTAATATGCTCAATATGATGCTTAGTGTGCCATGCATACATTCCCACATGCTCATGAAGAATTATATCTTTATCTC
>JAERSW010000051.1 GCA_016845305.1 Acidimicrobiales bacterium
GCGCTCCGTGGCCCCGTTCGGCACGCCCGGCGGTGGGATCATCGCCCCACCCGTCCACGTACCGGGCGTCGACGGTGCGCCGGGCGTAGCCATCGCCTGGGACTCCGTCAACGGTGGCCTGGCCGGCGTCGACGACGCCACCCTCGAGCCGCTCTGGCACCTGGACGTGCGCCCGAGCATGCAACCGGTCGTGTTCCCCGAGTCGGGCGAGCTGGTCATCAACGACTTCACGGCGGACGGCACCGACGACCTGATCGTGGTCGACATGGCCACCGGAACGCTCCTAGACCGGGTCGACACCGGCTCGCGGATCGCCAACGGCATGTTCCTGTCCGCCTGCGGCCACCGCGACGTCCTCTACTGCACCACCCTCGCCCTCGCCCGCGTCTCCTGGTCCTGAGCTCCGGTCGTCCGGCCTGTCCCACGACCGGACCCTCCGTCGTCGCTACACTCCGCGGGCGGTCGGGAGACCGAAGTCCGGTGTGAATCCGGCGCTGTCCCGCAGCGGTGATGCCCGCCTCCTCCCCGGGGGCGGGCCAGTCCGAACCAGCTCCCGGCCGAACGAACCAGACACCCTCGAGGCAAGGGATTCGGTTCGGCCGGCAGACGGCGGACGGCCTGTCGATCGAGCGATCGCCCCTCGACGACAGGAGAAGCACCACCGATGCACCGTCCCACCCGCCGATCCCCAATGGCCGCGCTCGCTGCCGTCGTGTTCGCCGTCCTGCTCCCTGCACTGGCCCTCACCGGCTGCGGCGGCGCCGACTCGTCGATGGCCATGTCCGGCGCTCCCGCATCCGCCGAGGTCCCCGCCGGACCCCAACGAATCGTGTCGATCTCGACGGTGGCCACCGAGATGCTGTTCGCCATCGGAGCGGGTCCCCAGGTCGTCGCCGTCGACTCCATGTCCGACTTCCCCGCCGATGCCCCGATCACCGACCTGAGCGGCTACGAGCCCAACGTCGAGGCCATCCTCGGCTTCGCCCCCGACCTGGTCGTCCTGTCCTACGACCCCGGCGACGTGGTCGCCAGCCTCACGTTGGCAGGCGTCGAGACCCTCATGCAGGGAGCCGCTGCGACCATCGAGGACACCTACGCCCAGATCATCGCCCTCGGCGAGGTGACCAGCCGATCCTCCGAGGCGGAATCCCTCGTGGCCGAGATGCGCGACGACCTCGCCACGCTCTCCGCATCGGTCACGCCCCGTTCCGAGCCGCTCAGCTACTACCACGAACTCGACGACACCCTCTTCACGGTGACCTCGTCGACCTTCATCGGCGAGGTCTACGCCCTCGCCGGACTGGTCAACGCCGCCGACGCCGCCGATCCCGACGGTGCGTCCTGGGGGTACCCCCAGATCTCCGTCGAGTACCTGCTGGACGTCGACCCCGACCTCATCTTCCTGGCCGACACGAAGTGCTGCGCCCAGGACGCCTCCACCGTGGCCGCACGACCCGGATGGGACAACCTGAGCGCCGTCCGGGACGGACGGGTGGTCGAACTCGACGATGACGTGGCATCCCGGTGGGGACCCCGGATCGTGGACTTCCTCCGGGCCATCGTCGACGCCGTGAACGCCCTCGGCTGACCAGGACGACTCCACACCGGAGGGAGCCGTGAGGAGGAGGACGCTGCACCCGACCGAAAGGCCCTCCGGTCGCGGCCAGGGCACGACCCTCGGTGCGCCATGGCTGGTCGGTGGCTGTGTCGCCGTGGTCGCCGCCGGGTTGGTCGGCGTCGCCGTCGGCCCGGTGTCCATTCCGCTCGGCCAGGTGGTCCGCGAACTCCTCGACCACCTGCCCCTGGTCGACGTCGACAGCACCCTGTCGGCGACCGAGAAAGCCATCGTGTGGGACATCCGGGCGCCCCGCGTCGCCCTCGGCCTGCTGGTCGGCGCCCTCCTCGCCGGGTCCGGAGCCGCCTACCAGGGCGTCTTCCGCAACCCGCTGGCCGACCCGTACCTGCTGGGCATCGCAGCCGGGGCCGGCCTCGGCGCCACCATCGCCATCGTCACCGAGTCCCGGGACGCCATCGGCTTCGTGGATCCCGTTCCCTTCGCCGCCTTCGCCGGAGCCCTGCTGGCCGTCACCGCCGCCGGAACCCTGAGCGTGCGGCGAGGCAGCGTCGGTTCACCCGCCACGCTGATCCTGGCCGGCGTCGCCGTCGCCAACTTCTTCACCGCCATCCAGACGTTCGTCCAGCAGCAGAATTCCGAGACCCTGCAGCAGGTCTTCTCGTGGATCCTCGGCCGCCTGGCCACCGCCGGCTGGGGCGAGGTCCGCCTCATCCTGCCGTACGCCACGGTCTGCATCGTCGGGCTCCTGCTCTCGGTCGGCACCCTCGACGTCCTCGCCGTCGGCGACGAGGAAGCCACCACCCTCGGACTCCGACCCAAGGCGGCCCGCCGGGCGATCCTGGTCCTGGCCTCGCTCGGGGCGGCCGCCGCCGTCGCCGTCAGCGGACTCATCGGCTTCGTCGGCCTGGTCGTCCCCCACGCCGTCCGCCTCACCGCCGGCACGAGCCACCGGCGGGTGCTCCCCCTGTCGTTCCTCTTCGGCGCGGCGTTCCTGGTCCTGGCCGACGTGGTGGCACGGACCATCCAGTCGCCCGCCGAGCTCCCGATCGGGGTGGTCACCGCGTTCGTCGGCGCCCCCTTCTTCCTGGTCATCCTCCGACGACAGTTGACCTCGTGAGCAGGCAGGAACCACCACCGCCGGAGGTCCGTTGGGAGGACGTGACGGTCGCCTATGGCGAGAGGACCGTGCTGGACCGGTTCACCCTGGACGTCGACCCCGGCTCCTGGACCGCCGTCATCGGACCCAACGGTGCCGGAAAGACCACCCTCCTCCGGGCCCTGGCCGGCACGGTCGACCACCGGGGGCGGATCCTGATCGGTGGCGACGCCGCCGATGATCTCAGCGGTCGGGAACGTGCCCGCAGGATGGCCGTCGTGCCCCAGCACCCCGTGGTGCCTCCCGGACTGCGGGTCTTCGACTACGTCCTCCTCGGCCGGTCCCCACACCAGGGCCTTCGCTTCTCGGCTTCCGACGACGACCGCCAACGGACGGCCGACGTGCTCGAACGCCTCCACCTGACGCCATTCGCCCACCGGGCCGTGGACTCGCTCTCAGGCGGGGAACGCCAGCGTGCCGTGGTGGCCCGGTCGCTCGCCCAGGACGCCCGGATCCTGGCCCTGGACGAGCCGACGTCCTTCCTGGACCTCGGCCACCAGTTCGAGGTGCTCGAGCTCCTCGACACCCTCCGCGAGGAACACCGGCTCACCGTGGTCAGCACCCTCCACGACCTCTCGATCGTCGGCCAGTTCGCCGACCGCATCGCCGTGGTCGACCACGGGAGGCTGGTCGCCCACGGAACGCCGGCCGAGGTGCTGGTCCCCGAGTTGATCGCCGACCACTGGAACGTCGACGCACGCACGAAGGTCCATGCCGACGGCTCCGTCACGGTCGCCGTCCAGCGCCGCCGCCCGGGGTGAGACGGCAGGATCACCCGGGGTCAGGCCGGCGCGCCCTCCTGCCACGGCACCCGGGGGCAGTCCGCCCAGAGCCGCTCCAGGTCGTAGAAGCGACGCGACTCCTCGTCCAGCACGTGGACCACGAAGCCCCCGAAGTCCATCAGCACCCACCGGTGGTCGTCCTTGCCCTCGACCCGAACCGGCTTCGGCCCGTCGAGGATCGTCAGTTGCTCCTCCACCTCGTCCACGATGGCCCGGACCTGGCGCGTCGTGTTCCCGCTGGTCACCACGAAGAAGTCGGTGACCGACAGGACGTCGCCCACGTCGATCACCACCGTGTCGCGACCCAACTTGTCGTCGGCGGCCCTGGCCGCGGCCCGCGCCCAGTCCACCAGCGACACCTCCACCGGGGCTCCTGACTCGTCCATGGTCATCCTCCGGGCGTGAAGTCGGACCCGATCACCACCGTCAGGTCGGTGACCGGGCTGAGCAGCTCGTCGAACAGCACGCCACCGCCGATGGTCGCGGCCAGCGCCTCGGCGTCCGCGTGGTGCACCGGGTCGCGGTACAGCACCCTGGTCTGGATGGCGCCCTCTGTGCGGTAGTTCCCCACTACCACCAGCTCCACCCCGGCCCGCAGGACGGCCTCGCGGGCCGCCACGTCCGTCGAGTGGTCACCGGTGCCGTTCAGCAGTCGGACGGTGGGCCGCAGGCCCGGAGCCCGCGGAATGGGGACGGGGAACATGGCCACCACCACGTCGGTCAGACGGGCCTGGTCGATGGTCGGCGCGTCCACGGCACCCATCCACGGCCCCACCGGCACCCGGACGCGGCCACCGGCCACGGCGTCCAGCAGGCGCACCACGTCGAGGTCCAGGACCGGGAGGTTGGCGGTCGGGTCGCCGGAGCCCACCGCCTCCAGCCACGACCGCCACCAGTCCCGCTGGCGGTCCATGCGGTCGGCACCGCCGACCACGCCGGCGTGGGCGAAGAAGTCGACGACGTCGGCCGCCGGGATCCGGGTCGACCCGGCGCCGAAGCGGACCACCGAGGTCCCATCGGCCGCTACGTCCACCAGGTCGCCGGACAGTGCCACGGGCACCGGATCCACCGCCCCGGCCAGGCTGGTCCACCGGTCGGGCGTCAGCAGCGTCGCCCCGGTCACCTCGACGTCCAGCACCGAGACCACCGCCCGGCGCACGTCGGCCAGGCCACCGTGGCGGTGGTGGTCGGCGATCGTGCACGGAGCACCGTCGCATCCCGAACCGTCCGGCCCCGGGTCGACGGCCAGCTCCACGGGCACCAGCAGGACCGTGCCACCGCTGCCCCCGCGGTCCGAGGCGGCCACCACGGCCACCTGTACCAGCTCGCCGTCGGGGTCCTCGGTGGCCACCAGCATCGACCACGTCTGCTCCACGAAGGCCTCGAAGCCGGGAGACCGCGGATCCGTCACGGCCTCACGGGTCTCGCCCCGGCGGCTGTCCAGCACCGTTCCGAGGCCACCGACCAGCAGGTAGGTCGCCAGAGCCACCACGACCAGGGCGAAGGCCGGGAACCCCCACCGCCAGGACGGCGGCAGCGTCGGTCCGGTCACCGACCGATCCCGTAGAGGCCGTGCTCGAGGATCAACGCCGCCACGCCCTCGGGGACCGACCCGCCGAGGTCGCCGCCGGTCGCCACCGCGGCCCGGAGGTCCCGTCCGGCCAGGTCGGGGAAGGTGCCGTCCAGCAACCGGTGGTCCCAGCCGGACGGCGGGCGTCCACCTTCGTGGCCGGGTCGCTCCATGACCACGATCGTCGCACGCCCTCGAACCTCGTCGGGGCGCACCCACCCGTCGAGGCCGGGTGCCACGTCGCTGCCCACCAGCACGAAGAGCTCGGCGTCGGGGTGGCATTGCGCGTAGTCGGCCACCGTGTCGGCGGTGTACGAGGGTCCGCCCCGCCGTACCTCCAGGTCGTCGACCTGCAGCCAGGGCTCGTCGTCGGGTCGGTCGGTCACCGCGGCCCGCACCATGGCCAGGCGGACCTCCACCGGCGAGACGGGTTCGCCACCGCCGGTCTTCTGCCACGGATCGTTGGCCACCACGAGGACCACGCGGTCCAGGTCGAGGGCGTCCCGGGCCGCCACGGCGGCCGCCAGATGCCCGTGGTGGGGTGGATCGAAGGTGCCCCCCAGGAGCCCGATGCGCGACGGAGCGGTCACGTCGGAAGGCGGGGACACGCCCCGGATGCTACCGAGCGGTCACCTCCGGCGATCGTCACGGCGGGTCCGTACAGGGGTGGCGACGAGGAGGTACGAACCCCACCTGACCTGCGAAGATGGCCTGACCACCACTCCCGACCGGTTCATGCACCCCATGCATATGACGTACGTCACGGCCGGGGGGATGGACAGCGCGCGGTGGCTGTGCTTGACTTTCTGTCAGACAGGGCACCGGAGAGACCCAACAGACGGTCCGGATGCATGTCCCCTTCCCTGAAATCCCGGCACCGGCGCGCGTCGTGTGACCGCCCGGGAGCCACCAGCAAAGAAGAAGCGAGTTGAGAAGAATGAGTGATTCCGTCGGCCAGTACCTGAACGAAATCGGCATGGTCCCCCTCCTGAACGCCCAGGAGGAGCGGGAGCTGTCCCAGATCATCGAGGCCGGAGCCGCGGCCCGTGAGCGCAAGGAGAACGGCGAGACCGGCCGGGACATCGAGCGGGCCATCCGGGCCGCCGCCCGTGCCAAGGACCGGTTCATCCGCTCCAACCTCCGCCTCGTGGTCAGCGTGGCCCGCCGCTACCCCCTGCCCCCCGGCATGGAGCTCCTGGACCTGATCCAGGAGGGCAACCTCGGGCTCGAGCACGCCGTCGACAAGTTCGACTGGCGGAAGGGCTTCAAGTTCTCCACCTACGCCACCTTCTGGATCCGCCAGGCCATCGGCCGGGCGCTCGACCAGAAGGCCAGCCTGGTCCGCCTGCCCGGCGACCGGTCGGCCAGCCTCCGGGCCGCCCTGCGGGCCGTCTCCGGCAACGGCGACGAGCTCGACGAGGAGCACGCCCGGCTGCACCGCCTGACCACCCCCACCTCGCTGGACCGCACCATCGGCGACGACGACAGCAACGAGCTGGTCGACCTGCTCCCCGATTCGGCTCCCGGTCCCGAGCTCCAGGTGATGGCCATGGCCGAGAACGAGATGGCCACCAGCCTCCTCGACGTCCTGGACAACCGGGCCCGCTACGCCGTGGAGCAGCGCTTCGGCCTGACCGACGGCCGCAAGCGCAGCTACCGCGAGGTCGGCGAGGAGCTGGGGGTCACCGCCGAGGCGGCCCGTCGCCTCGTCAAGCGGGCGGTCACCACCGTCCGCGACCGGGCCAGCGAGTACAGCGACGTCGCCTGAACCCCGGTCGGGGCGCCCCGTTCGCCCCGATCGCACGGTTCGGCCGCACGCCCGGCCGACGATGACCTGCATGGAAACCCCCTGCGGTGCCGCGCGGGCCCACCCGTAGGCTTGGTTCCGTGAACACCGCCACCTCCTCGCGTCCCTCCACCGACTGGGATCCCCGGTCCTGGCGGGACCGCGTCGCCCTCCAACAGCCCCAGTGGCCCGACGAGTCGGTCCACGAGGACGTGCTCGGCGAGCTCTCCGCCCTGCCTCCGCTGGTCTTCGCCGGCGAGGCCCGCGAGCTGACCGACAGCCTGGCCGCGGTGGCCGCCGGCGAGGCCTTCCTGCTCCAGGCCGGCGACTGCGCCGAGTCCTTCGACACCTCGGCCGACTCCATCCGGGACCGCCTCCGGGTCATCCTCCAGATGGCCGTGGTCCTCACGTACTACACCGGCGTGCCGGTGGTGAAGGTCGGACGGATCGCCGGCCAGTTCGCCAAGCCCCGGTCCAGCGACACCGAGACGGTCGACGGCGTCGAGCTGCCGTCGTTCCGGGGCCACATCGTCAACGACGTCGGCTTCACCGCCGACGAACGGATCGCCGACCCGACCCGCCTGCTGACCGCCTACCACCGGGCGGCGGCCACCCTCAACCTCCTGCGGGCCTTCACCAAGGGCGGTTTCGCCTCGCTGTCCCGCGTCCACCAGTGGAACCGCGAGTTCGTGGCCGACAGCCCCGCCGGCCAGCGCTACGAGGCCCTGGCCGACGAGATCGACCGGGCCGTCCAGTTCATGTCGGCCTGCGGCATCACCAGCGACACGCTGTCCGACCTCCGTCAGGTCGACTTCTACACCAGCCACGAGGCGCTCCTTCTCGGCTACGAGGAGGCGCTGACCCGTCAGGACTCCCTGACCGGCGAGTGGTACGACTGCTCGGCCCACATGCTGTGGATCGGCGAGCGGACCCGCCAGTTGGACGGCGCCCACGTCGAGTTCCTGCGCGGTGTGCGCAACCCGCTGGGGTGCAAGGTCGGCCCCACGGCGACGCCCGACGAGGTGCTCGGCCTGTGCGAGGCCCTCAATCCAGACCGCGTTCCAGGGCGCCTCACCCTGGTGAGCCGCATGGGCGCCACCAAGGTGGTCGACGGGCTCCCGCCGCTGCTGGCCGCCGTGCGCGAGGCCGGCCACCCCGTGGTGTGGGTATGCGACCCCATGCACGGCAACACCTTCACCGCCGACGACGGCCGCAAGACCCGACACTTCGAGGACGTGCTGGCCGAGGTGTCCGGCTTCTTCGCCGCCCACCGGTTCGCCGGCACCCATCCCGGGGGCGTCCATCTGGAGCTCACGGGCGACGACGTCACCGAGTGCCTGGGCGGCGGCTCCGAGGTACTCACCGAGGACCTGGGCAGCCGCTACGAGACGATGTGCGACCCCCGCCTCAACGGCAGCCAGAGCGTGGACCTGGCCTTCCGGGTCGCCGAACTGCTCCGCAACGGCACCCACTGACCCCGGCCCGGGGACACCCCGGCACCCCTCCGGGGGCAGCGTCAGACCAACTTCTCGACGAAGGCCTCCAACTGGCGGAGGTTCCGCACCTCGTAGACGCCCTCGCACCAGGTGCCGTACTCGCCGACGATCGAATCGCCGGTGTCCCAGTAGGCCCGGGGCTCGGGGTTCAGCCAGAAGACCTTGCGGGCCCGGTGCTCGATCTCCTTGACGATCCACGACTGCGAGGCGTGGTAGTTGTTCCGGGCGTCGCCCAGGATCAGCACCGTCGTCTTGGGCCCCACGTCCTTGCCGTACTTCTCCCAGAAGACGCCGAAGGCGTGCCCGTAGTCCGAGTGCCCGTCCACCCACACCACGTCGGCCTCGGTGTTCACCCGGTGGACGGCCTCGCCGATGTCCTCCACCCCCTCGAAGAAGCGGGTCACCTCGTCGAGGCCGTCGATGAACACGAACGACCGCACCTTCGAGAACTGGCTGGAGATGGCGTAGACGAGGTGCAGGGTGAACCGGGCGAAGGCGGCCACCGACCCCGAGATGTCGGCCACCACCATGATCTCCGGCTTGGCCGGTCGGGGGAACCTGAACTTGGGCTCGGCGGGCACGCCCCCGTAGCTCAACGAGTGGCGCATCGTGTTGCGGAAGTCCAGCGGCCCCTTGCGGCCGTGGCGCCGCTTGCGGGCCAGGCGGACGGCCAGCTTGCGGGTCAGCGGGTAGATGGCCTTGCGGAGGTTGGCCATCTCCTCCCGTGAGGCGTGCATGAAGTCGACGTCCTCGGGCAACGGCTTGCGCAGCGTCTTGGCCATCGCCTCGACGCCCCGGTCGGCCACCAGGCGACGACGGATCTCGGCCTCCACCTCCTGCTTGAGGCGGTCCATGCGGTCGTCGAACTCGTCGCGCTCCAGGCGTTCCTCCAGCGGCGTGAGCTCCGCCGGGGCGTCCTCGCGGGTGGCCTCCATGAGGCGGTCCAGCATCCCGTCGAGGTCCAGGTTCCGCAGGGTGCGGTACAGGTAGTAGGTGCCGCCGACGGGACGGCCCGGCTCCATCCCGGCGTAGCGCATCACCGCCTGACGGGCCAGGGCCCGGAGCATGGCGTCGTCGCCCTGCAGGAGGGCCTTGAAGAGCATCTCGGCCAGCTGTTCGGGGGTGAGCGCCGACATGCCCCCTCCCCCACCGCCCTGCTGGCCGCCCTGACCGGGCATCTGGGGGTCCTGGTCGTCGTCGTCCGAGAGGGGCGCCGACGGGTCACCGTCCACGATCTCGTACTCCGGGCCCCGCAACGAGAAGTAGACCTCGAACACCACCTCGAAGGCCCGCCAGTGGCTGTGGTTCTTGACCAGCGTGGCGCCCAGGGCGTACTTGAAGGCCTCCCGGTCCTCGATCGGGATGTGGGTGACGGCCTCCATGGCGTCCAGGTTCTCGGTCAGGCTGACCGGGAGCCCGGCGTTGCGGAGCTCGACGATGAAGCCGCTCAGGAGGTCCAGGAGGGGCTCGTCGGCCCCGCCCGACGCGGACGGCAGGTCGGTGACGGTCACGGGTGCTCCGGCGGAGGTCCGGCCCCTGCGGTCAGGCGGCCGGCCCGGCCAGCTCCTCCGGGTTGTCGGCGAACTCCTTGACCGCCTTGTCGATGTCGGTCCGGTACTTGAGGAGCACGTTGGCCGTCTCGGTGGCCGTCTCGGCGGTGATCTGGTCGACCCCGAGCAGCACGAGGGTGCGGGCCCAGTCCAGCGTCTCAGACACCGACGGGTCCTTCTTGAGGTCCAGCTGGCGGATGGACCGCACGATGCGGGCCACCTGGTCGGCCAGGTTGGGTTCGATGCCCGGCACCTTGGCCGTGACGATCTCCCGTTCCCGCTCCAGGTCCGGGTAGTCGATGTACAGGTAGAGGCAGCGCCGCTTGAGGGCCTCGGAGAGTTC
The DNA here is from genome assembly GCA_016845305.1 of Acidimicrobiales bacterium. GTDB lineage: Bacteria > Actinomycetota > Acidimicrobiia > Acidimicrobiales > MedAcidi-G1 > UBA9410. The sequence continues at coordinate 10,260 of JAERSW010000051.1, forward strand.
CCGGGTCCCGTTGGAGGTCAGGAAGACCAGGGGCACCTGGGTCGCCTCGACCGTGCCCAGCTCGGGGATCGACACCTGGTACTCGGAGAGGATCTCCAGCAGCAGGGCCTCGGTCTCCACCTCGACGCGGTCCACCTCGTCGATGAGCAGGACCACCGGGTCGGTGGCCCGGATGGCCTCGAGCAGCGGCCGGGTGAGCAGGAACTCCTCGGAGAACAGGTCGTCCTCGACCTCGGTCCACGCGGCGTCGCCACCCTCGGCCTGGATGCGGAGCAGCTGCTTCTTGTAGTTCCACTCGTAGAGGGCCTTGGACTCGTCGAGTCCCTCGTAGCACTGCAGCCGGATCAGGCGGGCGTCGATGATCTCGGCCACGCTCTTGGCCAACTGGGTCTTGCCGGTGCCGGCCGGGCCCTCGACGAGGATCGGCTTGCCGAGGCGGTCGGCCAGGTAGACGATGCCGGCGATGCCGTCGTCGGCGAGGTAGTCGACGTCGGCCAGGGAGGAGCGCACCCCGGCGAGGTCGGCGAAGCGTGCGTCCGTGTCGGTCATGGGCGGAGGCTACCGACCGGTCACTTTCGGTCGGTCATCCGGCGATCGTCCGGACGATCCGGATCCGCCCGCGCCGGCCCTGTTCGGGTCGGCCCCGCTCGCGTCGGCCCGGGCGGGTCAGCCGCGGACCTGGCCGTCGCCGCGGACCACGTACTTCTCGGTGGTCAGCTGCTCGAGGCCCATCGGACCCCGGGCGTGCAACTTCTGGGTGCTGATCCCGATCTCGGCGCCGAAGCCGAACTCCTCGCCGTCCACGAACCGGGTCGACGCGTTCACCAGCACCGCGGCGGCGTCCACCTCCCGGGTGAACCGGTCCGCCGCCGCCTCATCGGTGGTGACGATGGCCTCGCTGTGGCCCGATCCGGTCTCGTTCACGTGCCGGATGGCCTCGTCGAGGTCGTCCACGACCCGCACCGAGAGCTTCAGGTCGAGGAACTCGGTCGACCAGTCCTCCTCGGTGGCGACGCCCATCGACGGCACCAACGCCCGGGCCCGGTCGTCGCCCACCAGCTCGACGCCGTCCAGCGCCTCGACGGCCAGGGGGAGGAACCGGTCGGCGACGGCGGCGTGGACGACCAGGCTCTCGGCTGCGTTGCACACCGACGGGCGCTGCGTCTTGGCGTTGACGAGGATGTCGGAGGCCATGGCCAGGTCGGCCGACCGGTCGACGTACACGTGGCAGTTTCCGTCGCCGTCGATCACGTAGGGCACCGTGGCGTTCTCGAGGATGGAACGGATCAGCGACGGTCCGCCGCGGGGAATCAGGCAGTCGACGAAGCCCCGCTGCTGCATGAACGCCACGGCGGCCTCCCGGCTGCCGTCCTCCACCAGCACCAGGGCATCCTCCGGAAGCCCGGCATCGGCCAGCGCGGCCCGGATGCTGGCGGCCACGGCCCGGTTCGACGACAACGCGCCCGAGGAGCCCCGGAGGAAGGCCACGTTGCCGGACTTCAGGCACAGGCCGAAGGCGTCGCTGGTCACGTTCGGACGGTTCTCGTAGATGATGGCCACCACGCCGAGTGGCACCCGGACCTTGGTCATCCGCAGTCCGTTGGGGCGGCTCCACTCGGCGGTCACCGCGCC
>JAERSW010000052.1 GCA_016845305.1 Acidimicrobiales bacterium
CCCACCTCGGCACACGCGCTGGTGATGGTGGCCACGCCGTCGTGGACGACGCACCGGGCCTCGCTGGCGTCGTCGAAGCCCTCGGAGAACATGAGGTTCTTGAAGCCCAGGGCCACCGCCTCGCCGCGCACCACGTGGTCGGCGTCGGCCGTCCGTCCAGCCCCTCCGGGTCGGGCCATCGGCTCGACGGGTGCCACGGCGGCCGACGGGTGCCCGGCACAGGCGTCCAGGACCTCGGTCACCGGGAGGGTCCCGGTGATCCGCTGGCCGGTGATCAGGACGTCGCCGGTGGCCAGGGCGTTGTGTCTGCGCAGGGCCACCGGGTCCATGTCCAGGGCCTGGGCCAGCCGGTCCATCTGGGCCTCGTGGGCGAAGCAGGTCTGGACGGCCCCGAAGCCCCGCATGGCGCCGCACGGCGGGTTGTCCGTCCGGACGGCCACCCCCTCGACCTCGGCGGACGGGACCCGGTAGGGACCGGTGGCGAAGCACGTGGCGTTGGCCAGCACCGCCGCGCTGGTCGAGGCGTAGGCGCCGCCGTCGAGGAGCAGGTGGGCCTCGACCCGGACCAGGTCGCCGTCCGGCGTGGCGTGGTGGCGGTACCACATGCGTGCCGGGTGCCGGTGCACGTGGCCGTGGAAGCTCTCGTCGCGGGAGTACGACATCTTCACCGGCCGGCCGGTGCGCAGCGCCAGCAGGCACAGGTGGACGTGGAGGCTGAGGTCCTCGCGGGCGCCGAAGGCCCCGCCCACCCCGGCCAGGGAGACCCTGACCCGGTCGGGCGACAGGCCCAGGCAGGCGGCCACCTGGTCCCGGTCGGCGTGCAGCCACTGGGTGGCCACGTGGAGGTCCACCCCACCCCCACCGTCGGGCACGGCCATCCCCGACTCGGGGCCGAGGAAGGCCTGGTCCTGCATGCCCACCGCGTAGGTCCCCTCCACGGACACCAGGCCGGGACGTTCGGCGGCCTGCTGGTCTCCGTGGCGGAGGTGGATGCGACGGATGACGTTCCCGTCGGGGTGGATGGGGGGCGCCGATTCGGCCAGGGCCGGGTCGACCAGCGCCTCGGTCGGCTCGTAGTCGACGACGATCGCCTCGAGTGCCCGGCGGACGGTGTCCGGGTGGTCGGCGGCCACCACGGCCACCGGCTCGCCCTGGTACCGCACCACGTCGGCGGCCAGGACCGGCTGGTCGCGCTGCTCGAGGCCGTAGGTGGGCGATCCGGGCACGTCCTCGTGGGTGAGGACGGCGTGCACCCCGGTCAGGGCCAGCGCCGGTCCGACGTCGATGCCGCGGATGCGGGCCGACGGGTGGGGTGAGCGCAACGTCCCGCCCCAGAGCATGTCGGCGTGCCACAGGTCGCTGGAGAAGGCGAAGTCGCCGGTGACCTTGGGGACGCCGTCCGGACGCGGAGCGTCCTCGCCGATGCGGGCCGGGCCGTCGGCGCGGGCGCCGGGACGAACGGCGGTGTCAGTCGGGCTCACGGGGTCCGCTCCGCGTCCCGTCGGCTCGCGGCGGCCAGCTCCACGGCCTCCAGGATCCGCCCGTAGCCGGTGCAGCGACAGAGGTTGCCCGAAATGGCCTCGCGGACCACCAGCTCGTCGGGCTCGGGGTCGTCGTCGAGCAGGTGGTCGACGGCCATGAGGAGGCCGGGCGTGCAGAAGCCGCACTGCACGGCGCCGGCGTCCAGGAAGGCCTGCTGGACGTCGGACAGCCCGGCGTCGCTCGATGCCTCGATGCCCAGGCCCTCGATCGTGGTCACCTCGCTGCCGTCGACCGCCGCGGCCAGCACCAGGCAGCCGCAGACCAGCCGGGCGTCGACGCGGACGGTGCACGAGCCGCACTCGCCCTCCTCGCAGGCGTTCTTGGACCCGGCCAGGCCGAGGCGCTCTCGCAGCACGAACAGGAGGCTCTCGCCGGGGTGCGCGTCGACCACCTGGTGGGCCCGGCCGTTGACGGTCAGCGCGAGGGTTCCGTCGCCCATCAGGCCGCCACCCCGGAACCTGCCGTGAAGGCCCGCCGCAGTGCCCGGCGGGCCAGGACCTCGACGGCGTGGCGTCGGTAGGCGGCGGTGCCCCGGTGGTCGTCGATGGGTCGGGCGGCGTCGGCCACCAACCCGGCGAACCGGTCCACGACCACGGGGCCCGGGGCCGCCCCGGCGTCCCAGTCGATGCGGTCCGAGGCCAGCACCTCGGCCTCGACGGCTCGGACCGGGACGGGGGCGACCGAACCGAGGGCGACGCGCACGTTGCGGCCGGCCCGGTCCACGACGAGGGCGAGGGAGGCCACGGAGATCACCATGGCATTGCGGGTCCCCACCTTCAGGAACTCCTGGGGGCCGTCCAGGATCGGCACCCGGACCGCGGCGATGAGCTCGCCAGGGGCCAGGGCGTTGGACTTCACCCCGGTCACGAACCCGTCGATGGGCACGTCCCGGGTGCCGTGGACGGAGCGGACCTCGACGACGGCGTCGAGGGCGGCGAGGACCGGCAGGGTGTCGCCGGCCGGCGAGGCGGTGGCCAGGTTGCCGCCGATGGTGGCGGCGTTGCGGATCTGGGGCGAGCCGACCGTGCGGGCCGCCTGGGCCAGCGCGGGGACCAGCGGGGCCAACTCGTCGCCGGCCAACTCCGCGCAGGTGGTGGCGGCGCCGAGGCGCAGCTCGTCGCCATCACGGTCCCAGCCGCGGAGCTCCGCCACCCGGTCGAGGGCCACCACGTCGTCCATGCGCCGGAGCCCCCGGTTGACCTCCACCATGAGGTCGGTCCCGCCGGCCAGCACCACGGCGTCGGGGCGGTCGGCCAACGCCGCGCAGGCGTCGTCGAGCGTGCGCGCGATGGTGACCGTCACCCCGCCATGCTGCCGTGCCGCGCCCCTCGCGTCAACATTTTGTCAACTTCCGGCCAGCGGTTAGGGTCGTTCCGTGGCCGACGACGCCGACGACCTCCTTGACACCGTCTCCACCGTCGTCGCCGCCCTCGGCGGCACGGTCGTCCCCGCCGACGAGATGGTCCACGGCGACGTCCCGGTGGCCTGGCGGGGCTCCGTGGTGGCCGGGGTGCGCCCCCGGACCGACGACCACCTCGACCTCCACGACGCCCTCCCCACCCTCATCACCGAGGTCGAAGTCGAGCTGGGCCTGCCGTGCGCCGAGATGGACCGGGCCCAGAAGCAGGACGTGGTCTCGCTGCTCAACGAACGGGGCGCCTTCACCCTGCGCAAGTCCGTCGAGGACGTGGCCGAGGCCCTCGGGGTGAGCCGCTTCACCGTCTATAACTACCTGGAGCGGGCCGAGGCCGACTGACCGATCGACCTCGCGGACGGCACGACCCGATCCGTCCCTCGCTCGGGCCCCCCGGTACGGTCCGACGCCATGTCCGCACCCCCTTCAGACTCCGAACTGGCCCGCCTCGACGCCGTCGAACTCGCCGCACGAATCCGCTCCGGCGAACTCTCGGCCGTGGAGGTCGTGCAGGCCACCATCGACCGCATCGAGCGCCTCGACGGCGAGGTCAACGCCGTCATCCACGAGCAGTACGAGCAGGCGCTCGAGCTGGCCGCCTCTCCCGACCTGGCCGACGGGCCGTTCCGCGGCGTGCCCATGCTCATCAAGGACCTGTGGGCCGTCGAGGCCGGCCAGCCCCACCACGCCGGCATCCAGGCCCTGAAGGACGCGAACTTCATCGCCCCCGACGAGTCCAACCTGGTCACCCGCTACAAGCAGGCCGGGTTCGTCATCGTCGGCCGCACCAACACCCCAGAACTGGGCCTGATGGCCACCACCGAGCCCGCGGCCTACGGGCCGACCCGCAACCCGTGGAACCTCGAGCACGGCGCCGGTGGCTCGTCGGGCGGAGCGGCCGCCGCGGTGGCCGCCGGCATGCTCCCGGCCGCCAACGCCAGCGACGGCGGCGGTTCGATCCGCATCCCCGCCGCCATGTGCGGCCTGGTCGGCCTCAAGCCGTCACGGGGCCGCATCTCCCAGGGGCCGCGTGAGGAGTGGTCGTTCTCGTGCCAGCACGTGGTCAGCCACACCGTGCGCGACACGGCGGCCATCCTCGACGCCTGCGCCATCCCGTTCCCCGGCGATGGCGTGGTGGCCCCCGACCACGGACGTCCCTACGCCGAGCGGGCCGCCACCGACCCGGGACGCCTGCGCATCGGCCTGATGCCCGACAACCACCGCCTCGACAACCACCCCGACTGCGAGGCCGCCGTCCGCCGGACCGCCGACCTCCTGGCCGACCTGGGCCACGAGGTGGTCGAGTCCCGCCCCGAGGCGTTCACCCACGTCGGCGAGGTCAAGGACCTGGTCCAGGCCTTCAACGTCCACTGGCGGGCCGGCGCGGTGTCCAGCATGCTCACCCTCGGCCGCCAGTTGGGACGCACCGTCACCGCCGAGGACGTGGAGCCCGGCACGTGGGCCATGGCCGAGGCCGGCCGGGGCGTGACCGGACCGGAGTTCCTGCAGGCCGAGGCCACCATGGGCCGGTGGCGGCGGGAGCTGGCCGCCTGGTGGGAGGACTTCGACGTCCTCCTCACCCCGACCACCACGCAGCCGGCACCCCGCATCGGCGAGCTCTCGCCCACCGCCGACGAGCCGCTGCGGGGCTCGAAGCGGTCGGTCCCCTATTCGGTGTACACGTCGCCGTTCAACGCCTCGGGCCAGCCGGCCATCTCGCTGCCGGCGGGGTTGTCCGGCGACGGGCTGCCGCTGGCCGTCCAGCTGGTCGGCGCCTACGGCCGCGAGGACGTCCTGCTGTCGGTCTCCGGGCAGTTGGAACGGGCGCTGGACTGGTCGGCCACCCGGGCCCCCCTCCACGCCTGAACCGACGACCCGGTCCTCACCCCATCGGTCGAGAGAGCCGGGCCACCCCGGGAAGGTCGTCGAAGGCCCCCTCGTCCATGGTCACCACCGCCCGGCCGGTCGAGGCCGCGGTCGCCGCCACGATGAGATCGTGTCGTCCACGGGGGCGGCCGGTGCGGGTCGTGTGGGCGATCAGCCGGCCATGCTGGCGAGCCACCGAGAGGTCGTAGGGCACGACCTCGAAGGCGTCGAGGACGCCATCCACCCAGGCCCGACGCCTCGGGCGCTCACTGTCGGAGGCCAGGTGGACGCCCACCTCCAGTTCAGCCGCCACCACCGCGGGGATGACTGCATCGTCCTCGTCGAGCACGCTCTCGGCGGCGGCCACCCCGGACCGTTCGAAGCCGATCAGGTACGAGGTGTCGAGGATGAGGCGGTTCACGCCCGGAGCCGGTCGACCGTGATCTGATCCAGCGCGTCGCGGATGTCCGCAGCGAACCGTTCGTCCGGAGGATGCTTGGCCAGGAGGCGCTTCACCTCGGCACCGTTCGCCCGCGTCGGTGCCGCCGCGAGGCGTGCCACGGGGCGACCCCGGCGGAGGATGGTGTACTCCGCTCCCTCGTGTTCGATGGCGTCGAGGAGGTCGGCGAAGTTGCGGGAGGCCTCGGTGGCCGTCACGTCGGTCATGGAGATCAGACTATCTGATTTCTCGACCCGGCCGAGTCGGGCCGGACCCACGCCCAGAGGTCAGGCGCCGACGGATCAGGCGTCGAGGACGGCGGTTCCGGCGCCCTCGAGGTCGACCACGGGCGGCTCGGTCGACCACGGGAAGTTGATCCACTGGTCGGTGTGGCGCCACACGTACTCGCAGTCGACCACCGACTGCGGCTTCTGGTACAGCACCGCCGAGCGCACCTCGGCCACCTGTTCCGAGGCGGTCCGGTGGACCAGGTCGAGGGTGTGGCCGGTGTCGGCCACGTCGTCGGCGATGAGGACCTTCTTGTCGTCCAGGTCCACCCAGTCCACGTAGGGCGGGAGGATGATCGGGATGTCGAGGCGTTCGTCGACCCCCGTGTAGTACTCCACGTTCATCACGTAGAGGTTCTTGACGGCCAGGGCGTAGCCCAGCGAGCCGGCCACGAACAGGCCGCCCCGGGCGATGGCCAGGATCATGTCCGGCCGGAAACCGTCGTCGGCCACCATCCGGGCCAGGTCGCGGACCGCCGTGCCGTACCCGGCCCAGTCGAGTTCCTCGCGTTCGTCTGCCACGCCGGTGCCGTCCCTCCGTGTCGTCGTGGTGGTGGCGGGAACCTACCGCCTCCGGTCCCGGTCAGTCATAGGTCGCGGCGATCGACCACCGCCCTCCGTCCAGGACCACGAGGTGCGCCACCCCGTTCCCGAGCACCACCTGGACCCGGACCCGACGGCGGTGCCGGCGGGGGTCCCACCACCGTTCGTCCACCGGCCACGGGCCGGCCCAGGCCACCACCTCCTCCCCGCTGCCCGGTCCGGACCGGAGCCGGCGGGGTGGCGCCGAGAGGTTGCCCCGGCCGTCCACCACCACCGGCCGCTCCGCGGCGTCCCACAGGTCGACGGCGACCGGGTGGACATGGACGGCGGCCGGCGAGGGGCCGGGCAGCGCCCCCGGCCACGGGGGCCCGGCGCGATCCCCGCCGGACGCCGCCTCGGTGGACGTCCCGGTGGGCATCCCGACGGGCGCCCCATCGGTGGCCGGGACGAACGGCACGAGGGCGAACCGGTCGTCCGGGTCCCGGCCGCCCCGCCATTCGGGCACCCGCACCGACCCCGGACCCAGCAGGCCGACCACCCGGGCGGCGGCCCGACCGGCCCGCTCGTCGGCCGCCGTGGCCCCACCCCAGAACCCCGGCTGGCGACCGGTGGCCGGCACCACCTCGTCGGGCACCAGCACCAGCAGCGCCACCGGCGCCGTGGGGCGGACCGCCGGCGGACCCTGCAGCCATCCCTCCAGCTGCCAGCGCACCCGGTCGGCCACCGCGGCCGGCCCGAGCGCCCCCTCGTCCCGCCAGGCCCGGGACAGGCGCTCCCCGTGCTCGGTCTCCACCTCGACCACCACCCGGGTGCAGGCCAGGCCCCGGCGGGCCAGGCCCTCGTGGAGCGACTCGGCCAGCGACCGGGCGGCGAAGGCGGCCCGGTCGACCCGGTCCACCGGCGGGTCGAACGACGTGGAGACGGCCAGGTCGGGCGGAGCCGGACGGTGGCCCGGCGGACGGTCGTCGAGGCCGGCGGCCAGGCGGTGGGCGGCCAGGCCCTCGACGCCGAACCGCCCGGCCACGTCGGCCGTCGGCACCGCCGCGAACGCCCCCAGGGTGGCCAGACCCAGCCGGACGAGGACGTCCACGAGGTCGCGACGCTCCGGCGGAGACCCGTCGCCCACCAGCATCCCCACCGGCATCGGGGCGAGGAAGGCCGGGGTCCCCCCCGGGGGCACCACCACGGCCTCCCCGGGGGCCGGGCCCCCCGCCCGGGCGGCCAGCACCGCGGCGAACGTCCCGTCGGCCACCCCGATCCGACACGACCCCCCACCGGCGGGAGTCCCCGGACCGACGGAGGCCGACAGGTCCGCGAGGACACCGTCGACCACCTCGACCGTCCGCTCGACGAGGGCCACCTCGCCGCCGAACAGGCGGACCGGCCCCCGGACCCCGAAGGCACACCGGCCGGGACGATGGACCTCCACCCACGGGGTGACCGCCCCGAGGGCCGAGGCCACCGCCTCGAAGGAACGGGCCTCCCGGGCCTCGTCCCGATCCAGCACCCGGACCTCCGGACAGGCGAACTGGGCGTCGCGTCGACGCTGGCCCCGAGCCACGCCGACGGACCGGGCGGCAGGCGTGGTGGCCGCGACCCGACCGGCGGCCAGCACGAGGGCCGGCTCGGCCGGGTCCACGCCGAGGGCCACCAGCGGCCAGTCCGGACAGCCCACCACCAGGTTCCGGGGCGGAGGGGCCCCGGGCGGGCCGGTCACGGACGGGCCGGCGCACCGTCGGAGCCGGGCAGCAGCACCTCGCCGCGCCGCCCTCCCGGCGGCAGCCCCCGCCCCTCGACCACCACCTCGACCCGGCGGCTCCGCAGGCGGGCCACCCGCCCGGCCGGGCCGGCCTCCGGGCCTTCCCAGGTGGCGTCGGCCACCGACAACGACAGGTCGGGACGGGCCGGCGCCGGAACCCCGGCCGTGGATCGCAGGTGGAGGAGGACCGAACCGCGTTCCCGACACCGGGCGGCCAGGCGTCGTCCGTCGGCCGCCGACGGACGGTGAGTCGGGGCCACCAGCACCAGGTCGACCGCCCCCACGAAGGTGGCCACCACCGACGCCCACGACCCGGGGTCCGGGGCGTCCACCACCAGCAGTCGTTCCGGACGGACCCCGGCCTCGACCCCGGCCACCAGGCCCAGGTCGCCGTCGCCGACCACCGCCACCCACGAACCCTCCTGGGTGGCCCGGGCCACCAGGGCCAGGGCCAGCGAGCGCGCCCCGGCCCCCGACAGGCCGACGGTGCTCCCCCGCCGGAGCCCGGCCGGGAGGAGGGCTTCCAGGGCGGCGACCACCGGGAGGGACCGCTCCACGGCCAACGTGGTCGGGCGGATCCGCCGGGCGACGTCCACCGGGGACGGGTCCACCACCCGGAGGGCCCGGGAGGCGGGCGGACCGGACGACGGAGGGCACTCCTCCGGAGACCCCTGCTCCAGATACCCCTGCTCCAGATACCCCTGCTCCAGATACCCCTGCTCCAGATACTCCTGCTCCAGATACAGGTCGTCGAAGGGCTCGGGCTCGGCCAGCAGGCCTGTAGGCAGGGGGCGGGCAGGGAGGGATCGGGGCACCTCCGCAGTATCGAACACCTGTTCGATCACCGCAAGGGGTGCGGTGCCGGCGGGGTGGGCCTCAGCCCGTCATCAGCACCAGCCCGAACACCGTGTAGGCGACCATGACGGCCAGCATCGGGTACTGGCTCCGTAGCGCCATCGCCGGTCGCCACGTCGCCACCGAGCGGTCGTGGGCCAGCAGGACGCCGGCCAGGTGCCCGGCCACGATCGACCCCAACTGCACCCACCCCACGGTGGTCGGCGAGACCAGCGTCCAGTCCACTGGGGTGGTCACGGTGCCGAACAGGTCCCAGCCCCGACCGTAGGGATCCGAGGCCAGCACCCGGAACAGCTGGCCCTCGAGGACCAGCAGCGAGAAGTAGTGGGCCACGTGGTAGCCGAGCAGGATGGGCAGCAGCGAGTGGCCGAACCGCACCGCGAAACCGCCGGACGCTCCCCCGTCGACGGGCGGGTCCCCGGCCGTGAGCCGATCGCCGAGGCGGCCGGCCAGGTGGTAGGCCGCGCCGACCACCGCCACCACCCACAGCAGGCCGACCGTGCCGACCAGCGTGGCGTCCCACCCCGAGCGACCGGAGGCCACGTCGCCCCAGAAGCGGGTCCGGGACACCCCGTCGAACGCGGTGCCGCCGAGCACCAGCAGGACCAGGCCCACCTCGGACGGCCGCAACGGCTCGGCGGCCGCCCCGGCCAACGGAACCCGCAGCCCCCACCGGCCATCGGCCCGGCGGGCCACCGGAGCCAGGCGGGCCAGCAGGTCGATGACGATCCCGAAGCCCTCCACCCGGCGGGCCGCGGAGGTCCCCCATCGGCGGGCCACCACCACGACGGCGACGGTGTAGGCCAGCCCGGCCCATCCGAGGACCCGGGGGCGGGCCCCGTCGTGGTACACGAGCTCCAACCACAGGAAGGCGCCGACCGGGACCAGGGCCAGCCAGCCTCCGGTGATCGCCGACGGCGGGGCCGCCGACCCGGACGGTCGACCCCGGGCGGCGAGGCCGACCAGGGTGTCCCACGGCCCCACCGACCGCCAGAACGGACCGACGACCACCGACAGGAGCGGGATCGCCACCCAGAAGGCCACGTACACGGCGACCGGCGAGAGGTTGGCGCTCACGTCGTCGGCCCCGAGGATCCCGGCGGTCACCACCACGACGAACACGGCCAGCACGGCGGCCCGGACCGCCGACGTCGCCCACCGACCCGCCACCCCGATGCCGGCCACCCCAGTGCCGGCCACCGGCCGACCGTCGGCGAGGGCGGCCAGGCGTGGTCGGTGCCAGAGCAGGCCCAGGGCGGCGAACGACAGGACCATGGCCACCGCCGCCGACCAGCCGGCCTGCCAGGCCGACAGCGGGAGGTCGGTGCGCCCGCCGACGCCGTGGGCCAGCACCACCTCGACGACGGGCAGCGTGATCACGACACCAGCAATTCGAAGACCTTCAGGCCGCTGCCGTGCAGCTCGGCCTCGAACACGCCGGGGATGGCCGCCTCCACGGCGATCACCGCCGGGCCACCGGGCCCGACGTCGGCCATCGCGTCGTAGACGTGCAGGTGGACCTGGTCGGCCGCGTCGGACGACACCGCCACCTCGACCACGTCGCCCACCGCGACCCGCAGGCGGGGGACGCCGCCGACCACCGCTCCGTCCACGACCTCGACCTCGAACCGGACGTCGACCTCCACCGGCCCGTCCACCACGTGCTCGCCCGCACCGTGGTCGTGCCCGTGGCCGTCGTCCCCGCCTCCGCTCCCCCCGCAGGCCGCGGCCGATGGGATCAGGGCGAGGAGGACGAGGGCGGCGAGGACCGAACGGCGGGAGGAGGATGCGGCCATCCGGTCAGGGTACGACCGGACTCCGCCGGAGGACCGGACGGGATCGGTGGCAACCGTCACGGTTCAGGCCGGTGGCGGCCCGGCGTGGCGGCGCACCCAGGCGTGCATGGCGATCCCGGAGGCGACGCCGGCGTTGATCGACCGGGTCGACCCGTACTGGGCGATCGAGCAGACCACCTCGGCCGCCTCGCGCACCGCCCCGGACAGGCCGGTCCCCTCCTGGCCGAACACCAGGACGCACGCCTCGGGCAGGTCGGTGGACTCCAGCGGCACCGCTCCGGGCAGATTGTCGATGCCGACCAGCGGCAGGCCCTCATCGGACGCCCACGCCACCAGGTCGTCGACGTCGGCGTGGTGGAGCACGTGCTGGTAGCGGTCGGTGACCATGGCGCCCCGACGGTTCCACCGGCGGCGCCCCACGATGTGCACCGCGGCGGCCCCGAAGGCGTTGGCGTTGCGCACCACCGTGCCGATGTTCAGGTCGTGCTGCCAGTTCTCGACGGCCACGTGGAACGGGTGCCGACGTTCGTCGAGGTCGGCCACGATGGCCTTGACGGTCCAGTACCGGTACCGGTCGACGACGTTGCGGCGATCGCCGTCAGCCAGCAGCTCGGGGTCCAGCCGCGGGTCGTCGGGCCAGGGCTCGGGGTGGGGTCCGACGCCGACCTCGGCGGGATCGGCGACCGGGGGCACCGGTTCGCCGGTGGTCACGACGCCGGCTCTCTGGCGACGCGCCGGGCGGGAGGGCTCAGCCGGCGGCGCCGGTGAGCTCGTCGTCGCTCGGAACCTCGACGCCGTCGACCCAGTACAGGTAGAGGCCGGCGATGACGTCCTCGATGCCGTCGGCGCCGGCATCGGCCAACTCCACGGTGACGACGTTGCCGTTCACGTGGACCCCGGCGATCCCGCCGCGGTCGAACAGGCGACGGGCCAGCTCGTCGGCGGGTGCCGCGCCGAGGATCTCGTCACCGGCCCGGTAGCGCTCGTGGCCCATGCCGGTGAGGGCACGGTTGGTCTCGTACCGGACGACCCCGGCTCGCGAGGACGGCTTGGCGACGACGGTGATCGGCTGGCCCATGGGGCGGCAGGCTACCCGTCGTCGGCCGGCGCCGGGTCGTCCGAGCCGCCACCGGAAACCGAGCCGACGCGCTGGTCGACCCGGTACAGGACGGCGGCCAGGCCGATGGAGGTCACGGCCAGGACGGTGTGGACCACCTTGAAGCCGGCGTCGTGGTCGGCGAAGAGCAGGCCTCCCCCGCGGACCGCCCAGAAGACGATGGTCCACAGGCAGAAGATGGCCACCAGGCGGGTGGAGCCCAGCGGGCGACGGTGCCAGCGGCCGAGGGCCACGGTGGACAGCAGGGCGGCCAGGACGAGGAACACGACGGCCACGACGATCCGCCAGATGCGGGCCCCACCGGACAGGTCGTCGTCGCCGACCACGTTGCGGATGCGTCCCACCCACACCACGGCCGTCCACGCCACGGCGACCCACAGCAACCTCACCAGCCCTCGCACCCGGGAGACGGTAGCGACCGCCGATTCCGGACCGGCCGTCGGAGGCGGGTCAGAAGTCAGAAGAGGGAGCGGGTCCCGGGTGGGTCCCGGCGGGGCTCGCCCACCGGCGGCAGGCCCTCCATGAAGGACCACGATCGCCGGTGGTAGGTAGTGGCCCCCCGCTCGGCCAGGGCGGCCCGGTGCACGGGGCTCGGGTAGCCCTTGGAGGCGGCGAACCCGTAGCCGGGGAACTCGGCCTCGGCGTCCCGGAGGATCCGGTCGCGGGTCACCTTGGCCACCACCGAGGCCGCGGCGATCGACAGGCTGGAGGCGTCGCCCTTCACGATGGTCCGGGCCCGGCCGCCACCCACGAAGTCCCACGTGCCGTCCAGCAGGACCCGGTCCACGTCGACGCCGAGGTCGTCGAGGGCCCGTCGGGCGGCCAGTCGCTGGGCGGCCGACATGCCGAGTTCGTCGCACTCGTCGTTGCTGGCGTGGCCCACGCCCCATGCCTCGGCCCAGCCGGTGATCCGGTCGTAGAGGCGCTCGCGCTCATCCGCGGTGAGCATCTTGGAGTCTCGGACTCCGGTGATCCGGCGGTCCCGGTCGGGCACGACCGCCCCCACGGTCAACGGCCCGGCCCACGCCCCCTTGCCGACCTCGTCCATCCCGGCCACCACCTCGTGGCCGGCCGCCCAGCACTCCCGCTCGGCGGCCAGGCCGGGGGCCTTCCCCCGAAGGGCGGCCCGCATGCGCGGCGTGGCGGCCACCGTGCGCCTACCGCCCCGGCGCGACCGGCGGGGTCGGTTCGGCGGATGCGGCGAGCAGGACCTCGCCGGTGCCGGCCGTGGTGGCGAAGGACGGGTCGAGCCCGGGGATCCGGAGGACGACCTCGCCGTCGGGTTCCCCGTCAGGACCCGGGCTCCGCTGGAGTTCCCAGAGCAGGGCGGGACGCTCGCCGTGCCAACGCACCGCGAAGCCGAGGCGCCCCGCCGGGGTGGCCAGGCCGTGGACCTCGACCGGGCGCCCCCGCCAGGCGTCGGACACCACGGTCAGCAGATCGAGGCCGTCGGCCGACGGTCGGACGACCAACCGGGCCAACGCCCGGAGCCGGGCGGCCGGACCGTCCCCCACCGGGGCCCCGAAGGGTGCGGATCGATCGTCGGGCAGGTCCGCGGCCCGTGACCGGGCCCGGGCATCGGTGGCGGCCGTGGGCTCGCCCGCCGCCTCGAAAAGGTCGGCCAGCGCTGCCAGGTCGCCCCGGTCGTCGCCCGCCGCGGCGGCCACCAGGCCCAGGCCCAGCGATCGGTCGCCGAACCCGTCGAGCCGATCGAGGGCCTCGGCCGCCAGGCCCCAGCGGGCCAACTCGAGGACGCCGGCCGGCTCGGGATCGGCCAGCAGCAGGTCAACCAGCAGCAGCCGGGGCTCGTCCCCGTCGGGGACCTCCACCCTGGCCGCCCGGTCGAGACGGCTCGCCCAACCGGCCACCACGCGGTCCACCGACGGGAGGACGGCGGCCGGATCGCCGACCAGGTCCCCACCGGGCACGGCGAAGCGCAGGGCGGCCCGGTGGGGCAACGGCACCACGAGGGCACCGGCCGCCCGGCCACCCCGGCACCGGATCGGGTCCGGAGGCTCGACGGTGGCCCGACCACCGACCACCTCGTCCCACAGGTCGCCCCCGGCGTCGACCAGGGCGTGGCGACCGGGGTCGCGGTCGACGACCGCCGCCACCACGCCGTCGGCCACCAGGCGACGCCCGTCGACGGCCAGGCCACGGACCCGGCCCCCCGGAGTCGCCCGGACGACCACCGCCACGGCCACCGGGACCGCCGTCTCGTTGGCCAGCTCGACCACCACCGCCGGGCCCTGCGAGCCGTCGGCCTGCCCGGCCCAGGCGGTGGCCACCACGTCAGCGCCGTGGACCCGCATCCGGGTCTCGACGACCGGCGCGTCGCCGGGCCGTCCCTGGCGGACCGCCGCCTCGGTGGCCGGGGCGTACCACCGGTCGTCGCCACCGACCCACCACTCCACCACGTGGTCCCGACCCTGCACGGCGACGGTTCCCCGGGCATCGACCACCGCCCGGAAGCCGTCGTCGGTCCCCACGCGGGTCCCCGGAGCCCCCGCCGATCCGGAGGGCTCGGCCGGGCCGGGGGCGCGACGCGACCGCCAGCGGTCCAGCAGGCCCACGCTCAGGCCCCGTCGTCGCCGTCGGCCGAAGCCACCTCGGCGCCGGTCCGACGGGCCATGAGCGCCGACCAGACCTCGGTGGGCGCCCGCCCGTCCTCGAAGACCGACCGCACCCCCTCGGCGATGGGCACCTCGATGCCCGCCGCGGCGGCCAGGCGGCACGTCACCCCGGCGGCCCGCACCCCCTCGGCCACCTGGGTCATCCCGCCCAGCACCTCGTCGGGCGACCGGCCACGACCCACCTGCTCGCCCACGTACCGGTTGCGGCTCTGGTCGCTCATGCAGGTGGCCAGCACGTCACCGAGGCCGGCCAGTCCCGACAGGGTCGACGGGTCGCCACCGAGGGCCACCCCGAGGCGGGTCATCTCGGCCAGGCCGCGGGTGACCAGTGCCGCCCGGGCGTTGTCGCCCGTCTCCAGGCCCTCAGCCATGCCGGCGGCCAGGGCCACCACGTTCTTCACCGCCCCACCGATCTCGCAGCCCACGAGGTCGTCGTTGGTGTAGACCCGCAGCCGGTCGGTGGTCAGGAGGTCCTGCAGGGTGAGGGCCACGTCGGGGTCGGTGGCCGCGGCCACGGTGGCCGCCGAGCGCCCCTCGAGGATCTCCCGGGCCAGGTTGGGGCCGGTCAGGACGCCCACCGGATGGCCGGGCAGCACCTGGGCGGCCACCTGGCTCATCCGCAGGTCGGTCCCCTGCTCGAAGCCCTTGGCCAGGCTGACCACCGGCACGCCGGACCCCACGGCCGGGGCGGCCTCGGCCAGCACGTCGCGGAAGCCGTGGGTGGGCACGGCGAGGACCAGCATCGACGCCCCGTCGACGGCCGCCGCCAGGTCCGAGGTGGCCTCCAGTTCCGGCGGCAGGCCATGTCCGTCGAGGTAGCGGCGGTTGCCCCGACCGGCGGCCACGTCGTCGGCCACGTCGCTCCGCCGGGACCACAGGACCGTGGGGGCCGCCGGCGCCAGCAGGGCGGCCACCGTGGTGCCCCACGAGCCGGCGCCGATGACCGCGATCCGGGTCGCCCCGTCCCGGCTCGCCCGGTCCCGGGCCACGAGCGTCGCCATGGGGTCACCCTAGGGTGTGGCGGTGTTTCCGGAGAGCGGGTCCCAGGGCGTCGGACCACCGCCGGTCGTGCCGGGCACCGTCGGCGTGCTGGTCCCGGTCAAGGCCTTCGACGCCGCCAAGGGGCGCCTCGCCGAGGCCCTCGGCCCCGATGCCCGCGCCCGGCTGGCCCGCCGGATGGCCGCCATCGTGGTGGCCGCCGCCCATCCCCTTCCGGTGGCCGTGGCCTGCGACGACGACCGGGTGGCCGAGTGGGCCCGCTCGGTGGGCGCCGAGGTGGTCCGGGTCGACGGACCGGGCCTGAACCGGGCCGTGGAGACGGGGGTGGCCGCCCTCGGCGGGGCCGGCTTCGACCGGGTGGTGGTGGCCCACGCCGACCTTCCCCGGGCCCGCCGCCTCGACCACTGTGCGGCCACCGGCGGCATCACCCTGGTCCCCGACCGCCATCTGGACGGCACGCCGGTACTGGTCGTCCCCCCCGACGCCGGCTTCCGCTTCGCCTACGGCCCGGGCTCGTACGCCGCCCACGTGGCCGAGGCCGAGCGCCTGGGGCGCACCGGCGTGGCCTGGCGGTCGTTGCACGATCCCGACCTGGCGTGGGACGTGGACGACCCGGCCGACCTGGCGGGGGCCGACCTGGAGGGCGCCGATCTGGAGGGAGCGCGCCTCGCCGGGACGGCTCAGTCGGCGGACTGAGACCGGCGGGATCGCCGGGACCGGCCACCACCGTCGGACCCGACCGACGGCTCCCACCGGAACCTGCGCGCGGCGACGACCGCGCCCAGCACGCCCCACGCCGCCACGTACCCCAGGTGGCGGGGCTCCCACGCCGATCCGGTCCGGAACGGGTCGAACGGGGCGAAGAAGGCGTGCACGAACGGCTTCAGCGGGAGGGCATCGCCGAGCACCTCCATCCACCGGGCCGGATCGTCGCCGAGCGGCATGAACACGTCGGACACGAACGCCGCCGGGAGGATGGTGGCCTGGGCAAGCGCCGGCGCCCCCTGACCGGTGGGGGCGAGCGCGGCCAACGCCAGGCCGAGCATGGCGAACGAGGCCACCCCGACCACGAAGGTCACGACCGCCGGCAGGACCCGGTCCAGCTCGACCTCGACGCCGTAGACGCCGATGCCGACGGCCAGCATGACCGCCACGCCGAACGCGGCGATGGCCACGCCGGAACCGACCACGCCACCCAGGTACACCCACGGGGGCAGCGGCGTGCTGCGCACCCGCCGCAGGATCCCCTCGTCGCGGGTGATCGCCGTCGAGATCCCGATGTTGGTGTAGGTGGCCGATGCCGCCGTGAACACGGCCAGGCCCGGGGCGTAGAACTGGGCCGCCGCCACCTCGCGACCGCCACCGATCGACACGTCGTCGAAGATCGAGGCGAAGAGGAACAGGAACATCAACGGGAAGGCCAGCGTGAAGAACGCGGCGATGGGGACCCGCCGGAAGATCCGGTTCTGGTAGGCGACCTGCCGGACCAGCAGGCCCAACCGGGACGGGAGTCGGGGTGGCGACCGGTCAGCCATCGGACGCCCCGTCTCCGGCCGGCTCCCCGGCGGGGTCCTCGGCCGGGTCCCCGCCGATGAGCTCCAGGTAGACGTCCTCCAGGGTGGGTCGGGACACCTCGAGGCCGTCCAGCTCCACGCCGCGTTCCAACGCCCAGCCGGTCAGGCGGTGGAGGTCTGCGGTCGGCTCGTCGGTCCGGACCTCGAGGCGGCCGTCGCGCACCGTGGCCCGCCCGGCCAGCCCCCCGAGCAGGTCGTCGACGGTGCCGCGGGCCTCGATCGGGAAGCGGGCCCGGATCGACGTCTCGCCCTCCATGGACTCCCGCAGCTCGTCGGGGGTGCCCTCGGCCACGGCGCGGCCACCGGCGATGACCAGCACGCGGTCGGCCAGCGCCTGGACCTCGTCCATGTAGTGGCTGGTCAGGACGATGGTGGTGCCGAGCTCGCGCAGGCCGGCCACCATCTCCCACGCCTGGCGGCGGGCCGATGGGTCGAAGCCGGTGGTGGGCTCGTCGAGGAACAGCAGGTCGGGGTCGCCGACCAGCCCCAGCGCCAGGTCGATCCGTCGCTTCTGCCCGCCCGAGAGCCGGTGCGTCCGGCGGTCGCCCAGCCCGTCGAGGCCGACGAGGTCGAGCACCTCGTCGACGGGACGGCGCCGCGAGTAGCAGGCGCCGTAGTGCTCGAGGGCCTCGCGGACGGTGAGCTCCCGCTCGATGCCGACCTCCTGGAGCACGATGCCGATGCGGTCCCGGAAGCCGGCCGAGGACTCGGCCGGATCGTGGCCCAGCACCCGCACGTCACCGCCGTCGCGGCCGCGGTGGCCCTCCAGGATCTCGACGGTGGTCGACTTGCCCGCCCCGTTGGGCCCCAGCAGGGCGAAGACCTCGCCCGGCCGGACCTCGAACGAAAGCCCGTCGACCGCCCGCACCTCGCCGTAGGAACGGCGGAGCCCCTCGACGACGACCGTGGGCGAGTCCGACACGGCGGCGAGGCTAGCCAGCCCTCCCCCCGGCCCTGTTCCCCGGCGTCCGGGCCTGCCAGACTGCGCGGCCATGGAGACCGTGAGCTTCGAACACATGGTGGACGGCACGCCCGAGGACTACGAGATCATCGGGAGGGAGCTGGCCGCCCACAAGGACGACCACCTCGCCGACCACATCCTCGGCACGCTGCAGGCCATGGCCGGGCCCCTGCTGGGCTACCCGGTGGACCGCTTCCAGCACTGCCTGCAGAGCGCGTCGCGGGCGCTGCGCAACGGCGAGGACGACGAGATGGTGGTGGCGGCCCTCCTCCACGACGTCGGCGACCCGATCGCACCGGAGAACCACAGCGCGGTGGCCGCCGACATCCTCCGGCCCTACGTGTCGGACCGGACCTACTGGATCATCCGGCACCACGGCGTGTTCCAGGGGTACTACTACTTCCACCACCTGGGGGCCGACCAGCACGCCCGCGAGGCGTTCCGCGACCACGAGTGGTTCGACGACTGCGCGGCGTTCTGCGCCGAGTACGACCAGAACTGCTTCGAACGGAACTACGACACGCTGCCGCTCGAGGAATTCGAGCCGATGGTGCGCGACCTGTTCGCCCGGTCCAGCCGGTTCCCGCTGCCCCAGGTGACGCTGGCCTGAGGGCTCACGGGCCTGCGGGCTCTGACGTCTACGGCTCCAGCACCACCTTGATGGCGCCGGCCGAGCGGTCGGACGCCACCCGGAACGCCTCGGCGGCCTCGTCGAGGCCGAACCGGTGGGTGACGAGCACGTCGGCCACGTCGGGCACGTCGGCCAGCAGACGGGCCGCCACCCGCATCTCCCCGGCCGGATCGTCCTCCCCTCCACCGGCGGTCGGGCCGTGGGGGTGCCCGCGGTGCACGCCCCGGGCGCAGCCGTACATCGACGACGGCACGAGGCGGACCTCCTTGAGGAACATCGTCATCACGTTGGGCAGGGCCAGGCCGTCCCAGTAGACGCCGGGCATCGACACCGTCCCGCCGGGGGCGGCGTGGTCGATGGCCGTCACCAGCGCCGCCTCGGTCCCGGCGGCCTCCACCACCACGTCGTACTCGCCGGACGGGTCGACGCCGGCCCCGAGCCGGTCGCCGGCGGCCCGCTGGTGGTCGTGGCGGGCCGACAGGTCGACGTCGGCGCCGAGGGCGATGGCGGCGCCGACCGCCGTCAGGCCGATGGTGCCGCCACCGACCACGAGCACCCGCTGGCCGGCCACGACGCCGGCGGTGGCCACGGCGTGCACCGACACCGCCGTCGGCTCCACCAGGCAGGCGTCGCCCACCCCGAGGCCGTCGGGCAGGGGCACCACGCACGTCGGGTCGACGAGGATCCGGTCGGCCATGCCGCCGTCGTGGACGATGCCGTACAGACCCATGTCGCGGCACTGCTGGGGTTCGCCGGCCAGGCACCGGTCGCAGGTCCCACAGGTCAGGGTGGGTCGCACCGCCACCGCGGTGCCGTCGGGCGTGCGGCCGGCCACCTCGTGGCCGACGGTGGTGGGGAGTCCGAACCCGGCCATGTGGAGGTCCGAACCGCAGATCCCCGCGGAGGCCACCTCCACCAGCACCCCGTCGCCGGATGCCCCGGATTCGGGTGCCTCGGGCTCGGGCACCTCCACCACCGTGAACGCACCGTCGACCGTCCGTACCGCTCGCACCGTGGCCACTCCCTCCGTCGATCCTCCGCCGCCGATCCCCGACGCGGACCCGGCCGCCGGTTGGGAGGCGGCCGATCCCCCGACCGTACGATCCGGCCATGGCCGACGACCAGCGCAGCGGACCACTCCCGAGCCTGGACCTGCTTGACGGCGGCTTCTACGTCGACGATCCGTACCCCACGTACGCCCGCCTGCGCGACGAGGACCCGTTGCACCACGACGAGGCCAACGACCTGTGGGGCGTGTCGCGCTACGACGACATCGTGGCCATCGAGAAGGACAAGGCCACCTTCGTGAACTCCGGGCAGCCGGCCGACGGACCGCCGCTGCCACCGAAGACGGGCCGCGGCTACCGACCCAACATCGCCGCCGACCGGTCCATCATCGGCCTCGACGACCCGCACCACGTGCTGCGTCGCAACGTGGTGTCGCGGCGCTTCACCCCCCGGGCCGTCGGCGGCTGGGAGGACCACGTCCGGGCCACCGTCACGGGCCTCCTCGACGACGCCCTCGCCGCGCCCGGACCGGACGGCCGGTGCGCCGTCGAGGCCGTCTCGCAGCTGGCCGCCCCGCTGCCGGCCCAGATGATCGGCCTCCTGCTGGGCTTCGGTGCCGAGATGTGGCCGCGACTCCAGGAGTGGTCGGAGCGGACCATCGCCCTGGGTGGTGGCCCCCGCTACCACGATGAGGCGGGCATCGTGGCCGCCCTGGAGTTCGCCGTGGCCTGCGCCGAGCTCTACGAGTCGAAGAAGCCCGGGGTGCTCGGCGGGTGCCCCATGGACGACGTCATGTCGGTGTGGATCGACCGCGAGGCGCAGGGTCCCGAGGCCATGGACGGGCACGCCTTCGGCCTCGACGAGATCATCTCCGACTGCCTGCTGCTGCTCGACGGTGGTGCCGAGACGACCCGGACGGTGATCGCCCGCACCCTCGTCGAGCTGGCCCGCCGGCCCGACCAGTGGGCGCTGCTGCGCGACGGTGCCGACATCGAGATCGCCGTCGAGGAGTTCATCCGGTGGGTGACCCCGATCCACAACATGTGCCGGGTGGCGGCCGTCGACGTGGAGATGCACGGACGGACCATCCGGGCCGGCGACCAGCTGGTGCTCATGTACTCGTCGGCCAACCGGGACCCCGCCCACTTCGACGACCCGGAGGCCTTCGACGTGACCCGGGATCCGAACCACCATCTGGCCTTCGGCTTCGGCACGCACTTCTGCCTCGGCGCGGCGCTGGCCCGCCTCGAGATCCGCTCGTTCTTCGAGGAGTTCGTGGCCCGGGTGGCCGAGGTGCGCCTGGCGCCCGGGGTGGAACCGGTGGAGATGCCCAACGCCTTCGTCTACGGCCTCCGCGAGGCCCGCCTGGAGCTGGTCCCGGCCTGAACCGCCCTCACCCGGCGGGGTCGGGCTCCTCGTCGTCGGGCGGGGCCAGCAGGTCGAGGATGCCGGTGAAGCCGGGGATGGGTCGCAGCGCCCGGTCGGCCCAGGCAAAGGCGACCAGGGTGGCCAGGGTGCCGGCCGGCCAGCCGACCAGGAATCGGATGAGCACGTAGCCACCGGCCGACGACGTGGCGTTGAACAGCCAGACGTCCCACGCCGAGGTCAGGAACTGCCAGCAACCGGTGGCCACGGTCAGCTGCCCCATGACCCGGGTGAAACGGGGATGCGCCGTGGTGGCTCGGTCGAACGGGACCACGAGGTGGGCATAGCGGTCCAGCCACGGCCGACCGGCCACCACGGTGCCGATCAGGGCGGCGCCGATGGCCGCCTTGGTGCCGATGCCGATCCCGAAGAAGACGGCCTCGGAGTCGGTGATGATGCCGATGACAGCCCGAATCACCAGGTAGGCGACCAGCAGGGGGAGGAACCGGCCGACCGCCTCGCCCCGACGGCGACGGCCCACCGCCGCCTTCACGCTCCAGGCGGTGGCCCCGGCCACTCCGGCGGCCAGGCCCCACAGGCGGTCCAGGACCAGGAACAGCGCGATGGGCAGGACCGAGTCGAGGACCCGGCTGCGATCGGGCCGGGACGGACCCGGCGCCGGGGCGTCAGACGACGGAGGCATCGCGGGCGGCGGCCGCTCCCAGCGACAGCACGCCCTCGGGCACCCGGTCGGCGATGCGCCGCAGTTCGGCGTAGTGGTGGTGGTGCGCAACCCCGGCGAACAGGCGCCGGCGCTCGGCGAGGCGCTCGCCGGTCGGGGGCTCGGCCAGGAAGCCGAACACCCCGAAGGCCACCTCGAGGTCGGCGGCCATCGGGGCCCGACCAAACAGGGCGGCCCGCTTGAGGGCCACCCCGACACAGCCCACGACCACGTCGGCCGAGTGCTCGCCGGCGCCGAGGCGGAGGCGGGGCTCGAAACCGCGGGCCAGGCGCAGGGCGTAGCCCTGGTCCGGACCCTGGCTGCCCAGGCGGTCGCCCCGGGGCTGGCCGCCGTCGTCGACCAGCTCGCCGGGTCGCCCCGGATGCCACGAGCCGAGGCGGCGACGGGGACCGACGTAGGCACGGCCGGTGGCCGGGACGGCGGACTGGGGAACGTGCTTGGGTGCGGCCATGCCCCTCAGGCTACGGACCCCGGATCCAGCCACACCCATCCCATGGTGAGCCGCCGACCCGGCTCGTCGAACCCCTCGTCGCCATCGAACCGGACCCGATCGGTCGACTCGTCGAGCACGCTGGCCTGCCGGGCCGGCGTCCCGGCGGACGCCGCGGCCAGGGCCGACACGACGTCGACGTGCCCGGCCAGGCGCTGCAGCACCCCGACGGTGGGGCCGATCATGGTCAGCTCGCCGGCCTCCCAGCGGTTCAGGGCGTGGGCCGGTCGCATCCACTCGGCGTGGACCGCCTCCCGGCCGTCGACGACCGGTTCGGCGCCGGCCGGACACCGGGCCAGGAAGAAGGTGGCGTCGTAGCGCTTGTTGCTGGGCATGGGTGTGATCCACCGGGCCATCGGGTGCAGGACGGTGAGGTCCAGCGGCACGCCGGCACCCCCACCTGCGGAACCCGGGCCGACCAGCAGGTCGGCCAGGTCCACCCGGTCGCCCTCCAGGTCCCGGCGACGGGCCACCAGCGACCCGGCCAGGGCCGGGTCGTCGACCCCGAGGACGATGCCGACCTCCTCGATGGTCTCCCGCACGGCGGCCACCCGCAGGGCCAGCGGATCGGCCAGCGCCGACGGCTCGTCGGCCGGAGCGACCACCAGATCGGGCCACCGGTCGTCGTGGTCGCCGTCGTCCACCGCCCCACCGGGGAAGAGGGTGTGGCCGGCCACGAAGGTCGAGGCGTCGGTGCGGCGCAGGGCCAGGACGTGGAGGTCGGGCCGGTCGTCGACCAGCACCACGGTGGCCGCCGGTCGGATGGGCACCCCGTCGGTGGGCAGGGTGGAGCGCGACACGTCGGCCGGCAGGCGGACGCCGGACCAGTCCCGGTCCCCGACCACGCCCACCGACCCGTCACGCTCCGACACGTCCCGGACCGTACCGACCGACCGGGGCGGGCCTGCCAGCGGCCCAGCGGGGCCCACCGGGTGGTGCCCGTAGGGTGGAGAGGTGGCCGAGGACGCGGGATCGGAGAAGCCGGGGGCCGACGGAGCCGGGCCCGCTCCGCTGACCGACCCACCGTCCCGCCCCGGCGTGGTCGACCTGCTGGCCGGCCTCAGCGTGGCCATGGTCCTGGTGCCCCAGTCGATGGCCTACGCCGAGTTGGCCGGCCTGCCGTCGCACGTCGGCCTGTTCGCCTCGGCGCTCCCGCCCATCGTGGCGGCCTTCTTCGCCTCGTCGCCCTACCTGCAGACCGGGCCCGTCGCGCTGACCAGCCTGTTGACCCTGGGTGCCCTGTCGGGCATGGCGGACGCCGGCACCCCCGAGTACGTGGAGCTGGCCGCCCTCCTGGCCCTGGTGGTCGGGGTGACCCGCCTGCTCCTCGGCGTGCTGCGCCTCGGCGCCGTCACCTACCTGATGCGCGATCCGGTGGTCACCGGGTTCACCTCGGCCGCCGCCCTGCTCATCCTGGCCTCGCAGTTGCCCAAGGCCCTCGGCGTGGCCGCGCCAGACGGGGACGTGCTGTGGCGGGCCGCCTGGTCGATCGTCCACGTCGACCACTGGGAGGCCACCTCGGTGGTGGTGGCGACCGTGACCGTGCTGCTGGTCCTGCTGGGCCGCAGGGTCGTCCACCGCCTGTTCCCCGGGGCGCTGATCGCCGTGGCCGGCGGCGTGGTGGTCAGCCGGGTCGCCGACTACGACGGCCCGGTGGTGGGCGACGTCCCCACCGGCCTGCCGGATCTGACCCTGGACCTGCCCTGGGGTTCCACGGGCACGCTGCTGGTTGGTGGCGTCCTCATCGCGCTGGTCGGCTACGCCGAGCCGGCGTCCATCGCCCGGGTCTTCGCCGATGCCGACCGCCAGCGGTGGAGCGCCAGCCGGGAGTTCGTCAGCCAGGGCGTGGCCAACGTGGCCGCCGCGGTGTCCGGCGCCTTTCCGGTGGGCGGCTCGTTCAGCCGTTCCTCGCTGAACCGCCTGGCCGGGGCCCGCACCCGATGGTCGGGACTCGTCACCGGCGCCGCGGTCCTGGCCTTCCTGCCCTTCGCCGACGTGCTGGCTCCGCTGCCCAGGGCGGTCCTGGGCGGCGTGGTGTTCGCCGCGGTGGTCGGACTGGTGCGGCCCGTGGAGCTGGTGGGGATGATCCGCCGCTCGCCGGCCGACGCCCTCGTCGCGTGGGCGACCTTCGCCGCCACCCTGGCGCTGTCGCCCCGTGTCGAACGCGGCGTGCTGCTGGGGATCCTGCTGTCGCTGGCCGTCGGCCTGCGGGTCCGCCGGACCACACCGCGCCGCGAGCCGGGCTAGCCCTCCGGGGGCCCCGCCTCCAGCCACGCCTCGACGAGGGTGGCCACGTCGGTCAGGGTGGTCACGTAGGCCAGCGTGTGCTCCAGCACCTGCTCGCCGTAGCCGGGCACCGTCGCCACCGACCCATCGGTCGGCACCACCACCTGGAAGCCGTCGTTGACGAGGTCGAACACCGCGTTGGGGATGGCCACGTTCAGGCTGACCCCGACCACCACCACCGTGGACACGCCCTCGTTGCGCAGCATGGGGGCCAGCCCGGTCCCCGACACCGGCGACAGGCCGTGGAACCGGGGCACCACCACGTCGGACCCGTCGACGAAGCCGATCTCCACCGGGGGCTCGACGGCCTCGGTCCCGGCGTACTGCTGGACCGCCGAGCGACGACCGGCGGCGAACAGCCGGGAGTTCCGATTGCCGCCCCACAGGTCGTCATGGGCGTGGAACGGACAGTGGACCACGCGTACCCCGGCGGCACGGGCCGCCGAGGCCAGCAGGCCGAGGCGCTCCAGCAGTCCGGCGGCGGCCACCGCCTCGGCCACCGCGGGCATCGACGAGTCGGGGCCCACCACCCCGTTCTGGGTCTCCACGACGCACAGGGCGGTGTGCCCCGGATCGACCAGGTCCCGCAGGTCCACCTCGACTCCCTTCCGTCCCCGACGCTCGTCCGTCACCGCTACTCGTAGCGGGTGCCGGCCTCGCGCAGCACGTCCAGCCACCTCGCCCCGGCGTCGGGCGCCATCTCCCCCGGACGGTACGTCACGTGGTGGAGGGTGCCGGTCCACGGGAACGTGCCGAACCGCTCCCGGATCGACCACGACACCGGCGACTTCCGGTCGATGCCCACGTCGATGCCCTGGAACGGCGCCATGGCGGTCAGCACCGGCAGGTCCCGCCGGGCGGCCACGTCGCGGCCGTCGACGCGCACGGTGGCGTGGACCTTCAGGTCCCCGGCGGCCTCGACGTCGAGCACCACCGACGTGGTCCCCGGGGCGAGGACCCCACCGGCCACCTCGACCATCGTCCCGTAGCCGTTCCAGGCCAACTGGAGCCGCCCGTCGACGACGTACAGGGCGTAGCCGCCCCCCTGGTCGCCGTGGGCCACCAGCGTTCCGGCATCGCCGGCCGCGTACTCCAGGGCCACCTCCACCTCGAAGGACCGGAAGTTGACGAGCGCCAGCGAGCGGTACCGCTCCGTCGTGGGCGCGCCGGGACGCAGCACCGTGTCGACGACCACGTCGGCCCCCCACGGTGGGCGCAGCAGGTTCTTGACGTGGTTGCCCTCGTCGATCGGGAAGACCTGGTTGGCCCAGGCGGCCTCCTCCCAGGCGGCGA
>JAERSW010000053.1 GCA_016845305.1 Acidimicrobiales bacterium
TCGACGGACGACCGGTGGCCCTGGTGCGCCTCGGCGACCGGGTCCACGCCATCGACGACACCTGCAGCCACGCCGACGTGTCCCTCGCCGAGGGCGACGTCGACGTCGACGAGTGCGCCCTGGAGTGCTGGAAGCACGGCAGCCTCTTCGACCTGGAGACCGGCGAGGCACTGACCCTGCCGGCCATCAAGCCGGTCGCCGTGCACGCCGTCTCGCTGGAGGCCGACGAGGTGTTCGTGACGCTGGCCGGCACCACGCCCGCCGGCACCATGCCCGCCGTTGAGGGTGGAGCCCACTGATGGGAGACGAGCGCGTCCTGCGGATCGAGGGCCTGTGCGCCCGCGTCGGTGGCACCGACATCCTCCACGGCGTCGACCTCGAGGTCCGGCCCGGTGAGGTGCACGCCGTCATGGGGCCCAACGGTTCGGGCAAGTCGACGCTGTCACACGTGCTCATGGGCCGTCCCGGCTACGAGGTGACCGGAGGGTCGGTCACCCTCGACGGCGTCGACCTGCTGGCCCTGCCGACGTGGCAGCGGGCCCGGGCCGGCCTGTTCCTCGCCCTGCAGCACCCCACCGAGGTGCCGGGCGTGAGCCTCGAGTCGGTGGTGACCGAGGCGACCCGCCCGCCGGGAGGCGATCCCGGGGCGTCACCCGAGGGCGTCCACGAGGTGCTGGTGCGCGAGGCGGCCCGCATCGGCTTCGACGAGAGGTTCCTGGCTCGGCCCCTGAACGTGGACCTGTCCGGCGGCGAGAAGAAGCGCAACGAGACGCTGATGCTGGGGGCGCTGGGCCGCCGGTACGCGGTGCTCGACGAGATCGACTCCGGCCTCGACGTGGACGCCCTGGCCGCAGTGTCGAGGCGCATCCAGGAGGCCACCGACGAGGACGGCCTCGGCGTGCTGGCCATCACCCACTTCAGCCGGCTGCTGGACGTGCTCGAACCCGACCGGGTGCACGTGCTGGCCGCCGGCCGCATCCAGGCCGTGGGTGGCCCGGAGCTGGCCGAGCGCCTCGAGGACGAGGGCTACGCCGGAGTGCTGGCCGAGGCCGGCGCGTCGGTGGGGCTCCCCACCGGGGTGACCCATCCCGACGACGGCGGCCACGACGCCGGCTTCGGCGAGGACCCGTTCGCCGATCCGTTCGCCGACCCGCTGGCCTGAGGGACGCCCCCATGGCCGACCGCACCCCGCTGACGCCGGACGAGCGATCGGGGCTGGCCGAGCGGCTCCCGGAGTGGACCCTCGACGGCGAGGTGCTGCGCCGGACCTGGACGTTTGCCGACTTCCCCGAGGCGTGGGCGTTCATGGGTCGGGTCGCCGTGGTCGCCGAGGAACTCCAGCACCATCCCGACTGGTCGAACTCCTGGAACCGGGTGGAGATGGCCGTCACCACCCACAGCGCCGGTTGCCTGACCCGCCTCGACGTGGCCTTCGCCGAGGCGATGGATGCCCTCTCCTGATGGAGGCCCTCGCCTGACCGGGGCCGTGCCACCCGGGCTCCTGGCGGAGAGGCCACCTGGGTGAGGCCGGTTCCCCGGGGAGGCTGGATTCGTCGGGGAGGTGACGGCTCCGGCTAGCGAGTGAACCCGTCGACGAGGTTCCAGTGCTCGTACTCGAGGTCGGCGTCGACGAGGAACGCCTCGAGCTCCGGCGTGATCGTTCCGTGGATGCACAGTCGGGCGTCGTTGGTGCGTTCGAGGATTGGTGCGATGTACGGACCCTCGAGGAACCGTCTGCCGTGGTGCAGAAAGGCCTCAGGGTCGGCGAAGCGTTCGAGGTAGACGAACCTGGCCTCGTCCGACCGGAGGAAGACGTTGTAGGCCGTCGTACCCGGCTCGCCCTCGTGGTTGAAGGCCACCATCTCGTGGATGATCTCCCGGATCTCGTCGGTCCTGCCCGGGGTGATCGAGAGCTCGTAGGTGATCTGGATCTCACTGGACATGTGGTTCCGCCCATCGTCCTGGCCGAACCCCGTTGGTCCCGCCGGCTCGTGAGTCGAGCACGGCGGGGGGGGGGAGTCAACCGGCCGGGTCAGGCCTGCAGGTCGATCAGGACGGCGCAGTCGCTGAGGGGGCCGCGGCCGCGCAGGCGGGCCGGGACCTCCTGGAGCGTGATCTTCACGTCCTCCCAGCGGTACTTGCGGCGGATGGCCTGGCGGACGGAGCGGTAGGCGGCGCCGTGGACGACGGTGGCCGTACCGGACACGGGGACCGACCCGGGCAGGACCGTGCCCTCGTCGTCGCTGGCCTGGAGCACGACCGATGGGTCGTTGCGGATCCGGCGGACCTTCCACGACCGGGAGCCGGTGGTGAAGGCGACCTGCCCGGGTCCCGCCTCCACGATCCACACCGGGGTGTGCTTCGGGCGACCGTCGGCCGTCCGGGTGGTCAGGCGGACGGTTCGCTCGGAGGAGATCGGATGACGCTCTCCGGGCGATCCGTCGGTCACGCGGCGGGCCCGTCCCCTGCCTGGTCGAGCGACTGGTCGAGCGACTGGCCGATCGCCTGGTCGAGGGTGTTCCAGCCGAGGGTGGCGCACTTGATGCGCACCGGGAACTTCACCACGCCCCGTAGGGCCTCGAGGTCGCCGAGCCCTGAGGCGCCCGGTCGGTCATCGGCGGGAGCGTCGTCGTCGCCCTCGAGGCCGTGCTCGTGGATCGACATCATCTCCTTGAACTGCCGCAGCACGTCCCGGGCCTCGTCGAGCGACTTCCCGGCCACCGCCGTGGACATCATCGACGCCGACGACTGGCTGATCGAGCAGCCCTGGCCGCCGATCCGGACGTCGCTGATCGCCCCGTCGTCGACCTGCAGGTACACCTGGATCTCGTCGCCGCACAGCGGGTTGAAGCCCTCGGCCATCGTCGCCGGCGGCACCTCGAGCTCGCCGCGGTTCCGGGGGTTGCGGTAGTGGTCGAGGATGATCTCGCGGTACAGGTCCTCGAGTCCGGCCATGGTGGGGTCTCCTCCTAGAACGCGAAGAAATCGCCGGCGTCGGCCAGGGCGTCGGCCAGGGCGTCGACGTCCGACTCGTCGTTGTACAGGTACAGCGAGGCGCGGGCCGTGGCGTTGACGCCCAGCACCTTCATCAGCGGCTTGGCGCAGTGGTGGCCGGCCCGCACGCACACGCCGTGCTGGTCCAGCACCTGGCTGAGGTCGTGGGGGTGGACGTCGCGGTAGGCCAGCGACAGGGTCCCGCCCCGGTCCTCGACCGTGCCGTCGGCGGCGAGTGCCGGGCCATGGATGGCGAGGTCGTCGCCGAACCGGTCGGCCAGGGTGCGCAGGGCGTACCCGGTGAGGTCGCGCTCGTGGGCGGCGATGGCGTCGATGCCCAGGGCGGACAGGTAGTCGATCGCCGCGTGCCAGCCGACGATCTCGGCGATGGGCTGGGTGCCGGCCTCGAAGCGGGTCGGCACGTCGGCGGGGGTGAAGCCGTCCACGGTGACGTTCTGGATCATCGACCCGCCACCCAGGAACGGCGGCATGGCGTCGAGCAGCTCACGGCGGCCCCACAGGGCGCCGATGCCGGTCGGGCCGAGCATCTTGTGGCCGGTCACGGCCACGAAGTCGGCGTCCCAGGCGGTGACGTCGGTGGGCTGGTGGGGCACCCACTGGCTGGCGTCGACCAGCACGGTGGCCCCCACGGCGTGGGCGGCGTCGGCCAGGCGGCGCACCGGCGGCAGGTCGCCGGTCACGTTGGACGCCGCGGTGACGGCCAGGAGGCGGACCCCGTCGAGCAGGGCGTCGAGGTCGGACAGGTCCAGGCGGCCGTTCGCGTCGACGGGGATCCAGCGCACCTCCACGCCCCGTTCGGCGGCCAGCTGCTGCCACGGGACGATGTTGGCGTGGTGCTCCAGCATGGTGAGCAGCACCACATCGCCCTCGGTGAGGTTGGTCCGCCCCCACGAGTGGGCCACCAGGTTGATGGACTCGGTGGCGTTCTTGGTGAACACCACCTCCTCGGCCGACGGCGCTCCCAGGAACCGACCGAGGGCGGCCCGGGCCGACTCGACGGCGGTCGTGGCCCGCTCGGCGATGTGGTATGCCCCCCGGTGCACGTTGGCGTTGATCTCGGCGTAGTACCGGTCCATGGCGTCGAGCACCGACTGCGGCTTCTGCGACGTGGCGCCCGAGTCCAGGTAGACGATGGGGCGGCCGTGGACCTCGCGCTGGAGCAGCGGGAACTCGGCCTTGATGGCGGCGACGTCGAGCGTGCCCGACGTGGTGGCCTCGGAGGTCACGGTGGCCGCCGTGCTCACGCCCCGGCGGGGGCCGGCCGGAACGCCTCGTAGCCCTCGGCCTCGAGGCGGGCGGCCAGCTCGGGACCGCCGCTGTCGACGATCCGTCCGTCGACGAGGATGTGGACCACGTCGGGGCGCAGGTTGTCGAGCAGCCGCTGGTAGTGGGTGATGGCCACCACGCCCAGGTCGGGGCGGTCGCGGCGCACCTCGGCCACGCCGTCGGCCACGACCCGCAGGGCGTCGATGTCGAGCCCGGAGTCGGTCTCGTCGAGGATGGCCACCTCGGGTTCGAGGATGGCCATCTGCAGGACCTCGTTGCGCTTCTTCTCGCCGCCCGAGAAGCCCTCGTTGACGTGCCGGTCGGCGAACGAGGGGTCCATGCCGAGGCGGTCCATCCAGTCCATGATCGACAGCCGCAGCTCAAGGACGGACAGGTCGATGCCCTTGCGGGCCGACAGGGCCTGGCGCAGGAAGTTGATGACCGACACGCCGGCCACCTCCAGCGGGTACTGGAAGGCCAGGAAGATGCCGGCCCGGCCCCGGTCGTCGGGCGACCAGTCGGAGATGTCGTCGCCGCGGAAGCGCACCGAGCCGCCGGTCACCACGTACTCGGGGCTGCCGAGCAGCACCGAGGCCAGCGTCGACTTGCCGGAGCCGTTGGGGCCCATGAGGGCGTGGACCTCGCCCGGCTGCACCACCAGGTCGACACCGCGGAGGATCTCCACGCCGTCGGTGGTCGAGGCGTGGAGGTCGCGCACCTCGAACAGCGGGGTTCCGGTGGTCTCGTCGGTCGACCGGGTCACGTTCCGAGTCTAGGGAGGGGTCCGGATTCCCACTATCCGCGTAGTGGTAATCCCGGTCAGGCCTCGAGCAGGCTGCGCTTCCAGTCGCGGAACCGGGCGTGGGCGACCCCGTCGGCGCCCGTTCCGGTCCCCGATCCGTCGGCGAAGAGCCGGAACTCCAGGGTCCGGTCGAGGTCGTCGGCGTGGACGGCCACGTAGCGGGCGTCGCCCTTGGCCGGGCCGGCCCGCCACAGCAGCCACCGGCCCAGGCGGCGCTTGTAGGCGATGCGCACCGGTTCGCCCGCGGGTCGTCCGTCCGGTGCCGGGATCCCGTCGGCGGCGGCCAGCAGCGCCGCGGGCGCCTCGATCCACGCCTCGGCGGGGACGTTGCGGTCGCGGATGGGGGTGTCGGGAAGGTCGTCGGTGTGGACCGGGGTGTCGTCGAACGGCCGCTGGTCGGCGGGGAGGGCCGCCGGTCCTCCCGCGGGGACCCTGTCGGGGTGATCCGCGCTCACCAGCCGCGGGCCACCCACTCGTCGAGCGCCGGCCGTTCGGTGCCGATGGTGGTGTCCAGGCCGTGGCCCGGCATCACCACCGTGTCGGGCGACAGCGGGGCGAAGAGTCGCCGGTCGATCGACTCGATGATGGTGTCGAAGTCGCCACCCTCGAAGCCCGTCGCCCCCGGGCCACCGGGGAAGAGCGTGTCGCCGCTGAACAGCAGCGGCGAGCCCTCCAGGCGGAAGCAGACCGATCCGGGGGTGTGGCCGGGCGTGCAGATGGCGTGGAGGCGGAGGCGGCCCACCTCGAGCACCGACCCGTCCTCGATGACGTCGTCGTACGACGGGAGCATCGCCGCGTCGTCGGCGGTGACGGCCACCCGGAAGCCGGCGTCGCGCACCGCCGGGACGGCCTGGATGTGGTCGAAGTGGCCGTGCGTCTCCAGCACGGTGCGCACGTCCAGGACCCGGCACAGCTCCAGGAGCTTCTCGTGCTCGTTGGCGGCGTCGATGAGCACCGACTCGCCGGTCTGGCGGCACCGGAGGACGAACACGTTGTTCTCCCAGTCGCCGACCACGATCCGGTGCACCTCGGCCTGCTCGTCGCACCAGTGCAGGGCCACCCCGGGGACCGACGGTCGGGGGTGGTCGTGGTGGGCGCACGGCCCGGCGTGCGGCGAGGTGGGGCCCGTGGTCTCTGGTTCGGGGGTGGAGTCCATGGCTGGATCATGGCACCGGACGGGGTGACGGACGCCCGCCGGGGCTCCCGGCTCCGATGTCCCCCGGACCGGCTCCTGCTGGTAGAACAACCCCGGAACGAGACAGTGAGGGAGCCATCACGTGAACTTCGCCTTCAGCGAGGAACAGGAACAGCTGCGGGAGTTCGTCCGCACCTTCCTCGAGAACTACTCCTCGGAGACCACGGTCCGCGAGCTCATGGAGACCGAGGACGGCTACGACGCCGGCACCTGGTCGATGATGGCCGAGCAGCTCGGCCTGCAGAGCCTGATCATCCCCGAGGAGCACGGTGGCCAGGGCTTCGGCTACGTCGAGCTCATCGTGGTGCTCGAGGAGATGGGCCGCGCCCTGCTGTGCGCCCCGTTCTTCTCGACGGTGGTGCTGGCCGCCAACACCCTCATCCACGCCGGCGACGACGCCGCGGCGGCCGAGTGCCTGCCCGGGATCGCCTCCGGCGAGACGATCGCCACGCTGGCCTTCACCGAGGAGAGCGGCCGCTGGGACGAGGACGGCATCACCATGGAGGCCACCGCCGACGGTGACGGCTGGTCGCTGTCGGGCTCGAAGATGTACGTGCTGGACGGCCACATCGCCGACCTGGTCCTCGTCGCGGCGCGCACGCCCGGGGGCGTGTCGCTGTTCCGGGTCGACGGTGACGCCGCCGGCCTGACCCGCACCCCGCTGGCCACGATGGACATGACCCGCAAGCAGGCCCGCCTCGACTTCGACGGCGTGTCGGCCACCCTGGTCGGCGCCGAGGGCGGCGGCTGGGCCGTGCTGGAGCGGGTGCTGGACCTGGCCGCGGTGGCGCTGGCCGCCGAGCAGGTCGGTGGCGCCCAGGTGTGCCTCGACACGGCCGTCCAGTACGCCAAGGACCGGGTCCAGTTCGGCCGGCCCATCGGCTCGTTCCAGGCCATCAAGCACAAGTGCGCCGACATGCTGCTCGAGGTCGAGTCGGCCAAGTCGGCGGCCTACTACGCGGGCTGGTGCGCCGCCGAGCTGAACGACGAGCTGCCGTCGGTGGCGTCGCTGGCCAAGGCGTACTGCTCGGAGGCGTACTTCCACACCACCGCCGAGAACATCCAGATCCACGGCGGCATCGGCTTCACCTGGGAGCACCCGGCCCACCTGTACTTCAAGCGGGCCAAGAGCTCCGAGCTGCTGTTCGGCGACCCGACGTACCACCGCGAGCTGCTCGCCCAGCGCATCGGGATCTAGGCGCATCGGGATCTAGCCCCGGGCCGGATTCCCTGCCGGGATCCGGGCCTCGTCCATGACCTGGCTCTTCCTCGCCGTCGGCGCCGCCCTCGTGGGCGCCATCGCCCTGGTGTCGGTCGGCTCGGCCGTCCGCCGACTCGAGGACACGCCGCTGCCCGCCGTGCTGGAGGTCGACGACGCCGTCGACTGGATCGCCGACCGGCTGCCCGTTGAGGCCGCTGGGCAGCTCAGCCGGGACGACGTGGCCGCGGTGGTCGGCTGGTACCTGGAGGTGTTCGCCGAGGCCGGGCTCTCGACCGAGCACGGCCAGGAACTGGGCGACGCCGTTTTCTCGGAGAAGCGGTCCCCGGAGAAGGAGCCCTCGGAGACCGGGCCACCGGAGACGCGTCCCTCGGAGGGGGATTCCCCGGAGACGGGTGGCCGGGTGGCGCCGCTGGACGGCGCGCTGGAGCACGTCGTGGCCCGCGGCCTGCAGCAGGCCGACCCGCTGGACGCGGTGAGCGTGGCCATGGTCGCCGACCTGCTCGGTACGTACCTGCGGGAGATGGGCGCGTTCGGTCCGGCGGCCTCCGGCGGGGGCGATGCGTCGGGGGACCCCACGGAGTCGACCGGACCCCGGGGCTAGCGTCGACGCCATGCTCGACCGCTCGGCGCCGGTGTTCGTGGCCGGGCACCGCGGCCTCGTCGGTTCGGCGGTGCTGCGGCGCCTGGAGGCCGACGGTTTCGGCGACCTCCGTACCGTCGGGCGCGAGGACCTCGACCTGCGGGACCAGTCGGCCGTCGACGCCTGGTTCGACGCCGAGCGGCCCCGCTACGTGTTCCTGGTGGCCGGCACCGTCGGTGGCATCCACGCCAACAGCACCCGGCCGGCCGAGTTCCTCTACGACAACCTGATGATCCACGGCACCGTCGTGCAGGCCGCCCACCGCACCTGCGTCGACAAGCTGCTGTACCTCGGCAGCTCGTGCATCTACCCGCGCCTGGCCGACCAGCCGATCACCGAGGAGGCCCTGCTGTCGGGCCCGCTGGAGCCGACGAACGAGGGCTACGCCCTGGCCAAGATCGCCGGCATCAAGCTCTGCGAGACGTACCGGCGCCAGTACGGCGACGACTTCATCTCGGCCATGCCCACCAACCTGTACGGGCCGGGCGACAACTTCGACCTCGAGGGCGGGCACGTGCTGCCGGCGCTGATGCGGCGGTTCCACGAGGCGAAGGAGGCCGGCGACGGGACGGTGACGGTGTGGGGGACCGGCGGGGCCCGACGGGAGTTCCTGCACGTCGACGACCTGGCCGACGCCTGCCTGTTCCTGATGGACCACTACTCCGATGCCGGCCACGTGAACGTCGGCACCGGCGTGGACCTGACGATCCGCGAGCTGGCCGAGGCGGTGCGCGACCTCGTCCACCCGGGCGCCGAGCTGGCCTTCGACACCTCGAAGCCCGATGGGATGCCCCGCAAGGTGCTGGACGTGTCGCGCCTCGCCGACCTGGGGTGGACGGCGTCGACCTCGCTGGCCGACGGCCTGGCCGAGACCTACGCCTGGTTCCTGGAGGCGTCCGCCCGCGGGGAGCTCCGGCTCTAGGCGCAGCCCGGAGTCCGGGCCGGGCCGTCAGTCCTGCTTGGACTTCCCGGCCGCCTTCTGGGCCTTCTTCCAGGCCCGGACCGTGGCGAGCGACTCCGGGCCGTCGATGTCGGCCACCGAACGGGGCACGTCGTCGGCGAACGGGCCGGCGGCGGCCTCCCACCCGTCGGGGCGGTGGTCCATCCGCTTGGCGAGGATGGCCACGAAGATGCTCGTCTTCTCGGCGCCGTAGCCGGGCAGCGCCCGGAGCCGCTTCGAGAGATCCGCGCCGTCGGCGGCTCCGGTCCACACGTCGGCGGCGTCGCCCCCGTGGTGGTCGACCAGGTGCCGGCACAGGTCCTGGATGCGTCCGGCCATCGACTTCGGGAACCGGTGGATGGCCGGCTTGGCTCGGCAGGCCTCGAGGAACGCCTCGGGGTCCATGTCGGCGATGGCCGCCGCGTCGAGGCGCCCGTCGGCGAAGCCCAGCCGCTGGACGAGCGTGGCCGGTCCCTTGAAGGCCCATTCCATGGGGACCTGCTGGTCGAGCAGCATGCCGACGAGGAGGGACAGCGGGTCGGTGTTGAGGAGGAGGTCGGCGTCGTCGTCGCCGGTGATGGCCAGCGTGCCGGTGGTGGGTGCCATGGCCCGAACCTACCGGGAGGGTCGGGCCGGACGGAGGTGCCGGTCAGTCACCGGCGCCGACGCCGTGGCCGGTCCGGGGCACCGTGTCGTGGCGGCCGGGGTCGGCGACCTCGGTGTCGATGCCGTGGTGGGCGATGGCCTCGGCCACCACCGACGGGTCGACGGTGCCCTCGCGGGACAGGGCGTGGAGGACGCCGACGACCACGTGCCCGGCGTCGACCTCGAAGAACCGTCGGAGCGCCTCGCGGGTGTCGCTGCGGCCGAAGCCGTCGGTGCCGAGGGTGTGGTACGGGCGGGGGATCCATCTCGCCACCTGTCCGGGGACCAGCTTCTGGAAGTCGGTCACCGCCACCACCGGTCCCTCGCCGTCGGCCAGCAGCCGGGTCACCAGCGGGACCTCGGCGGCCTCGGTCGGGTGGAGGCGGTTGCGGCGCTCGACGGCCAGGGCCTCCTCGCGGAGCCGCTTGTAGGAGGTGGCGCTCCACAGGTCGACGGCCACGCCCCACCGCTCGGCCAGCTCGGCCGCGGCGGCCCGGGCGGCGCCGTGCGCCGAACCGGAGAACACGAGCGTGGCCCGACCGCGGCAGCCGGCGCCGGCACTGGTTTCGTCGATCGTCCCGTCGCCGGTTCCAGGGTCAGACGGACCCAGGTCGGGTGCGTCGGCCCACTGGTACAGGCCCCGGACCACGTCGGCGTCGGTGACGTGGTCCGGCCGCGGCGGCATCTCGTGGGCCTCGTTGTAGAGGGTCACGTAGTAGAAGACGTCAGCGTCGTCGGAGGCCGGGCCGCCAGAGGACCGATCACCCGAGGCTGGGACTCCCGTCGAGGACGTGTGCCCGTACATGCGGGTGAGGCCGTCGTCGATGATGGCGCCCAGCTCGTAGGCGAAGGCCGGGTCGAAGGCCTGGCAGGCCGGCACGGTGGCGGCCAGCAGCAGGCTGTGGCCGTCCTGGTGCTGGAGGCCCTCGCCGGCCAGCGTGGTGCGTCCGGCCGTGGCACCCAGCAGGAAGCCCCGGGCCCGCGAGTCGGCCGCCGACCAGATCGAGTCGCCGACCCGCTGGAAGCCGAACATCGAGTAGAAGGTGTAGAAGGGCACCATGGGGACGCCGAGGTTGGCGTGGCTGGTCCCCGCGGCGATGAAGCTGGACATCGAGCCGCACTCGGTGATGCCCTCCTCGATGAGCTGGCCGTCGGTGCTCTCGCTGTACGACAGCAGCAGCTCGTGGTCGACCGGCTCGTACAGCTGGCCGAACGGGGCGTAGATGCCGAACTCCCGGAACAGCGAGTCCATGCCGAACGTGCGGGCCTCGTCGGGGACGATGGGGACCACCCGGGGGCCGAACGCCTCGTCGCGCATCAGGTCGCGCAGCAGGCTGGTCATGGCCATGGTCGTCGACACGGCCCGCCCCTCCGAACCCTTGGCCAGGCCGGTGAACACCGACGGGTCGGGCAGTGACAGGGGTCGACGATTGCGGATGCGGCGCTTGGGGATCGACCCGCCGAGGGCCCGGCGCCGCTGCACCATGTACTCGTACTCGGGGCTGTCCTCGTCGGGCCGGTAGTAGGGGGCCCGGTCGCCGCTGAGGGCCGACTCGGGGATCTCGTCCTCGAGGTGGAGGCGTTCGCGCAGCGCCAGCAACTCGGTGGACGACATCTTCTTGATCTGGTGGGTGGCGTTGCGGGCCTCGAAGCCCTCGCCGAGGGTCCACCCCTTGATGGTCTTGGCGAGGATGACGGTGGGGGCGTCGTTCTCCTCGGTGGCGTTGCGGTAGGCGGCGTAGACCTTCTGGTAGTCGTGGCCGCCGCGGGGCAGGTTGGCCAGCTCCTCGTCGGACAGGTGCTCGACCATGGCCCGGAGGCGGGGGTCGGGGCCGAAGAAGTGCTCCCGGACGTAGTCGCCGCCCTCCACGGCCAACCGCTGGTACTCGCCGTCGACGGTGGTGTTGAACTTGTTGAGCAGCACGCCGTCCACGTCCGCGTGGATCAGCTCGTCCCACTCCGAACCCCAGATCACCTTGAGCACGTTCCAGCCGGCGCCGCGGAACACGCCCTCCAGCTCCTGGATGACCTGGCCGTTGCCGCGGACCGGGCCGTCGAGGCGCTGCAGGTTGCAGTTGACGATCCAGACGAGGTTGCCGAGGCCGGACCGGCCGGCCAGCGAGATGGCACCGAGGGTCTCCGGTTCGTCGCACTCGCCGTCGCCGAGGAAGGAGAACACCCGGCTCTCCGAGGTGTCGTCGATGCGCCGGTTCTGGAGGTACCGGTTGAAGCGGGCGTGGTAGATGGAGTTGATGGGGCCGAGGCCCATCGACACGGTCGGAAACTCCCAGAAGTCCGGCATGAGCCGGGGGTGGGGGTAGCTGGACAGGCCGCCGCCGCCGATCTCCATGCGGAACCGGTCGAGGTGGTGGGCCTCGAGGCGGCGTTCGAGGAAGGCGCGGGCGTACACGCCGGGGGCGGCGTGGCCCTGGAAGTAGACGTGGTCGCCGGGGCGGCCGTCGTCCTTGCCCCGGAAGAACCAGTTGAAGCCGACCTCGTAGAGGGACGCCGACGAGGCGAAGGTGGACAGGTGGCCGCCGATGCCGTCGGCGGTCTTGTTGGCGTTGATGACCATCGCCGCGGCGTTCCAGCGGATGAACGCCCGGATGCGGCGCTCGATGTGCTCGTCGCCGGGGAACCACGGCTGGTCCTCGGTGGCGATGGTGTTGACGTACGGGGTCCAGGTGGGTGGGGCGTTGCCGACGTTCAGCTCGCCGGCCCGTTCCAGCAGCTTGGCCAGCATGAAGCGGGCGCGGCGCCGACCGGACTGGTCGACGAGGGCGTCGAAGGAGTCGATCCACTCCTTCGTCTCGTCGGGGTCGCCGTCGGGGAGTTGGTGCGTGAACCCGTCGATCACGGTCGCATCCTGCCACGGGTCGGGTCGCGGGGCCCGGGTATCCCTCGGGGTTCCCGTGGGGCGGGCGCGTCCGTCGCTAGGGTCGCTGGCCGTGTTGCGCGTGTACACCGACGGTGCGTGTTCGGGGAATCCGGGGCCGGGAGGCTGGGCCTGGGTGGTGCCCGACGGTCCGTTCGCGGCCGGTTTCGAGGCCCGCACCACCAACCAGCGCATGGAGCTGACGGCCACGCTGGAGGCGGTCCGGCGGTTCGACGAGCCGTTCACCGTGGTGAGCGACTCGACCTACGTGGTGCACTGCTTCCGCGACGGTTGGTGGGAGAAGTGGATCCGCAAGGGGTGGGTCAACGCCAAGAGGGAGCCGGTGGCCAACCGGGACCTGTGGGAACCGCTGGTGGCCGAGGTGGTCGAGCGGGGCGACGTGTCCTTCGAATGGGTGAAGGGCCACTCGGGCGACCGCTGGAACGACGTGGCCGACCGGCTGGCCGTGGAGGCCGGCAACCTCCAGGCGCCGCTGTCGGGGGAAGCGCCGCCCGCCTAGGGGTTTCTCGGAGCCGACTGTCGGGACAGGCCCGTCAGGCCAGCAGGTTCAGCCACTTGACGAGGGCGGCCCGGGGAGTGCCCGGCACGGCGATGGCCACCACGGCGTCCTCGCCGTCGTCCCACGGGCCGTCCACCGACACGGTGGTCGACGAGCCGCACACCTGGAGGACGGTCCGGTCGCCGGGTCGGTCGTCGACCCGGACCAGGCCCTTGGCCCGCACCACGCCGCCGGGTCGGGCCCGGACCCACGTGTCGACCGAG
>JAERSW010000054.1 GCA_016845305.1 Acidimicrobiales bacterium
TTCCCCCGGTCGGGCGCCCTCCCCGAGGTGCCGGCCTGCTGGCGGGCCGTAGGGCTCGCCGTCGAGGCCACCACGCGACGCGCCGACGACCACCCCTCGGTGCCGGCCGCCTCCGGTCGCCTGGTCCACCTGGTGGACCGGTCCGGCCGGTCCCGCACCCGGCTGGCCTCCGCCGACCGCCCACCCCGGACGGCCACCAGCGGCGTGGGCCCGCTCGACGACCTGTGCCGGTCGATCCTGGGACTCAGCCGGCGACCCGGAACGACGCCCCGGCCATGAGGTCGCGCAACCGGACCCGGGCCTCGTCGCCCATGGTGGCCCAGTCGTAGATCGACCCGCCCACCGCCCCGGTCTCGGCCAGGGCGTCGACGAAGGGCCCGAGGTCGTCGACGTCGGCCAACGGCTCGCCCGGGTCGACCACCGCGGTGCCGTCCGCCGCGCCGATCCCGCCGACGGCGTGGACCAGCGCCCCCGGGTCGGCCACGTCGAGGCGGATCCGGACCACGTTCTCGGCGGTGTAGGCACGCGGGTCGGCGTGCCCACCGGTGCGGAACGACCAGTAGGCCATGGGCAGCCACACGTCGTAGAGGGGCGACAGCTCGGCCCACGGGAAGCCGGGCCAGAAACCGGGGTTGATCACGTCGGTCACCACCGGGGGCATGACCACGGCCCCCAACGGGTCGTCGCCGACGGTGCGGCGCAGGCGATCGGACAGGTCGACGAGGCGGTCGGACCGCTCGATGGCCCCCAGGTCG
Organism: Acidimicrobiales bacterium; assembly: GCA_016845305.1. Taxonomy (GTDB): domain Bacteria; phylum Actinomycetota; class Acidimicrobiia; order Acidimicrobiales; family MedAcidi-G1; genus UBA9410. The sequence continues at coordinate 756 of JAERSW010000054.1, forward strand.
TCGCGGTTCCACTCGATGTCCACGGCCAGCCCGTCGAAGCGCCGGCCGGCCACCGAGAAGCGGTCGACGGCCAGCAGTCGGGCCAGGTCGTCGCCCCCGTCGTCCCAGCGGGGCAGGTACCAGCCGACGACGGCCACCCCCGCCTCCTCGGCGGCCAGCAGGAAGCCGGCCTGCAGCCACGGGTCCTGGACCAGCCCGGAGGCCCGACCGTCCCACCGCGAGGCCTGGAGGAACAACGTCCGCACCCCGTGGTCGGCCATGTCGGCCAGGTCGTGCGGGGACACCGACGGCGTCCCCGGGGCGTAGACGGGGTCCACGTCGAAGGCATCGGCCCAGGTGCCCAGCCCGTGGTACGGATCCAGCGTCCGGACGGGCGCCGGGTCCACGACGAGGCGAGCCGGCACCACGCCGAGGGGACGACCGGCCACCCACCGTTCCGCCGCCCCGCCGCCGCGGCCCGAAGCGACCGCCACGAGGACCACGACCAGGACCCCGACCAGGCCGAGCGCCGGCCCCGGGCCCCACCGACGGTCGACGGCCGCCTCCATGGCGCCAACGTAGCCACCGCCCGGCCGCCGCCCGGGGCGGCCCACCACTAGCGTCCGGACCCGTGGACGGGCCCGACGACGACCTCCGACCCGAGGCGGTGGGCCGACGACGGTTCCTGCTCGGGCTCGGCTTCGGTGCCGGGCTGGTCGCCCTCACTCGTCGGCTCCCGGGCCGCCGCGCTCCGGCCGCCGCCCCGGCCACCGCCAGCCCGACCACCACGGTTCCGGCGGTCCCCCGGTCCACGACCTCCCGGGCACCCGAGACCACGACGACAGAACCGGCGCCGTCCACCACCGTCGACGACCACCTCTACGACCTGGTCGTGGAGGGCGGGCGGGTCGTCGACCCCGACAGCGGGTTCGACGGCGTGGCCAACGTCGGCATCGACGGAGACACCGTGGCCACCATCGCCGACGGGCCCCTCGCCGGTCGTCGGACGCTGAACGCCCGCGGCCTGGTCGTGGCCCCCGGCTTCATCGACGTGCTCTCGTACCCGGTCAACGGCTACGGCGAGTGGAACAAGGTGGCCGACGGCGTCACCTCCAACCTCTGCATGCACGGCATCGACGGCACCATGGAGCGCTTCCTGGCCCGATCGGCCGGCCACGCCCCACCGGTCAACGTGGGGGGCGCCACCGACCAGTACGAACACCGCAAGGCCATGGGCATCGGCATCGACTACGCCACCGACCCCCAGGTCGACGAGCTGTGGCGACGGGCCGAGGCCGACCTGCGGGCCGGCGCCCTGGGCATCCACCAGCAGCCCGAGTACACCATCGGCGTCACCCTCGACGAGATGCTCCGCCACGGCGAGGTGGCCGCCCGACACGGGGTCCCGCTCTGCCTCCACCTCCGCCACTCGGACAACCTCGAGCCCGGCACGCAGGAGGAGGCCGTCGCCGAGGCCGTCACCGTGGCCCGCCGCGCCGGCTGCGCCGTGCACGTCGAGCACCTCAACTCCACCGGCGGCACGGGACGCATGCGCGAGGCGGTGGCCCAGCTCGAGGCGGCCCGCAGCGACGGGCTGGCCATCACCGCCTGCACCTACCCGTACACGTACTGGGCCACCTACGCCGGCAGCGCCCGCTTCGACGGGTTCCGCGAGAAGTACGGCATCACGGTGTCCGACCTGCAGGTGGCCGGCACGACCGGTCGCCTCGACGAGGCCGGTTGGGAGCGGGCCCGGTCCGAGAACCGGCTGACCGCGGCGTTCGCCATGTCCGACGACGACATCGACACGGCGCTGACCACGCCGTGGATCATGATCGGCTCCGACGCCATCCTCCAGGAGCACCACAACAACCACCCGCGGGGCTCGGGGTGCTTCAGCCGGGTGCTCGGCCACTACGTGCGGGAACGGGGCCTGCTGTCGCTGCCCGACGCCCTGGCCAGGATGACCATCCTGCCGGCCCGCCTCCTGGAGGGGCGCTGCCCCGACCTGGCCCGGCGGGGACGCCTCTCGGTCGGATCGGCGGCCGACGTGACCGTCTTCGACCCGGCCACCATCGCCGACCGGTCGACCATCGAGAAGACGTGGCTGCCGTCGGTCGGCGTGCACCACGTCGTGGTGTCCGGACAGGTCGTCCGCGAAGCGGGGACCAACGACCGGTCCGTCCGCCCCGGCGTCCCCCTCCTCTCCCGGATCGACGCATGACGGACGAACCGTCGACCCCCGACGCCGGCCTGCACCCGCTGCACGCCGGCGAGCGCCGCCTGGCCCGGATCCTCCAGACGGTGGTCGTGGTCGGCCTGGTCGGCCTGCTGGTCCTCGACCTGTTCGGATCCGGCGACGGCGACGACTCCCCGATCGACCGGGGGGCCGCCGTGCCCGCCACGACGACGACCGCCGAGCCGTCCCCCACCAGCGGCGCTTCCACCACAGGGCCGTCCACCACAGGGCCGCCGACCACGGCACCTCCCACCGTGGCCCCCCGCCCGGCGAGGACGTTCACGCTGGTGGCCACCGGCGACATCATCAGCCACGGCGCCGTCGCCGAACGGGCCGCCGCGGCCGCCGAGGGAAGCGGGTCCGGCTGGGACTTCACCCCGCTCTTCGCCCGGGTCCGCCCCATCCTCGCCGGCGCCGACCTGGCCCTGTGCCACCTGGAGAGCCCGCTGTCGCGCCACGACGACGACCTCAGCTTCCGGGGCACCTTCCGGGTGCCGTCCACGCTGGCCGACGCCATCGCCGACGCCGGCTACGACGGCTGCTCGCTGGCCTCGAACCACTCCCTCGACTCCGGACCGTCCAGCGTGACCGCCACCCTGCACCACCTGCGCCGGGTCGGCCTGGCCACCACCGGCATGGCCGAGGCGGAAGAAGCGGCGGGGCCCGCGTGGTACGAGCCGGCCGGGATCCGGGTGGCCCACCTGTCGGTCACCGACCTCCTCAACGGACGGGACCTGCCGATCAACCCACCGTGGATGGTCCCCCACCTCGACGTGGACCGGGTGGTCGCCGACGCCCGGGCGGCCCGGGCGGCCGGGGCCGAGTTCGTGGTGGTCAGCGTCCACTGGGGCGAGGAGTACCGGGCCGACCCCACCGACCGCCAGCGCTCGGCCGGACGGCGCCTGCTGGCCTCTCCGGAGGTCGACCTGGTCCTCGGCCACCACGCCCACGTGGTCCAGCCGGTGGAACGCCTCGACGGCGACGCCCTGGCCTACGGCCTGGGCAACTTCCTGACCAACCAGCCGGGCGACGCCGCCAACCCGTGCCGGTCGTGCCCCCCGGAGACCCAGGACGGCATCATCGCCTGGTTCCAGGTCCGGGCCGACGACGGCGGGGTGGCCATCGTCGACGCCGGCTACGTCCCCACCTGGGTGGATCGAGAGCACGACCACCAGGTGGTGCCCATCGGCGTGGACGACCCCGACCACGTCGATCCCGAGGCCCTGGCCGAGTCCGTGGCACGGACGGCGTCCGTCGTCGAACCGGCCCTGCGACGCCTCGAGCTCACCGCCGGCTGAGGCCCGTTTCCCTCCCCCCGTCGGGAACGCTCCGGTAGGCTTTCCCCGTCGACCGAACGACCCCGGCGTCCGCCCCAGGCCGGCCCGGGCTCGAACCAGGGAGAATCCCCATGAGCGCATCCACCCGTGTCCACAACTTCTGCGCGGGCCCGTGCACCCTTCCGGTGTCGGTCCTCGAAGAGGTCCGGGACGAGCTCCTCGACTTCGACGGCACCGGCATGTCGATCATCGAGGCCAGCCACCGTGCCGCCGCCTACGACGCGGTGCACATGCAGGCCCTGGCCGACTTCCGGTCGCTGGCCGCCGTGCCCGACGACTTCGCCGTGCTGTTCCTCCAGGGCGGCGCCTCGTTGCAGTTCGCCCAGGTGCCGATGAACCTGCTGGCCGACGGCGAGACCGCCGGCTACGTCAACACCGGCACGTGGGCGAAGAAGGCCCTCGGCGACGCCAAGAAGGTCGCCCCGGTCTACGAGGCCTGGTCCGGCGCCGACGGCTCGTTCAGCCGCATGCCGTCCACCGACGAGATCGAGGTCCGCGACGGCAGCCGCTACCTGCACGTCACCAGCAACGAGACCATCGGCGGGATCCGCTTCCCCGCCCTCCCGACGGTCGACGTGCCGCTGGTGACCGACATGAGCTCCGACTTCCTGAGCCGCCCCATCGACTGGGACGCCCACGACCTCGTCTACGGCGGCGCCCAGAAGAACCTCGGCCCGGCCGGCCTCGCCGTCGTCGTCGTGCGGAAGGACCGCCTGTCCACCCACGGCCGCGACCTCACCTCGTATCTGGACTACGCCACCCACGAGTCGAACGACTCGATGGCCAACACGCCACCCATGTTCGCCATCTACGTCATGGGCAAGGTGCTGAGCTGGATGCAGGCCGAGGGCGGCCTGGCCGCCTTCGAGCAGCGGGCCGCCGAGCGGGCGTCGCTGCTCTACGGGGCCATCGACGGCAGCGACGGCTGGTACACGTGCCCGGTCGACGAGGCCAGCCGGTCGCACATGAACATCGTGTTCCGGCTCCCCGACGAGGACCTCGAGAAGCGCTTCGTGGCCGAGGCCGCCGAGGCGGGCATGGTCAACCTGAAGGGGCACCGCAGCGTCGGCGGCATCCGGGCCAGCGTGTACAACGCCCTGCCCGTGGCCAGCGTCGAGGCCCTGGTCGACTTCATGGCCGGGTTCCGCTCCTCGAACTCCTGAGGGGCAACTCCTGAGCCGGTGCGCCGAATCCGGCGCACCACTCAATCCAGGATCCGTACCGTGCCCGCGGTGCCGTCGACCTCGATCGTCGTGCCGTCGGCGATGGCCACCGTCGCCCCGGTGACGGCCACCACGCAGGGCAGGCCCAGCTCCCGCGACACGATCACCGCGTGGCTCATCTGTCCGCCGACGTCGACCACCACGGCCTCGACGGGCACGAACAGCGGCGTCCAGGCCGGGTCGGTGTGGGGCGCCACCAGGACGTCGCCCGGCCCGAGGTCGCCGGGGTCGCCGGGGTCGGTGACGATGCGGGCCCGTCCCCGGGCCACGCCCGACGAGCCGGGCGTTCCGGCCAGCACCGTGCCCGGGCCGGGCACCTCCGATGCCGACGCCCCTCCGGCCGAAGGTCCGGCGTCCACCGTGGGCCACTCCTCCACCGGGGGCATTTCGCCGCTGAAGCAGAACGGAGGCTCGAGGGCGGCCAGGCGGTCCCGGGTCGCCCGCCGCCCGACGACCACCTCGGCGAAGGCCTCGGGCTCCGCCCGGTAGGCGTCGAACTCGTCGAGGGTCACGTAGAACAGGTCGTCCGGAGACACCGTCGGGTGCCGCTCGGCCAGGCGCCGGCCCAACTCGCGGAGTCGGAGGCGACCCTCGTGGATGGCCTCCACGAGGACCGTCTTGCACCGCTCCCGCCCCCGGGTCCGCAGCACGGCGCACCGCAGGCCCCGGTCGAACAGCCAGCGCGAGCCCGGACGGACCCGTCCACGTGCCGCGGCCACCGCGGCCTCCCGGTCGACGGCCCGTGCCGCGCCCCGGACCGCCGGGTCGTGGTCGTCGTCGGCGTGTCTCATCCGGTCGACCAGCGCCAGGGCCAGTTCCGGTGCGGTCCCCCACACGTCGCACCCCATCTCCCACTCGTTGGGGCCGCGAGCACCGTGCCGGTGGAGGAAGGCGTCGAACGCCTCCACGAAGTCCACGGCCGAGGGGTCGGCCCGTAGCCGGGCGTCGAGGCCCGACACGCCGACGTCGAAGTGGGCGGTCACCCCCCGGGCATCGCGGACCCGGCGGCCCAACGCCCACAGGTCGGCGGCCGGCGCGGCCGATGCGACGTCACCCAGGCCGCCCAGCAGCGCCATGAGGTCCACCGCCGTGCCGCGGCGACGGTCGGATCGGCGCCGGGTGGTCTTCCGGAGGACGTCGAGGCCGATGCCGGTGCCCGACGTGATGGACAGGTGCAGGGCGAAAGTCCGACTGACCAGCGGAAGGAGGCCGACGGCGGCATCGACCAGGTCGTCGTCGGTGGACCCGTCGACCGGCGGGAGCCCGGCCCGCCATGCCGCCAACTCGTCGGCCGCCGCATCCAACTCCGGCAGGGCATCGGCGGCCAGGACCCGCCAGCCGTAGCCCAGGCCCCGGAGGGTGGCCAGGGGGTTCACGTCCCGCCACGACCGGACGTGGGTCGGAGCGCGGCCCTCCGCTCCCAGGAACGGGGCGTCGGCGTCGGCGGCCGTGAGGCCCGGGGTGCGGGCGGCCACCACCCGGGTCACCGAGAGGTTCAGGTACGTGTAGCCCCCGAACACGCCCATGAAGACGTCGGCGTCCTCGGCGCACTCCCGGCGGGTCGCCATGCCGGTGGAGCGGAGGAAGTCGCGGGAGGGATCGCCGGCCAGGGCCCGGGCCATCGCCGCGGTCAGCGGGAACACGGGCTGCGGGTAGACCTCGCCGGCATTGCCCCGCGTGTAGACGGGAAACCGTCGGCTCGGGGTGCCGTGCACGTACGGGCCGGCCCCGACGTCGACGAACCCCGCACTCCCCTCCGGCAGCGTGACCCCTACCCGGTCGTCCACGGACGCGCTCCTCAGCCGAGGTACCGGGCGTGGTCGTCGAGGACGGCCAGCACCTCGTCCCGACCGGCCGACGGCACCCGCAGCACCGTCTCGGCCACGCCCAACGAGGCGTAGTGCTCGAGCTTCCCCTCGTCGGGGAGGGTCCCGATGGGGACGACGGCCACCTCGCCCGGATCACGTCCCCGCTCCTCGCACGCCTGTCGCAGGCCTGCCATCCCTCCGGCGAGGCCGGACCCCCCGATGGGCATCCAGCCATCGGCCCAGGCGGCGATGTGGGCGAAGAGCCGCGGCCCGGCCCCACCTCCGACCAGCACCGGAGGCCCTCCCGGCCGGACGGGCACCGGCCACGACCACGACGGGCCGAAGTCCACGAAGTCACCATGGAACTCGGCCTCGTCGTCGACCCACAGGGCCCGCATGGCGGCCACGTGCTCGGCGACCCGCTCCCGTCGTGTGGCGTACCGGACGCCGTGGTGGGCCATCTCCTCCCGGTTCCAGCCGAACCCGACGCCCAGGACCACCCGGCCCGTCGACAGGGCATCGACGCTGGCCACGACCTTGGCCAACGAGATCGGATGGTGCTGGGCCACCAGCGCCACGCCGGATCCGAGGGCGATCCGGTCGGTGACCGCAGCTGCTGCGGCCAACGACACCCATGGGTCGGGCGACCGGGCGTAGTCCTCGCCGAGCGCGTCAGCGCCGGTGGGCGGCGGCGTGGAGCGCTCGACCGGGATGTGGGTGTGCTCGGGGACGTACAGCGAGTGGAAGCCCCGCTCCTCGACCGCCACAGCCAGGTCACGGACGTCGATCGACCAATCGGTCAGGTGGATCGTGATGCCGAGGCGCATCGGATCGCCGAATCTCTCAGCCGTCGCTACCCGGCCGCAGCGGCTCGCCGTCGAACCGGTCGACGGTGACGAAGTCCTCCACCGGGCGGCGGGTCAGCTTCGTCAGTCGACGGACCGGGACGCCGAGCGGGACGAGCGCCGCGATGGCGTGCGTCTCCGGCAGCCCGAGGAGGGCTCGGACCCCATCCTCTGCCGGAACGACCGCCGTGGTGACCACGCCGGCCAGCCCCTCCGACCGTGCAGCGAGCAGCAGGTTCCACACCAGGGGATAGATCGAAGCACCGGTGACCAGGCCCACCCGGTCCAGGTCCACGTCCATGGAGGCCACCTCGGCCAGGTCGACGCTGACGACCAGGACCACCGGGACGTCTCCCAGGTGGTCGAAGAGGGGGAAGAGGTCGACCGGGGTGGCGAACGCCTCCTCGACGTCCACGGCCGAAGGATGGACGGAGCTGAACGGGGTCTCCCCGGCGGCGGCCTGTGCGGCGTAGAGGCGGAGGGTCGGCCCGCACATCTCGCCGAGGGCCTGCCGGGTATCCCGGTCCCGGACCACGACCACGTGGCCGCCCTGGCGGTTGCCACCCGACGGGGCGAAGCGGGCGGCGTCGAGGATGCGGTGGAGTTGGTCGTCGGTGACCGGATCGTCGGTGAACTCCCGGCACGAGAACGTGGTCCGCATGGCCTCCAGAAGGTCCATCGCCCAAACCTAGGGAGCCTGAACCCCTCGTGCATGGTCGCCGAGCCACGAGACCGGCCCGCCGACCGCCCAGTAGCCGTCGAGGACCCGGTAGGGCACGGTGACCGACACGTCCTCGCTGCCGGCCCCACCGATGGTTCCGGGGGCGAACGACAGGACGAGGCCACCGTGGGCCAGGTTGAACCGCTCGAAGTTGGCCGGGTCCGGGCCGGCGCCGGTCACCCGGCGCTCGTCGGTCCACGGCTGGTCGGCGAGGCGTTCGATGGCGGCCGCCGACAGGGCCGACGGCCAGTCGGTGTCCGCGTCGAACAGCGCGTCCAGGCCGATGGGGCGCCCGGTGGCCAGGTCGAAGGTGCTGGTCCGGACCTCGACGTCGACCATCGATGCGCCGGGGAACAGGTGGCGGACCACGTCGCGGACGCTCAGCAGGTCGTCGGTGGCCAGGAGCACCTCGGGGCGGTGCTGGAGCCAGGCACAGCGGTTGTGGCTGCCGTCCCGACAGGCGTAGCCGCCGCGCTCCACTGCGGCCACCGCGTCGTCCAGGAACGACCGGATGGACGCCGACACGAGGCCGCGGAGGCGTCCGTTGACCCGGGGTGCCTCCCGGGGACCGTCCAGGCGGGGCCAGTCGCCGAACACCTCCACGATTCCAGGACCGCCGATCTGCCCGCCGTCCGGACCGAAGGCGGACACGCCGGTGTCGATCTCGCAGTAGACGGGCTCCACGACCACCGAGGGACCGTCGGGCTCGGAGACGTCCTCGGTCCGCTGGGCGGGCACCACCAGCACCTGCCCCACCTTCAGGAGGTTCGGGTCCGACATGCCGTTGGCCCGCATGAACTGGTCGACCGTCCGGTCGAAGCGCTTGGCGATCTTGCCGAGGGTGTCCCCGGACTCGACCACGACGGTGCGCGGCCCGTCCTCGGGGTCGGCCGGTGCGTCCACGTCGGCCGACGCCGCACACCGGTCGGCCGCGGCCCGCAGGTCCGGCAGTTCCCGACGGGTCCAGCCGTCCACCCGGAGTCCACCGACGGTGGTGGTGGCCACGGAACCCTCGAACAGCTCGCCGACCGTGGACGGGGGCGGCTCGGCCTCGTCGCCATCTCCACAGGCCGTCGCCCCAACCAGGAGGAGGACCGGGAGGCCCACCCGCAGGAGGATCCGGGCCACGATCCGAGGGGCCCGGTCGACGACGCTTCGCACCGGGGAAGGATCGCACGTGGGCGCCGTCCGCATGCGACGCGCGCCGGTCTGGAAGACTGGCGACATGAAGAGTCTCGTGCCGGCATCCCTTCGACGTGGCGCGCTCGCGCTGCTGACCGTCGGCCTCCTCGCCGGCGGCCTGACCGCTTTCTCCGCCACGTCGGCGGCCGAGGACCGGTCGGTGACCACCGGCTACGCCACGTCCGGCGTGTCCGACCTGATCTGGGCCACCGAGCACCTCGGCCACGACTCGCCGGCCGACCTGCAGAAGGCGGGTGTCGTGGCGATCCACTTCATCCTCACCAGCCTCAGCCAGGTCAGCGGCGACGAGTGCTCGCTCGGCCTCGGCGACTCGATCGACGCGTCGGGTCCGTACGCCTGGACGACGACCTGGACCGACGAGGAGCAGGTGTCCCTGGACTGGGTGGGCGACCACTACTGCCTCAGCGACGCCCAGGCGCAGTCGTACGGCGGGACGATCATGACCTTCTTCGCCGGCCTCGACGCCGGCCGGAACGGCACCACGGCCGTACGCCGCGACCCACCGCCGACGACCACCTCGACGACGACCACGACGGCCGCGCCCACCACCACGACCACGGCGGCCCCGACGACGACCACGGCCGCACCAGCGACCACGACCGCCGCACCCACCACCACGACGCCGGTCACGACGACCACCCTGCACTCCCGGTACATGGGGTCGATGACCTCGGGCCAGAACTACAAGGCCACCCTGGTGTCCGGCTCTCGTGACGGCTACTCGTTCAGCGCCGAACCGGGGTCGCACGTGACCCTGACCCTCGAGTCGACGGGCGACCGGTACGGCGCCGGGCACACCGAGGATCCCTACGTGTGGCGCAACAAGCTCGACATGCACCTCCTCGTCTACGACTCGAAGGGCGTCCTCGTGCTGGAGAGCCGGGACTCGGGTGGCACCACCACGGCCTACATCTCCGACTACATCTGCGATGCCCCCGGCTCCAAGACCTACACCGTGGTGGCCGCGGACGAGAACGACCTGTCGGACTGGGGCGACTACACCCTGTACTTCGACCTGGCCGGCAAGACCGGCCC
>JAERSW010000055.1 GCA_016845305.1 Acidimicrobiales bacterium
TGGGCCCGCAGGGGGTCGTCCTCCGGCGGGAGGTCCAGGCCTTCGGCGATGCGGGCCGCGGCGAGGCTCAGGTAGCCCTGCGAGTTGGGAGGCACGGTCCACACGTCGTGCCCCCACACCCGGATGCCCAGCGGTTCGACCCAGTCGGCCTGCACCCGTTCGAGGTCGGCCTGCTCGAACTCGCCGTCGCCCACGGCCAGCAGCTCGGCGCCGTACCGACCGAGGTAGACGGCGTCGCGGCCACCTTCGGCCAGGTCGCGCAGCACCGAGGCCACGCCGGGTCGCCGGACCATCTGGCCGGGCTCGGACAGGTCCGCGTAGTCCTGCCCCCCGGGGAGCCCGCGGACGGCCTGCGCGGACGGTACGAGCAACGGTGAGGCGGCGAAGCCCACGGTGGCGTGGGCGATGGCCGGGGCCAGCACGTCGCCCATCGGGACCGACCCATATCGGTCGTGGAGGAGGACCCAGCCGTCGACCACGCCGGGCACGGTGACCGACCGCACGTCGTGGCGGTGCGGCATGGCCGTGTGGCCCTCGCCCATCAGGCGGTCGGCGTCGGCGCCCGATCCGGCCCGGCCCGAGGCGTTCACACACGCCGGCGGGCCCGCGCCCCGGTGGACCCCACCTTCGTGGACCCCTTCCTCATGAACGAGGGCGAACAGGTCGCCCCCCAGCCCGCAGAAGTGCTGGCCGACCACGGCGAGCACCGCGTTGGCGGCGATGGCCGCGTCCACCGCGTTCCCTCCGGCCCGCATGAGGTCCCGGGCCGCGTCGGTGGCCAGGGCGTCGACGGTCGACACCATCGTCGAACGGGTGCGGACCTCGACGGTCGGCACGGGCAGCGGCATGACAGCGAGCATGGCATGGTCCGCCCGCCAGAACGCGTTCCAGCGCGGAGCCCCGACGCCTCCGCGATGATCGGCCCATGGCGGATCGGCGTGGGAAGTTCCGGGGAGCGCGCTTCGTCTCGAAGCGCTCCCGGCGGAACCGGAACGCCGAATCCGACGGCGGGCTCCGGGCCTTCGATGCTCCCCCGAGGATGGGCCACCTCCGTCGCGGACGGGTGTACCACGCCCGGGTCCCGTTCCAGGACGACCCGTCCCGGTCCAAGATCCGTCCGGTGGTGTTCCTGCGTCCGATCGACCGGGAGACCACCGAGGTCCTGGCGGCCTACACCCGGATCGACCGGAGGGCGCGACCCGAGTCGGTCCCGGTCGTGGTCAACCGGCGTCGGTGCCACCTGTGGCTCCGACCGGTGCGGATCCCCCGGGTCGACTTCGTGTCGGAGACGAGCGCGCAGCTCGATCTGGACGACTACGAGATCCTGCCGCCATGCTCCCCATGGGACGACGACGGGAGGTGACGAGGTGCCCCGGAGGTGGAAGCGAACGATCCTGGTCGGGCTCGGCGTACCCAACGTCGTCGCGGGCGTCTGGGCCGTGGTGTCACCCTCCGGCTGGTACGACGACTTCCCCGGGACGGCGCCCCGTGTCGTCTCGGCACTGCCGCCGTTCAACGAGCACCTCGCGTCGGACACCGGGGCCGGCCTGCTCGCCACCGGCGTGGTGATGCTGCTCGCCGGGGCATGGCTCCGACGCGACGCCGTGCTCGTGGCGACCGTCGGCTACCTGGCCTTCTCGGTCCCGCACGCCGTCTTCCACCTGCGTCATCCGGCCGACGCCATGACGACGGTCCAGAACGTGGGGAACGCCGTCGTCCTGTGGCTCGGCGTGGCGCTGGCCGGTGCCGTGCTCGTCGCCGAGGGCCTCGCCGGAAACCGGTCGAGGGGCTCGGAATGAGCGGACGGAGCGGTGGACCGTACTGGACTCGAACCAGTGACCTCTCGCGTGTGAGGCGAGCGCTCTAGCCAACTGAGCTAACGGTCCGCTGGGCGACGAGGGTACCGGCCACCCGCTCCCGAACGGTCGCCGGCCGGTCAGGGGACCGGCGTCCCCGGGGGTGCCACGCAGAGCTGCTCGGTCCGCGACGGCAGGACGACGGCCACCGCGGTGGTGGGACACGGCGTCCCCATCACCCCCCGACCGACGATCACCGGTGTGTCGGCGGTGCACGGCACCACCCGGATGGTCGTCGCCACCTCCACGCAGCGGCCGGCGTCCATCCGGGCCGGCACCTCGCCACCCCCGCCGAGGACCGCCGTGGCGATCAGGATGCCGAGCAGGACGGCGAGGGTCAGGACGACGGGCACCACCCGCAGTGCACATCCGGCCGCCGGCGACACGGCCACGTCGTCGAAGGCGTCGCCCCTCCGGCCGTACGTCCGATCGGCTGGTGGCTCGGCTGGCGGCTCGGCCGCCGGAGCGGGTCGGGGTCCGGGGCGACGGGCCAGGTCGTAGGTGGCACGGCGCTCCGGGTCGCCGAGGATCCGCCACGCCTCGTTGACGGCGGCCATCCGCTCGGCGGCCGCCGCCCGCTGCGACGGGTCCGTCACCCGGTCGGGGTGGTTTCGTCGGGCCTGGTCCCGGTAGGCGTCCCGCAGCGCCTCCGACGACGCGTCGGCCGGCACCCCGAGGGTCCGGTAGTGGTCGACGGGACCGGGCACCCGGCCACCCTACGGTCGACCTCCTAGCGTGGTCGCCGTGAGCACCGCCGCCGACCTGGCCTGTCCGAACTGCGGCGAGGACGACGACCTGTCGGGCCGGCGCTCGGGCGAGCCGGGCGCCGGGTCCATCACCGTGTCCTGCGGCGCCTGCGGGCTGTCGTGGGTCCGTGATCTCAGCCCGCGCTGCCCGACGTGTGGCACCGACGACGTGCGCACCGCCCTGCAGTCCATCGTGGACAAGTCGCGGGGCACGCAGCTGTCGATCCAGTCGATGCGGGTCGTCCACCTCTGCCCGACGTGCGACGCCGAGCGTCTCGCCGACTGGAACCGGACCAACTCGCCGCTGTCGCCCGACGAGTTGCCCCACGACGTCGACTGAGCGCGCCCCGGCTGCCGTCGGGGAGTCAGCGGGCCATCAGGCCGTCGACCAGCGCCTCCAGACCGGCCACCCGGCTTCCCTTGACCAGCACGGCGTCGCCCGGCCCCGGACCTCGATCGGCCAGGGCGACGAGGGCCGACTCGGCGTCGGCTGCCGGCTCCCCGGTCCCGTAGAGGTCCGTGCCCACGGCCAGGACCTCGACGCCCAGCTCCATCGCCCGGGCGGCCACCGCTTCGTGGGCAGCCGGTGCCTCGTCGCCCAGTTCGGCCATGAGGCCCAGCGCGGCGATCCGTCGACCGGCGCCGGGCAGCGCGGCCAGGGCCTCCAGGGCGGCGATCGCCGACGTCGGGTTGGCGTTGTAGGCGTCGTTCACGACCGTGAAGCCACCCGGAGCCTCGACCACCTCCATGCGCCACGGCGAGACCCCGGCGGACGCCAGGCCGGCCGCCACCTGGTCGAGCACCACGCCCTCCACCAGGCCCACGGCCGCAGCGGCCAGGGCGTTGGCCACCATGTGGGCCCCCCGGGCCTCGAGGCGCACCTCGATGCGACCCCACGGGCTCTCCAGCCGGAACGTGGGACGTAACCCGTCGTCGAGGCGGACGTCGCGGGCCCGCACCTCGCCGCGGTCGCCGAAGGTGAGCACCGGACAGCGGGCCCGCCTCGCCTGGGCCAACGCGTCGGGAACGTCGGCGGTCACCACGGCACAGCCGTCGGGCGGGAGGCCGTCGAACATCTCACCCTTGGTCGCCGCAATGGCCTCCAGCGAGCCGAACACCCCGGTGTGGGCCGCGGCCACGGTGGTCAGGACGCCGAGGTCGGGGCGTGCCACCTCGGCCAGACGGGCGATGTCGCCCACCGACCGGGCCCCCATCTCCACCACCACGTGGCGGGCGTCGGCCGGCGCCCCCAGCAGGGTGAGCGGCACGCCGATCTCGTTGTTGAACGACCGGGCGCTGGCGTGCGTCGTCCCGGCCCGACCGAGCACCGCGGCCACCAGGTCCTTGGTGGAGGTCTTGCCGACGCTGCCGGTGATCCCCACCACGCGTCCACCCGCGGCGCCGATCGACCGGCGGGCCGCCGCCCCGAGGGCGGTCAGTGCGTCGCCCGTGTCGGCCACCCGGACGGCCGTCGCTCCCCCGGCCGGTCCACCGGACCGGTGGGTGAGGTGGGCCGCCGCGCCGGCCGACGTCGCCGCGTCCACGAAGTCGTGGCCGTCCCGCTCGGCCACCAGGGGCACGAACAGGCAGCCGGGCGTGACGGCCCGGGAGTCCTGGGTGGCACCGTCGACCAGCACGTCCGGGCCGAGCAGGTCGCCCCCGGTCGCCGCGGCCACCTCCGAGGCCCAGATCCTCACGATGCCCGCTCCCCGGGTGACGGCTCCCCCACGGGGCGCGACCCTACGATGCCGGGGTGGCCCGTCGTCGTCCCCTCGTCGTCCTGTTCGGGGGGCGCAGCGCCGAACACGACGTGTCGTGCGTGTCGGCCGCCCACGTGGCCTCGGCTGCCGACCCGGAACGCTTCGACGTGGTCCCGGTCGGCATCGACCTCGACGGTCGGTGGATGCTGGCCGAGTCGGCCGTCGCCGACCTGGCCTCCGGTGGCCCGCTCGACCGGCTCGACCCGTCCGGCCCCGGCTGGGACCCGCTCCCCTCGCTGGCCGCCCTCGCCGACCCGGACGACGGGACCGGCCCCCCGGTCGTGTTCCCCGTCGTCCACGGACCGCTGGGCGAGGACGGCACCCTGCAGGGCCTGTTGGAGCTGGCCGACGTGCCCTACGTGGGCGCCGGCGTGCTGGGCTCGGCGCTGGCCATGGACAAGCTGGCCGCCAAGGAGGTGCTCACCCACCACGGCATCGCCCAGGCCCGGTACCGGGGGCTCCACGCCGACCGGCTGGCCGACCCCGGTTCCGACGGCCACCGTGCGCTCCTCGACGAGCTGCTGGCCGACCTCGGCCCGACCGTCTTCGTGAAGCCGGCCAACCTGGGCTCGTCGGTCGGGGTGTCCCGGGCCGTCGACGCGGCCTCGCTGGACGAGGCGCTGGCCACCGCGGCCTCCTACGACGAGTGGGTGGTGGTCGAGGAGGCCGTGACCGGCCGCGAGATCGAGTTCGCGGTGCTCGGGGACCGGTCCCCCCAGGTGTCCGGGCCGGGCGAGATCCGGCCGGGCGACGAGTTCTACAGCTACGCCGACAAGTACGAGACCGACGAGGCCGAGCTGGTCGTGGATCCCGACCTGCCGTCGGAGGTGTCGGTCGGGTTCCAGGAGATGGCCGCCCGCTCGTACCTGGCCCTGCGCTGCACCGGCATGGCCCGGGTCGACTTCTTCCTGGCCGACGACGGCCGGATGCTCCTCAACGAGGTGAACACCATCCCGGGCTTCACCCCCATCTCGATGTACCCGCGCCTCTGGCAGGCGGCGGGGCTGTCGTCGAGGGCCCTGGTCACCCGCCTCGTGGACCTGGCCGTCGAACGGCACGCCCGCCGACGCCGCAACACCCGGCACTGACCCGGGGCCGGTTCCTCCTCAGGCGCTGGGGTCCAGCGAGGACCGCAGGAAGCGCAGCAGCTCGGCCCGCCGCCGCACCACGGGCCGCAGGGTGGGGCCCACCCCGGCGGCCCGCAGTACCTCGATCTCGGTGGCCACGCCGACCACCGTGGAGTAGGCGCTGAGGAGCAGCAGTTGGGCGTCGGTGCGACGCATCCGCCCGGCCGCCATCTCGTCCTCCATCCAGCGTCGGGCCCGGGCCATGAGCGGCTCGAGGTGGGTGCGGACCCGCACCGCGCCCGGTGACCCCGGGCGGCTCACCTCGCGCAGCAGGCCGAGCAGGACGGGCCGCTCCAGGGCGATGCGGAACACCACCCGCACCATGGCCTCCACCCGGTCCCAGTCGCTGGAGGAGGCGCTGGCGGACGCCCTCGCGGGCGCCTCGGTCCGGGAGGTGGCCAGCACCTGTTCGAGGGCGGCGGCCAGGTCGCCGGCGCACCGGTCGACCACGGCGTCGAGGAGCCGGCGCTTGGAGACGAAGTGGTACAGGATCGTCTGCTTGCGGATGCCCAGGCCGGCCGCCAGGTCGTCCAGCGAGGTGCCGTCGTAGCCGGCGGTGCCGAACGAGGCCAGGGCGGCGTCCAGCACCAGCTCCCGGGTGTTCCGCCGGGACTCCGGCGTCTGGGGCTCCCGCGCCTCGGTGACGGCCACGTCCGCACCGTAGTCCGCCTCCTGACCATCTGGTAGAGAGGCTGACCATCTGGTAGACAACACCCCGTGATCCCCGAGTCTCTGGCGGGGCGGCGCATCGCCGTCACGGGAAGCACCGGCTTCCTCGGCACCGCGTTGGTCGAACGCCTCCTCCGCTCGGCGCCCGACTGCGAGCTGGTGCTCATCGTCCGCCCCGGTCGGCGGGGCGCCACCCGCCGCGTCGAACGCGACATCCTCCGCAACGACGCCTTCGACGCCCTCCGGGAACGCCTCGGAACCGACGGATTCGCCGAGATGACGGCCCGCCGGGTCACCGCGGTGGCCGGTGACGTGACCGTCGACGGCCTCGGCCTCGACGACGAGGGCCGCGCCGCGCTCGCCTCGTGCGACGTCGTCATCCACTCGGCCGCAGCGGTGAGCTTCGACTCGCCGCTGGACCAGGCCGTCGAGGTCAACCTGCTCGGCCCGGTCCGCATCGTCGAGACCCTCGCCGAGCTCGGCGTCGCCCCCCACCTGGTGGCCGTCTCCACCTGCTACGTGGCCGGCAGTCGCCGGGGCAGCGCCCCCGAGGAACCCGTCGACGCCAGCCCGTTCTTCGTCGACGTCGACTGGCGCACCGAGGTCGACGCCGCCCGACGCATCCGCCGCGAGACCGAGACGGCCAGCCGGACCCCCGAGTCGCTGGCCGACTTCCGCCAGCAGGCCCACGCCGAGATCGGCGCCGCCGGCATCCCCAGCCTCGCCGCCAAGACCGAGCAGCTGCGCTCCCGCTGGGTCGACGACCGCATGGCCGAGGCCGGCGTGGCCCGCGCCTCGTCGCTGGGCTTCCCCGACGCCTACGCCTACACCAAGGCCCTCGGCGAGATCGCGACGGCCGAGGTGGCCGGCGAGGTGCCCGTCAGCGTGGTCCGCCCGGCCATCATCGAATCGGCCCTGGCCGAGCCGTCCCCGGGTTGGATCCGCGGCTTCCGGATGGCCGAGCCGGTCATCATCTCGTACGCCCGCGGCCTGCTGAAGGAGTTCCCCGGCGTCCCCGAGGGCACCATCGACGTCATCCCCGTCGACCTGGTGGTGGCCGCCATCTGCGCCGTGGCCGCCCGCGGTCCCCTCGGCCCCGACGACGGACCTGACATCGTGCAGGTCGCCTCCGGTGCCGTGAACCCGCTGCGCTACGGGAAGCTCGTGGACCTGGTCCGCGAGTGGTTCACCGAGCACCCCATCTACGACGAGCTCGGCCAGCCCATCCCCGTCCCCGAGTGGTCGTTCCCCGGCCGGGGTCGGGTCAAGAAGCAGCTGGAGCGGGCCGGCATCATGCTGGACCGGGCCCAGAAGGTCTTCGACGTGCTGCCGGTCCGTGGCCGTCAGGCCGAGGTCGGCGCCCGCCTCGAGGAGCAGCGCGAGATGGTGCGCCGCGCCGAGGGCTACGTCGACCTCTACGGCGCCTACGCCGAGTGCGAGGCCGTCTACGGGCTGGACCGGCTCCTGGCCCTGTGGGACTCGCTGTCCGACGAGGACCGGGCCGCCTTCTGCTTCGACCCCCGCGTCGTCGACTGGGACGTGTACGCCCCCGAGGTCCACCTGCCCTCGGTCGTCAAGGCCGGCCGCGTCCCCATGAAGCCGCCGGCCCGCGGCGGGGAGAGCCGCGAGGCCCGCCTCCGCCGCCAGGTCCTGGCCCCCGAACGCCACCTGGCCGCCTTCGACCTCGAGAACACGCTCATCGCCTCGAACGTGGTGGCCAGCTACGCCTGGCTGGGCAGCCGCCGCCTGCGGGGCCGGGACCGGGTCCGCTTCGTGGCCGGCCTCGTGGCCGAGGCCCCCACCCTGCTGTCGCTCGACAAGAAGGACCGCAGCGACTTCCTGCGCTACTTCTACCGGCGCTACGAGGGCGCACCCGTCGACCAGATCTCGCACGACGCCCTGGAGAAGTTCAGCGAGATGATCCTCGCCAAGTCGTTCCCGACGGCCATCCGCCGGGTCCGCGAGCACCGGGCGCTGGGCCACCGGACCGTGCTCATCACCGGCGCCCTCGACTTCGTGGTCGAACCGTTCCGCCCCCTGTTCGACCACATCGTGTCGGCCGAGCTGGGCGTCGTCGACGGCGCCTACGACGGCCGCCTCACCGCCGTCCCGCCGACCGGCGAGGCCCGCTACCAGGCCCTCGTCGACCACGCCGACGAGCACGGCCTCGACCTGCGCGAATCGGTCGCCTACGCCGACTCGGCCAGCGACCTCCCCATGCTCGAGGCGGTCGGCTTCCCCGTGGCCGTCAATCCGGAGACCCGCCTGGCCGGCATCGCCCGCAAGCGCGGCTGGCTGGTCGAGGACTTCCGCAAGTCGCCGGGCATGCACCGCAGCCCGCTGCCCCTGGCCCCCACACTCCACTCGGGGACGAGCCGATGAACCGGGTCACGCCGTGAAGGCCCTCCAGTTCCGCCGCAACCTGCCCCGGTACGCCGCCGCCCGCCTGGCCGGCGGCCTCACCCCGGGGCGCGGCGCCGCGGCCGGGCCCCTGAAGCTGACCGACCTCGCCGAGCCCACGCCACCCGGACCCGACTGGGTGCGGGTCCGTCCCCGCCTGTCGGGCATCTGCGGCTCGGACCTGGCCACCGTCGACGGCCGCTCGGCCCGCTACTTCGAACCGCTGGTGTCGTTCCCGTTCGTGCCCGGCCACGAGGTGGTCGGCGACCTCGACGACGGCACCCGGGTCGTCCTCGAACCGGTGCTGGGCTGCGTCAGCCGCAACCTCGACCCGACGTGCCGCCCGTGCGCCGAGGGCCACCTCGGCAACTGCGAGCACACCTCGTTCGGGGACCTCGAACCCGGCATCCAGACCGGGTCGTGCCACGACACCGGCGGCGGCTGGGCCACCGCCTTCACCGCCCACCCGTCCCAGCTCCACACCATCCCCGACGCCCTCGACGACGAGGCCGCCGTCATGGTCGAGCCCACGGCCTGCGGGGTGCACGCCGCCCTGGCCGCCGAGGTACCCGACGACGGCGTCGTGGCGGTGCTCGGCGCCGGCACCCTCGGCCTCGTCACGCTGGCGGCACTGCGGGCCCACGCCTCGCCCCGCACCATCGTGGCCACCGCCCGCTACCCCGAGCAGCGGCGCCACGCGGCGGCCCTCGGTGCCGACCACGTCGTCGCCCCCGGCGAGGTCCGGCGGGCCGTCCGACGGGCCACCGGCAGTCGGGCCATCGGCGCTCCGGGGCTCGGCGACGGTCCCACCGAAGGGATCGTGGACCGGCTCACCGGCGGCGCCGACGTCGTCGTGGACTGCGTCGGCTCCTCGGCCAGCCTCGCCGACGCCCTGGCCGTCGTCCGGCCCCGGGGCCGCATCGTGCTGGTCGGCATGCCCGCCGAGGTCACCCTCGAGCTCACCCCGCTGTGGCACCGCGAGGTCACCCTCGTCGGGGCCTACACCTACGGCACCGAGGTGCTCTCCGACGGCAGCACCCGCCGCACCTTCGATCTGGCCACCGAGCTGGTCGCCGACGCCGGCCTCGGCTCGCTGGTGTCGGCCACCTACCCCCTGTCCCGCTACCGGGACGCCCTCGAGCACGCGGCCTCCGCCGGCCGCCGCGGGGCCACCAAGATCGCCTTCGACCTCCGCGACGAGAAGGAGCGCCACCAGTGACTGGCACCCCCACCCCCCGAGGGACCCGATGAC
>JAERSW010000056.1 GCA_016845305.1 Acidimicrobiales bacterium
GGGTGGGCGGGATCCCATCGAGGACCGACGCCCGACCCTTCTCGGCCTGCTTGATGGCGTCCCAGTTGGCCAGCACGTCGCCGGAATCGGACACCGGTCGCAGCCCGGCCTCGGCGCCGTCGCCCGCATCCGCGTCCCTCCCGGGTGGGAACACGTGGGGATGGCGGTGCCGGAGCTTGTCGTGGATGCCCCGGGCCACGTCCGCGAGGTCGAACCGGCCGTCGTCGGCGGCGATGCGGGCATGGAAGACCACCTGGAACAGCAGGTCGCCCAGTTCCTCCTCGAGGGCGTCGCTGCCGTCGCCGGAGGCCTCGTCGAAGGCGTCGAGGGCCTCGAGGACCTCGTGGGCCTCCTCCAGGAGGTGCGGGCGAAGGGTGGCGTGCGTCTGCTCGGCGTCCCACGGGCACCGCAGCCGCAACTCGGCCACCAGGTCGGCGAACCGCTGCAGCTCGACGGCGATCGGGGCGGCCAGGCGGGGCACCCACAGCGACGTCAGGTGGTCGGGATCGACCACCGACGACAGGTCGTCCCACGCCACCTCGACGATCCGTTCGACGTCGGTGCCCAGGCCCTGCAGCACCACCACCGGGTCGTCGGGCGGGTCGTCCACCGATGCGACCACGTCGGCCAGCACCGCCTCCGAGTCGACCTGGGCGACCAGCAGCGGGCCCCGCTCGCCGGCCGCCTCGACGGCGAACCGGTGCGCGTCGACCACCCGGACGCCGGTGGCCAGCGGATCCACGCCCAGTCGGACCCAGGCCAGGTCGAGGAAGGAGAGCGCGGGGACGAGCACCACGTCGACCCGCTCGTCGGCCAGCAGCAGCTCCACGGTGCGCTCGGCCACCGCCGGCGAACCCGGCACGGCGTACAGGACGCGGCCGTGTCGGACCGCTCCGTCCACCACCTCGTCGACGATGCCGGCGTACACCGCGGCGAAGTCGGCCGCCTCGTAGTGGTGGTCCAGCGTCGTGACGTCGCCGCTCCCGGGGTCGCCGACCACCGGTGCCGCCGGGTGGCGGGCCGTCCGTAGGTACCGGTGGTCGTGCTCGTCAACGGCGGCCAGGGTGGCCGCGGTGCACAGGTCCGGGCCCGCGGGTCCGAGGCCGACCACGGTGACCCGCGGTCGGGTTCCGGCGGCGTCGGGCCGCCGGCCGGTCACGCGCCCAGCCGGGTCACGCGCCCAGCCGGGCCAGGGCGGGAGCCAGGGGCCCGGCCGGCGGGGCGACCCGGCCCACGGCGGCGTCCCAGGTCCCGAAGCGGGCCTCGACCTCGACGTCGCGGGTCAGGCCGGCGACCTGGAGCAGGGCGGCCGACAGGCGCCGGCCCAGGTCGTCGAAGGCGGCGGGCTCGACGGGACGGACCTCGTCGATCCGGATCACGTGGAAGCCGAACTGGCTGGGCACCGGACCGACCAGGGTCTCTCCCACGGCCAGGGCGCCCAGGGCGGCCCGCTCGAAGGTGGGGACGAACTGGCCGAGCGGCACGCAGCCCAGCGACCCGCCCGTCGAGCCGGACCCCGGGTCCTGCGAGACGGTGCGGGCCAGGTCGCCGAAGTCCTCGCCCGACTCCAGCAGGTGCAGCACGGCGTGGGCGTCGTCCTCGTAGGAGACCAGCACGTGGCTGGTGCACAGTTCGTGGCCGAGCAGATGGGCGTTGGCCTCGTAGGCGGCCCGCACGCCGGGACCACCGGCCTCCACCAGGTCGAGGGTGGCCTGCCAGCCGATGAAGCGGGGCAGTGAGGGGTCGCCGGCGTCCATGCCGGCGGCGATCAGTCGATCGCGGGCCGAGGTGCGGGCCTCGGCGTCGGCCACCACGCCGTGCTCGGCCATCAGGTCGACGAGGGCCTCGTAGCGGACGAAGCGGTCGACCACGCCGGCCGCGGTGGCCGCATCCACGCTGTCGACGTCGACCGGGCCACCGGTGGCCTCGGCCACCAGCGAGACGACCTCGTCGCGATCGAGCGTCGCCTCGCCGACCCGCACGGCGGTCACCGACGACCCGCAGGCCGAGGCGACCAGCGCCACGGCGAGGCCCACGCCGAGCAGCAGCGGCGTCAGGGCGCCCGGGGCGCGACGGGGACGGACGTGCGGGGTCACAGGACGGGCAGGCTAGGCCGGGACCGGCTCGGCCGGCACCAGGTCGTCGAGCATCCCACCGATGGTGTCCGCCAGGTCCACCCCACCACCCGTCCGCAACGGCAGGAGCAGTTGACGCTGCTCCTCCTTGTAGCGGGAGCCCTTGTAGAGGCGGGCCAGGCGGGTCTGCCGGCTCAGCGGCAGGACGACCGGCGAGCAGCGGGCGATCAGGTCGGGGCCACCGAGGCCGGGACCCCTGGCCACCGTCACCTCGGTGATGCCGCGGGCCACGCAGGCCGATCGCAGGCGGGCCACCGACAGCAGGGCCAGGACGGGCTTCGGTGGCGGTCCGTAGCGGTCCTCCCACTCGGCCCGCACCGCGTCGACGGCCCCGGGGTCGGGCCGGGTGCCCGCCTCGGCCAGCTTCCGGTAGGCCTCGAGGCGGAGGTCGCCCCGGGACACGTACGCCTCCGGCAGGTGGGCGTCGATCGGGAGCTCGACCCGGACCTCCACCACCTCGGGGGGCACGGTGCCGGCCAGCTCGGCGACGGCCTCGGTCACCATCTGGCAGTACAGGTCGTAGCCCACGGCCGCGATGTGGCCGCTCTGGCCGGTGCCCAGCAGGTTGCCGGCGCCGCGGATCTCGAGGTCGCGCATGGCGATCCGGAAGCCCGACCCCAGCTCGGTGGTCTCGCCGATGGTCCGGAGGCGCTCGTGGGCCTGCTCGCTGAGCGACCGGTCGGGCGGCGTGAACAGGTAGGCGTAGGCCCGTTGGCCGGCCCGTCCCACCCGGCCCCGTAGCTGGTGGAGCTGCCCGAGGCCCAGCAGGTCGGCCCGGTCGACCACCAGGGTGTTGACGGTCGGCATGTCGATCCCCGACTCGATGATGGTGGTGCACACCAGCACGTCGTGGCGCCCCTCCCAGAAGTCGAGCACCACCTGCTCGAGGGTGGCCTCGTCCATCTGCCCGTGGGCCACGGCCACGCGGGCCTCGGGCACGAGCTCGCGTACGCCGCCAGCCACCCGGTCGATGTCCTGCACCCGGTTGTGCACGAAGAACACCTGGCCCTCGCGCAGCAGCTCCCGGCGGATGGCCTCGGCCACCGGCCGTTCGTCGTAGTCGCCGACGTAGGTGAGGATGGGCTGGCGGTCGGCGGGGGGCGTGTCGAGCAGGCTGAGGTCGCGGATGCCGGTGAGCGACATCTCGAGCGTCCGCGGGATGGGCGTGGCGGTCAGGGTCAGCACGTCCACGTCGGCCCGCAGCTTCTTGATGGCCTCCTTGTGGCTGACCCCGAAGCGCTGCTCCTCGTCGACCACCAGCAGGCCGAGCCGCTGGAAGCGGACGTCCTCGGACAGCAGGCGGTGGGTGCCGATGACCACGTCGATCGACCCGTCGGCCAGCCCCTCGGCCACCTTGCGGGCCTCGCCGGCGGTCAGGAACCGGCTCAGCACCTCGACCCGGACCGGGTAGGGGGCGAAGCGGTCGCGGAAGGTCTGGCCGTGCTGCTGGGCCAGCAGGGTGGTGGGCACCAGCACGGCGGCCTGCCGACCGTCCTGGACGGCCTTGAACACGGCCCGAACGGCCACCTCGGTCTTGCCGAAGCCGACGTCGCCGCACACCAGGCGGTCCATGGGGACGGACCGTTCCATGTCGGCCTTGACGTCCTCGATGGCCTTCAGCTGGTCGGGGGTCTCCTGGAACGGGAAGGCCTGCTCGAGCTCGTGCTGCCACGGGGTGTCCTCGGCGAAGGCGTGGCCCACGGTGGTGACCCGCTGCTGGTAGAGCACGACGAGTTCCTGGGCGATCTCGGCCACCTCGGACCGCACCCGGGCCCGGGTCTTCTGCCAGTCGGCGCCGCCCATGCGGCTGAGGCTGGGGACCTCGCCGCCGGTGTGGGGGCGGATGGCGTCGATCTGGTCGGTGGGCAGGTAGAGGCGGTCGTCGCCGCGATACTCCAGCAGCAGGTAGTCGCGTTCGACGCCGCCCATGGTGCGGGTGACCAGGCCAGCGAACCGGGCCACGCCGTGGTGCTCGTGGACGACGTGGTCACCGGGCTGGAGGTCCTCGAAGACCCGCACGGCTGCCTTGCGGCGGGGCCGGGTGCGACGTCGGGTGCGGCGTCGGCCGGTCAGCTCGGACTCGGTGACGAGCGCCAGGCGCGCCCCGGGCAGGACGAATCCCCGCTCGACGGGGGCCACGACCAGCGACGCACCGGCGGGCACGGGCGCCACGCCGGTCGCCGGGTCCCCGGCCGGCCCGTCGGCCACCCGGACCACCTCGACCTCGGCGTCGAGCAGGCGGCGGGACAGCTGTTCGGCCGTGCCCTCGCCGTCGGCGGCCACCACCACCCGGTAGCCGTCGGCCAGCAGGCGTCGGACCCGTCCCACCGGACCGTCGCCGTCGCCGGACGGAGCGGCCGCCCCGGTGGCGTCCCTCCCCCACCCAGAGGCCACCACGGTCTCCACGTCCGGACCGTCGGGCACGGCGTCCATGGTCCACACGGGCGCACCGGTGTGGACCAGCAGGCGGTCCCAGTCGGTGTGGAGCCTCGGGAACGCCGCCCCGTCGGCTCCCCAGGTGGCGGCCAGCGTGGCGGCCAGGTCGGCCTCCTCGGCCAGCAGGTCGCTGATCCGATCGCGGAGCCGCCGGGGCTCGACGGCCACCACCAGGGCGTCGTCGTCGACCAGGTCGAACAGGACCCGCTCGTCGCCGGACAGCCACGGCAGCCACGACTCCATGCCGTCGAACAGCTCGCCGTCGGCCAGACGGTCCCACTGCTCGCGCCCCCACGGCTGCTCGGCGACCAGGGCGGCGGCCCGGACCCGCACCTCGTCGTCGGGCACCAGTTCCCGGCAGGGGTGCAGCTCGACCTCGGCCCGGGGCGTGGTGGAGCGCTGGTCGGCCACGGCGAACTCGGTGAGCCGCTCCACCTCGTCGTCCCACAGGTCGATGCGGACCGGCACGTCGTCGGTGGACGGCCACACGTCGATGATCGACCCCCGGACGGAGATCTCGCCGCGGTGCTCGACCTGGTACTCGCGCCGGTACCCCTCGGCGACGAGCGTGGCCACCAGGGCGTCGCGGTCGACGACGTCGCCGGGGCCGATGCGGATGGGATCGGTGTCGCCGGCCGACGGGCCGAGGCGCTGGACGAGGGCCCGGCCGGAGGCCACGACCACGGCGGGGCGGTCGTCGAGGCCCGACAGGCGGTGCAGGACCCGGAGGCGGCGTCCCATGGTCTCGACGGCGGGGCTGACCCGCTCGAAGGGCAGGGTCTCCCAGGCCGGGAAGTGCTCGACGGCCCGGTCGCCGAGCATCAGCCGGAGGTCGGCGACGATCCGTTCGGCCTCGGTGCCGGTGGGGACGGCCACCACCAGCGGGCTCCGTCCGGTGCGGCGGGCCAGCGAGGCGAGGACCACGGCTCGGGCCGGCTC
Organism: Acidimicrobiales bacterium; assembly: GCA_016845305.1. Lineage (GTDB taxonomy): Bacteria > Actinomycetota > Acidimicrobiia > Acidimicrobiales > MedAcidi-G1 > UBA9410. Next base: position 5,511 of record JAERSW010000056.1, read on the forward strand.
GGCCACGGCCAGCGAGGCGGTCCGGCGGCCGAGGCAGGCGGCGACGGCCTCGTCGTCGTCGAGGAGCGCCGGGAGGCGCTCGAGCAGGCTGCTCACGAGCGGGCGTTGAATCGCCCCATGGCGGCGTCCACGCCCTCGGCGAGGATGGCCTCCACCGCGTCGGCCGCCTCGGCGACGACCACGCCCAGCTCGACCGCCTCGGCCTTCGGCGGACGTCGCAGCACGTAGTCGGCGCCGGACTGGCGCCCGGGGGGCCGCCCCACGCCGATGCGGACCCGCAGGTAGTCCTGCGTCTTCAGGTGGGCGGTGATGGACTTCAGGCCGTTGTGGCCGGCCAGGCCGCCGCCCTCCTTGACCTTCAGCCCGCCCACCGGGAGGTCCAGCTCGTCGTGGACGACGACGAGGCGGGCCGGGTCGTCGACGCCGTGGCGGTGGACGAGGCGCCCGACCGACTGGCCGGACTCGTTCATGTAGGTCTGGGGGAAGGCGAGGGCCACCCGCTGTCCGCCGATGCGGACCTCGCACGACAGGGCCAGTTCCTTCCCCTTGCGGAGCGAGCCGCCGTGGCGGTCGGCCAGCACGTGGACGACGTCGGCGCCGACGTTGTGGCGCGTGCCGACGTACTGGCCGCCGGGATTGCCGAGGCCGACGACCAGGAGGGCCGCCGGTTCCCCGGTGCGTTCGGCTCGGGACCGCCGCAGCATGGCGTCCGGTCCGGACCGCTACTCGTCGTCGGCGGCCTCGTCGGCGTCGCCGGCGTCGTCGGCCGAGTCCTCGGCGCCCTCGACGGCCTCGCCGTCCTCGCCCTCGTCACCGGCCTCGGCGGCCTCGTCGGCAGCCATGGCCTCGAGGGTGGAGCGGGTGATCATGCCGACGGCCACCGTCTCCTCCGGATCGACGTCGGTGGTGACGCCGGCCGGAAGGGCGATGTCGGCGACGCGCAGCGAGTCGCCGATGGTCAGGTCGGAGATGTCGACCTCGAGCTCGTTCGGAATGGCGTCGGGGGCCGAGTTGACGGTCAGGGTGAACAGGTTCTGGTCGACCATGCCGTCGGCGTCGGTGACGGCCTTGGCCTCGCCGACCATGACGACGGGCACGTCGACCGTGACGTCCTGCTTGGGGTCGATGCGCAGGAAGTCGACGTGGGTGACGTCGCGGCGCACGGGATGGCGCTGGATGTCCTTGACGATGGACATCTGCTTGTCGCCGTCGAACTCCAGGTGGATGACGGCGTTCACGCCGGCATCGGTGGTCAGCGCCCGGCGCAGCTCGGGCCAGTCCACGTCGATGCTGACGGGGTCCTGGCCGAGGCCGTAGACGACGGCCGGGACCCGGCCCTCGCGGCGCAGGCGGCGGCTGGACCGGGTGCCGGTGGCACGGCTGGTGTCGGCGGGGAGGACGATCTCGCTCATGGGAAGGACTTTCTGGCGATCTGGACGGGTGGTCCGGAGAGGGTCCGTCGCAGGCGGACGGACCGGTGTGGACCGGCGGGCAAGCCTACCGGGGTGGGCCGCCGGTCAGGACAGGTGGTTGCCGCCGAAGATCTCGCTCACCGAGGCGTCCTCGAAGACGGCGTCGATGGCCCGGGCGATGATCGGGGCCACGGACAGGACCTCGACCAGGTCGGGATCGGTGCCGTCGGGCAGGGGCAGGGTGTCGGTCACCACCACCTTCTCGATGGGCGAGTCGGCCAGGCGCTGCATGGCCGGCCCGGAGAACAGGCCGTGGGTGGTCGCCGCGATGACCCGCACCGCGCCCCGCTCGGCCAGCTGCTCGGCCGCCGCGCAGATGGTGCCCGCGGTGTCGATCATGTCGTCGACCAGTACGCAGACCTTGCCCTCCACGTCGCCGACGACCTCCTTGGCCTCGACGGTGTTGAAGGCGGTGTGGCTGCGGCGCTTGTGGACGATGGCCAGGTCGGCGCCCAACTGCATGGCGTAGCGCTCGGCCACCTTCACCCGGCCGGCGTCGGGCGACACGATGGCCAGGTCGCCCTCCAGCGACCGCAGGTGGTCGACGAGCACGGGCATGGCGGTCAGGTGGTCGACGGGGCCGTCGAAGAAGCCCTGGATCTGCCCGGAGTGGAGGTCGACGCCGACGAGACGGCTGGCCCCGGCCTCCTTGAACAGGTTGGCCACCAGCTTGGCGGTGATGGGCTCGCGGCCCGACGACTTGCGGTCCTGGCGGGCGTAGCCGTAGTGCGGGCAGACCACGGTGATCCGCTTGGCCGAGGCCCGGCGGGCGGCGTCGACCATGATGAGCTGCTCCATCAGGGTGTCGTTGATGGACGTGCCCGGGCCGTGGCAGTGGGTCTGGATGATGAAGACGTCGCAGCCCCGGATGGACTCCGAGAACCGGCAGTGGACCTCGCCGTTGGCGAACTCGGCCAGGTTGGGCTCGCCGAGGGGCTCGCCCAGCTCGGCGGCGACGGCCTCGGCCAGCGGGCGGCTGATGCGGCCCGAGACCAGGTAGAGCTTCTTGTGGGTGACCAGTTCCATGGGTGGTGGTCGGCTCCGGTGCTGATCGGTGGGGCGGTGCGCATCCGAGCATACGGGGCGCCCGCACGCGCGGATTCAGCCGATCCAGACCGGCCGGGGCGGCACCAGGCCGGGCGGAGCCAGCGTGGTGGGAGGGGGCGTGGGAGGAGGTGCCGTGGTGGGAGGTGGCCCTGTGCTGGTCGCGGTCGTGCTGGTCGTGGTCGTGCTGGTCGACGTGGTCGTCGGGGCGGGCGGCGCCGTGCTGGTGGTCGTCGACGACGAGGGGACGGGCGGCGGCGCTGTCGTCGTGGTGGTCGTCGACGAGGGGACGGTCGTGGTCGTCGGGGCAGGCCCCACGGTGGTCGTCGTGGTCGTCGTGGTCGTCGTGGTGGTCGTCGACGAGGGGACGGTCGTGGTGGTCGTGGGGGCCGGCGCCACCGTGGTGGGCGCCGTGGGCGTGACGGTCACCGACGTCGACGCCTCCCCGGCTCCCGCCTCGTTGACGGCCTCGACGTGGAGGACCGCGACCTGTCCGGCGACCAGGCCGAGCACGGTGGCCGTCGTCGCAGGCCCCGAGGTGGTGTGCACGGTGGTCATGCCGCCACCGGTCTCGATGCGCCGGACCAGGTAGTGGGTGACGGCGGCCCCGCCGGTGTCCGACGGAGCGGTCCAGGTCAGGACGGCCCGACCGGACCCGGCGACCGCGACGAGGCCGGTCGGTGCGCCGGGTGGCCTCGACGGCGTGGCCGACGCCGTCGACGACGCGGGCCCGGTCCCGGCCGCCGTGATGGCCGAGACGCGGAAGGCGTGCACCGAACCGCCGGTGAGCCCGGTGGCCGTGTGGGAGGTGGCCGTCGACCCGGTGTCGGCCACGAGGTCGGCCCAGGCGCCGCCGGCCACGGAGCGTTCGATGCGGTAGCCGGTGACGGCCGAGCCGCCGTCGTCGGTCGGTGCGGTCCACGACAGGGTGACCTTCCACGGGCCGCCGACGGCCGACAACGACGTCGGCGCCACCGGCAGTCCGGTGGGGGTGGCCGATGCGGTGGCCGACGCCGGACCGGTGCCCACCGCGTTGACGGCCGACACCCGGAAGGCCTGCGTGGTGCCGGCGGCCAGGCCGGTGACGGCGTGCGTGGTGGCCGTGCTGCCGGTCGAAGCGGTGACCGCCGTCCAGGTCGACCCGCCGTCGGTGGACCGGTCCACGGCGTAGCCGGTGACGGCGCTGCCACCGGTGGAGGCCGGCGCGGTCCACGCGAGCGTCACGGACCCGATGCCCGGCGTGGCCGTCAGACCGGTGGGCGCGCCGGCGGGGGCCGTGCCGTCGAGGGCGATCACGGCGACGTCGTCGTCGGCGCCGACCGTGGTCCCGACCACCATGATCCGCCAGTCGGTGGTCAGGGCGACGGCGTGGCCCACGTCGGAGCCCGACCCGACGGCGACGGTGGCCGTCCCGTCGCCGGAGAACGTCGTGTCGAGGGTCCCGTCGGCGGTGAGGCGGAGCACGGCCACGTCGTCGGTGCTCCCGTCGTGGCCCTCCCCGACCACCACGATGCGGCCGTCGGGGTCCACGGCCACGCCCCTCCCCTCGTCGTCGCCCGAGCCCACGGCGAACGTGGCCGTCCCGTCGCCCGAGAAGGCCGTGTCGAGCACGCCCGCCGCGGTGAGGCGGAGCACGGCGACGTCCTCGGTGCCCGACACGTCCGCCGTGCCGGCCAGGACCAGGTCGCCGTCGGCGGCGATGGCCACGCCGCGGGCGGTGTCGTCGCCGGAGCCGACGGCGAACGTGGCCGTCCCGTCGCCGGAGAAGGCCGTGTCGAGGAGGCCGGCGTCGGTGAGGCGGACCACGGCCACGTCGTCGCCTCCGCCGACCACCGCCGAGCCGGCCACGATCACGTCGCCGTCGGCGGCGATGGCCACCGCGTTGCCGTAGTCGTGGCCGGAGCCGACCCCGACGAGGACGGTGCCGTCGCCGGCGAAGGTCGCGTCGAGCGAGCCGTCTGCGGTGAGGCGGGCCACGGCCACGTCGAAGTCGGTGCCGTTGGAGCCGTACCCCGCCAGCACGATCCGCCCGCTCCCGTCGATGGCGAGGGAAGTTCCGTAGTCAACGCCGATCCCAAGGTCGACAGTCGCAACTCCACTCGTGCCAAACGCCGAGTCAAGAACTCCGGACGCTGTTAGTCGCACCGCAGTCATCTGAAACACGACGCCAAGGCTGTCCGTCGCAGTCGAGCCACCCACCACGATCTTCCCGTCGGATTGAACTACTACTGCTCGCCCGAGATCGTCCTTCCCATCAATGTCGATCGTTGCAATCCCGTCACCGGAAAACGACGTATCGAGCGAGCCATCTGAAGCCAGACGAACTGCGACCAAATCGTTGTTGCCACCCTGTCGAGCCGTTCCCACCACGACGATCTTTCCGTCGGGTTGGACGGCGACGGCCCGGCCGGCGTCGACCGTGCCCACGTCGACCACCACCTTCCCGTCCGACGAGAACCCGCCGTCCAGGTCGCCGGGCGCCGCGGTGGCTCCACCCGAGCCCACCAGGCCGGCGGTCAGCACCGCCGCCGCCACGAGCGCCGGGACCAGCGGCCACCGGACCGCCCTCAGCGTCCACCCCACAGGTCGGCACACGCCTCGCACGCCTCATCCGGGACCACGCCGACCCGCATCAGCAGACGGAACAGGTGGCAACCCAGGCACAGCCCCAACGCGGCCTCCAGGGAGGCGGCGACGAGCACCATCGCCACCAGCACCGTGGCCACCCCATCGGCTCCGGCCAGCGCGGCGACCAGGGCCGGCACGGTCAGGACCGCCCCGATCCCCTGGGCGAACCGCTTGGGTGGGCCGGGCACGTCGCGCACCGCCCACGACAGGCGGGGCCGGACCACCCGCGTCACCAGGGTCCCCAGCGGGCTGAGCGTCGGACCGGTCGCCACCCGGGCCACGAAACCCCACGCCAGGACGGCCAGCAGCGGCGTCCAACCGGTGGCGAGGACCACGACGCACTGCACGACCACGCCGGCGGCGACGAGGCGGGCCGACACCTCGTCCACCGGATGCGGGAACGAGAACAGCGTCGCCCCCGACGGCGTCGCCCCCGACGGCGTCGCCCCGGATCGGGACCCGGTCGCGTCCTGCAGGGGCTCGTCCACGGAACGGACCCTATTGTCGACGCATGGGCCCCTCCACGACGCCGGACCCCGCACGCCCCCGCTTCCCCACCGCCGGCCTCGACGCCGACGCCATCCGGGCCGAGCTGGTGGCCCGCCGCGACCACGACGTCCGATGGGACGAGGGGCGCACCTTCGGCCTGGTGTTCGACGGCGGCGAGGAGGTCCGGGCCGTGGCCGAGGACGCCGCCCGCCTCTTCCTCCACGAGAACGCGCTGAGCACCGCCGCGTTCCCGTCGCTGGCGGGCATCCAGTCCGACCTGTGCGCCTGGACCGCCGACCTCCTGCACGGCCCCGACGGTGCGGCCGGCTTCGTGACCAGCGGCGGCACCGAGAGCATCCTGTGCGCCGTCGAAGCGGCCCGGGAACGGGCCCGCACCGAACGCGACGTCCACGAGCCCGAGCTGGTGCTGGCCGAGAGCGCCCACGCCGCGTTCCACAAGGGCGCCCACCTGTTCGGCCTGCGCACCTGCGTCGTGCCGGTGCTGGCCGACCGCACCCCGGACCTCGACGCCATGGCCGACGCCGTCACCGACCGCACCGCGCTCGTCGTCGCCTCGGCGCCCCAGTACCCGCAGGGGGTGGTCGACCCGGTGGCCGACATCGCCGCGTTGGCCGACCGGGTCGGGGCGTCGTGCCACGTGGACGCCTGCATGGGCGGCTACGTCCTGCCGTTCGCCGCCCTGGAGGAGCCCGACCGGTGGGGCTCGCCGCCGTGGGACCTCGGCGTGGACGGGGTGACCAGCATCTCGGCCGACCTCCACAAGCTGGGCTACGCCCCCAAGGGCGTGTCGGTCCTGCTGCACCGGTCCCGGGCGTTGCGGCGCCACCAGACGTTCGACTTCGACGGCTGGCTGGGCGGCCGGTACGTCACCCCCAACCTGCAGGGCACCCGGTCGGGCCTGCCCATGGCCGCGGCGTGGGCGGTGGTCCGCCACCTCGGCATCGATGGCTACCGGCGCCTGGTCCGCACGACGCTGGAGGCGGCCGACCGGATCCGGGCCGGCGTGCAGGCCGTCGACGGCCTCGAGGTCCCGGGCGACCCCCGCCACCACCTGCTGTCCATCACCTCGTCGGACCCGACGCTGGACGTGTTCGCCGTGGGCGACGCGCTGGCCGCCCGCGGCTGGCACCACGACCGGCAGGGCCCGCCGGACGGCCTGCACCTGACGGTCAGCAACGGCAACGCGCCGGTGGTCGACGCCTGGCTGGCCGACCTGGTCGACGCCGTCGACGAGGTCCGGGCCGGTGGTGCCGACCGGGTGGCCGGGGGCGGCGCCTACTCGACGCTCGAGTAGGCGGGCCCTCGAGGAGAGGGGCCCCTCAGGCGACCTGTCCTCTCAAGCGAACAAGTCGGCGGCGTCCTCGAAGTCGTAGAGCCAGGTGCGGCCACCACCCTCCGAGTGGTACGACGCCCAGCCGAGGAGCTGGCGGGCCCGCTCGGGCAGCTCGGCGGCCCGGGCCCGGTCCACGTGCAGCGGGCTGGCCTCCTCGGGGCGCAGCCAGCCGGCCACGAAGCTGACGTGCATGCCGTAGCGCAGACCGTCGGTGGCGTTGGAACCGGCACCGTGGGCGACCTTGCCGGAGTAGATCATCCCGGCGCCGGCCGGCATCTCGGCATACGCCACGTCGTCCTCGTCGACCTCGTGGCCGCGCATCACGCCGGGCGGCAGCGACTGGGTACCGGGGGCGACGACGGTGGCCCCGTTCTCCCTCGTGAACTCCGACAGGGCGAACATGCAGCTGACGGTGATCTCGCCGTCGGCGTTGATGGCCTCCGGCCAGTTGTTCTCGTCGCGGTGCAGGTACTGGGCCTTCTCGCCGGGGCCGACGGCCATGACCTGGCCGGTGTTCAGCCAGTACGAGGTGCAGGCGCCGAGCAGCTCGGCGTCGGCCACGTCGAGCAGCACCGGGTTCAGCAGCGCGTGGTCGACGAAGGCCCGGCTGCGGGCCGCCAGGCCGCAGAAGCGGACCGTCTCGGCCCCGTGGAAGACCTCCCAGTTCTCGAGGCCGCTCTTGGACCCCGGGGCGGTGGCGTCCATGGTGGGCGCCAGGTCGTCGACGATGGCCCGACGGGCGTCGTCGCTGAGCATGTCGCGGACGATCACGCCGCCGTCGCGGTGCAGGTGGTCCAGCACCTCGTCGAGGGGCGCGTCCCGGTCGAGGGTGGTGAGGGTCGCCATGGCGCGCAGCCTCGCCGCGCCGGCGACCCGGGCGCAAGCGGGGAACGGGCCCACGGGTACGTTCCACCGATGGCCCACGCCCCGTTCGACACCCCGCTGGACCGCTCCGCCGACGGCACGGTGTCGGGCCCGCTGCGGGCGCCGGTCCAGATGCTGGCCGACCAGTCCTACGCCGGGCACGCCAGCGTCCACGACGACGCCACCGCGGCGTCGCTCGGCCTCGTCGCCGGCCCCATCGAGGGCCCGACCCACTTCAGCCAGTTCGACCCGCTGCTGGTCGACCGGTGGGGCGAGCGGTGGCTGTCGCACGGCTGCCTGAGCGCCCACTTCCAGACCATGGTCGTCGAGGGCGAGCAGGTTCGGGCCACCGTCTCGGCCCATCCGGACAGCGACCCCGAGGGTGACCCCATGGGCGGCCCCGACCGGGTCCTCGTGTCGGCGGCCAAGGCCGACGGCACCCCGGTCCTGGTCGGCTCGGCGTCCGTCGGACCCGATCACCCGCCGACGGCACTGGCGCCACGCCTCGAGCGGGCCCGGTCCGAGCCGCCGCAGCGGCTCCACGTCATCGACCTGCTGCACGTGGGCATGACCGGGCCGGGCGACGAGACGGTGGCGGTCACGTTCGACGACGACTTTGGCGAGCTCTACCCGTTCTCGCTGGCCCGCAAGCTGGAACGGATCACCGAGCCGTCGCCGTGGTACCTGCCGGACGCGGAGACGCCGTGGGGTGGGCCGGTGGTGCCGATCGAGATGCTGAGCGTGCTGACCAACAGCGCCTCGAAGCACTCCGGCTTCGCCGCCCGCCAGCCGTCGATCGGGCTGTTCATCGACCTGGAGGTCCGCCTGCTGGGCCAGCCGGTGCTGGTCGGCCACGAGTACCGCGTCGACCGGGAGATCGTGGCCATGGGCGAGAGCCGGCGCACCGAGTCGTACTGGACCCGCACCGTGCTGACCGACGTCGCCGACGACGTGGCGTGCGCCGAGGTGCTGCTCCACCAGGGCGTCTTCAAGGACTCGTATCCCGGCTACCCCACCGACGCCTGAGCCCCGGTCCGGGCCCAGACCCGGTCAGACGCCCCGGTCAGATGCGGGACCCCTGGGGCAGGTGCCAGCCGTGGTCGGGGGCGCCGAGCCGTCCGGCCAGGTCGCGCAGCCGCCCGTGGAACTCGTCGCGGGGGACGTGGCAGAGCCGGATGTGGCGCCCCGACGACGGGTCGAAGGCGGTGCGACCGTGCAGCACCCGGTGGTTGTCGATGAGCATCCCGTCGCCCGGGGCGACCCGGAGCACGGCCCGAAATTCGTCGCTGCGCATCCGCCGGTCGAACTCGCGCACGGCGTCGTACATGGGCTCCACCAGCTCGGCGTCCACGTCCATGGGAGCCAGCGCCCGGTCGAAGTAGCGGATGCCCTGCAGGCGCCCCTCGCCGTCGAGCGACACCAGCGGGGCCCGGTTGCGCATCTCCAGCTCTCCGGGGTGGCGGCGCACGTGGGCCACCGGCACGGTGGTCAGGAGGTCGAACGCCGCGGGCGCCTCGTGGCGGATGGCCTCGGCCACGGCGAACCCGTCCACGTACGTCGACAGGCCGCCCTCGTCGGTGTTGACGAGGCAGTGGAAGACGTCGATGCCGGGCTGCGAATAGGCGAAGGCGTCGTCGATGTGGGGCGCCTGGGGCATGCCGGTCTTGGCCCCCAGCTTGGCCACCGGCTCGGCCCGTACGTCGTAGATCCGTCCGTACACGGTGGTCTCGTGGATCGGCCCGAGCAGGCCGGCCACGGCCTCCGTGGCCGCCGGGTCGGAGCCCAGCCCGGCGATCCGCACGATGCCGTGGTCGCGCAGCAGGCGGTAGGCGGCCAGGAGCGCCTCGGGTGCGCCCCCGTCGGGCCGGACGTCGTCCCAGACCGCGGTCGGGAAGGCGTCGACCACGTCGGCCCGCCACAGCGTCGGACGCCACGACGCCCGGCGGCGACGGGCGTCGTCGTCGTAGGCGTGGTGGGCCAGCCAGTCGCCACCGTAGGTGGACCGGTGCCCGTCGGGCCAGTCCACGACCAGGTCCCCGTCGACGGCGGCCACGCCGGCCGGCACCTCGGTCGGGTCGACGGTGGCCACGGTGGTGAACCGGATGCCGTCCGACGGGTCGCCGCAGTCCCCACACCAGCAGCAGTGCCGCAACCACTGGTGGTGGAAGGCGCTCGTCGACCCGTCGTCGAAGTCCACGACCACCGTGCGGCCGTCGATGCCCGCCGACGCGACGGCCGGACCGCCTCCGCCGAGCCGGTTGCCCCGGAACGGGTTGTGGGCCGTGATGTCGGCGGTGGAACGGTGGCCGCTCATCCGCCGATCGGGCTCTGGGCGGTGAGGGCCCCGTCGACGGTGAACATGCTGCCGGAGACGAATGCGGCGTCGTCCGACACCAGCCAGGCCACCAGCGCGGCGACGTCCTCGGGGCTGCCGAGGCGACCCACCGGGTGGCGGGCCACGGCCTCGGCCCGCATGGCCTCCGGGTCGTCGGCCTGTTCGAAGATGACCTCGGCCATCTCGGTGGCGATCCAGCCCGGGCGCACGGCGTTGCACCGGACCCCGTCGCGCCCGTGGTCGATGGCGACGGCGCGGGTCAGGGCGTGCACCGCGCCCTTCGACGCGTTGTAGACGGCCAGGTCGTGGTCGGCGGTGTCGCCGGCCACCGACCCGACGTTCACGATGGCCCCGCCGCCGTGGTCGCGCATGTGGCGCACGGCGGCCCGGTTGCAGTGGAAGACGCCGCGCACGTTGACGTCCATGACGTGGTCGTACTCGGCGTCGGTGGTCTCGGCGATCGTCTTCTCGACCTGCACGCCGGCATTGGCGACCAGGGCGTCGAGCCCGCCGTGGAGGTCGACCGCGGCGGCCACCAGGGCGTCGACGGCGGCCGGATCGGCGACGTCGGTCGGCACCCAGGCCACGCCGTCCACCGACGGCTCGCTGCGACTCCCGACCACGACGCGGGCACCCTCGGCGACCAGGCGGGCGGCGATGGCCGCGCCGATGCCGCTGCTGCCCCCGGTGACCACGATCGACCTGTCCTGCAGCGTGCCCATGTGCGTCCCCCCGGGAACCCCTGTCGTCGGAAGCCTGTCGTCGGATACCCGTCGTCGGATACCTGTCGCCGGACGCGCGGAATGTAGTCCCGCCCGTGACCGGGGCGAGGTGCGAGGGCTACGGTCGCCGGCCATGACGACCCCCCTGACCCTCTCGTCCGCGGCCGGTCCGACCGAGCCGCCGCTCCGCGACCTCACCATCGGCGGCCTGCTGCGCGGCGTGGCCGCCGAGCACCCCGACCGGGTGGCGCTGGTGGCCGGCGTGCCCGACAGCGACGCCCGCCGCCAGTGGACCTACGCCGAGCTGCTGGCCGAGGCCGAGCAGGCGGCCCGGGCCCTTCGGGTCCGCTTCGAGCCGGGCGAGCGGCTGGCCGTGTGGGCGCCGAACGTGCCCGAGTGGGTGGTGCTGGAGTTCGCCTGCGCCATCGCCGGGATCATCCTCGTCACGGTCAACCCGGCCTTCCAGGCCCGCGAGTTGCAGTACGTGCTGACCCAGTCCCGGTCGGCCGGCCTGGCCCTCCTGCCGGAGTTCCGGGGCAACCCGATGCTGGGGACGGCCACCGACGTCCAGCCCGAGTGCCCGGACCTGCGCGAGGTGATCCGCCTCGACGAGTGGGACGACTTCCTGGCCTCGGGCGACGCCTTCGACGGCGAGCTGGTCGACCCGGATCCGATGGACCCGTGCATGATCCAGTACACGTCGGGCACCACCGGCTTCCCCAAGGGTGCCCTGCTCCACCACCGGGGGCTCGTCAACAACGGCGCCCACTCCGGGGTGCGGGTCGGCGCCAGCGTGGGCTCGGTGTACGTCCTGACCATGCCGCTGTTCCACACCGGGGGCTGCGTGCTCGGCGTCCTGACCGCCGTGTCGTTGGAGATGACCATGGTCCTGGTCGAGGCGTTCGACCCGGGGCTCGTCCTCGAGCTGATCGAGACCTACCGGGGCTCGGCCATGCTGGGCGTGCCGACGATGCTGGTGGCCATGCTGGAGCACCCCGAGTTCGGGTCCCGCGACCTGTCCAGCGTGGAGGCCATCTGCTCGGGCGGCTCGACGGTGCCCGCCGCCCTCGTCGAGCGCCTCGAGGAGGAGCTGAAGGCACCGTTCACCATCGTGTTCGGCCAGACGGAGCTGTCGCCGGTGTCGTCGATGACGCACACCACCGACACGATCGCCGACAAGGCGCAGACCATCGGCACGGCCATGCCCCACGTCGAGGTGAAGATCATCGATCCCGAATCGGGCGAGACGGTGCCGCCGGGAACGGTCGGCGAGTACTGCGCCCGCGGCTACCTGGTCATGCACGGCTACTACGAGATGCCCGAGGCGACCGCCGAGACGATCGACGCCGAGGGGTGGCTCCACACCGGCGACTTGGCGGCCATGGACGAGCGCGGCTACCTCACCATCGAGGGCCGGCTCAAGGACATGATCATCCGGGGTGGCGAGAACATCTACCCGAAGGAGCTCGAGGAGCTGCTGTTCGCCCACGAGACGGTCGGCGAGGTGGCCGTGGTCGGCCTGCCCGACGACAAGTGGGGCGAGGTGGTGTCGGCCTTCGTGCGGCCGGCACCCGGCCAGTCGATCGACCACCAGGAGCTGTTCGCCTACCTGCGGGAGCACCTGGCGCCCCACAAGACGCCGCGGCACTGGTTCCTGGTCGACGAGTTCCCGCTGACCGGCAGCGGCAAGATCCAGAAGTACGTGCTGCGCGACCAGTGGGTCGACGGCCAGTGGACGGAGATGGCCTGACGGTCCTCGATGGCCTGACGGCCGACCGGCCTCCCTCCCAGCGACCTACATGAGGGTCAGGTAGCGGTCGATCTCGGCCGGGCTGACCTGGTCGGTGACGGCCCGGAACTCGGCCCGCTTCACCTCGGCGAAGTAGTCCACGTAGTCGCCGTCGCGACCCGTGCCCATGGCGGCGCGCAGCACGTCGTCGGCCACGAGGGCGTCCATGGCGTGCAGCAGCGTCGGCGGCAGCGCCGCGATGCCCCGGGCCCGGATCTCGTCGAGCGGCAGGGTGAACAGGTTGTCGGTGTTGGGGTCGCCGGGGTCGCTGCCGTTGGCGATGCCGTCGAGCCCCGCCGAGAGCAGGGCGGCCAGCGCCAGGTACGGGTTGGCCGACCCGTCCGGCACCCGCACCTCGAGGCGCCCGCCCTCGGGGATGCGGATCATCTGGGTGCGGTTGTTGCCGCCGTAGGCCACGTACGACGGTGCCCACGTGGCACCCGAGTCGGGCGGGCCGACGCCGATGCGCTTGAACGAGTTGACCGTCGGGCAGACGATCCCGGTCAGGCCCTGGGCGTGGTCGAGGATGCCGCCGGTGAACTGGTACGCCATCTGGCTCAGGCCGAGCCCACGGGGGTCGTCGTCGTCGTGGAACAGCGGCTCGTCGGTGTCGGCGGTCCACAGGCTGAGGTGGGTGTGCAGGCCGTTGCCGGTCTTGTCGGCGAACGGCTTGGGCATGAACGTGGCGTACAGGCCGTCGCGGCGGGCCAGGGTGTGCATCATCAGGCGCAGCACGATGAGCCGGTCGGCGGTGGTGAGGGCCTCGGCGTACTGGAAGTTCTGCTCGAACTGGCCGTTGGCGTCCTCGTGGTCGTTGGCGTAGTTGCCCCACCCCATGGCGTCCATGTGCCGGGACACGGTGCTGAGGTGGTCGAGCACCGCGGTCAGGCCGCGGGCGTCGTAGCAGGGGGCGGCCGAGGTGTCGCGCTCGTCGGCGACGCTGATCGAGCCGTCCTCGTGGCGGCGCAGCAGCGAGTACTCGACCTCGGCGCCGGCCTTGAGGACCAGGTTCTGCTCGGCGGCCCGGGCCAGCGCCCGCTTCAGGATGATGCGCGGGGCGTACGGCCACTCGACGCCCTCGACGGTCGGGTCGCACTGCATGGCGGCCACGTTGGGCTGCCACGGCAGGCGCACGTACGAGTCCGGGTCGGGCAGGGCCAGGATGTCCGGGTCGGCGGGGTTCTGGCTGAGCGGGCCGGCGGCGAACCCGGCGAACCCGGCGCCCACCTCCAGCAGGTCGTCGATGGCGGTGACCGGCACCAGCTTGGCGCACGGCTTGCCGTGCATCTCGACGAACATGGCGTAGATGAACTCCACGCCGTCATCGGCGATGCGGGCCTTCAGTTCCTCGTGGGTCGTCATCGGATTCCCCTCCTCGTCGGTTCCTTCCGGGGCGGTCGGCCCCGCTCGTCGCTGGTCAGATGGCTCGGTCGGATGGCTCGGTCGGGCGTCCCCATCAGGCGTCGCGGCCGGGCACCCAGGAGGTGCCGGCCAGCGGCACGCCGGCCATGGCCGCCGCCTCGACGGTGAGCGCCGCCATGTCCTGCGGTTCCAGGTTGTGGACGTGCGACTTGCCGCATGCCCGGGCCAGGGTCTGGGCCTCGAGCGTCAGCACCTTCAGGTAGTTGGCGAGGCGCCGGCCGGCCAGCACCGGGTCGAGGCGTGACGCCAGCTCCGGGTCCTGGGTGGTGATGCCCGCCGGGTCGTTGCCGGCCTGGTACTGGTCCCAGGCGCCGGCCGCGGAGCCCAACGCCCGGTACTCGTCGTCGAGGTCCGGGTCGTTGTCGCCGATGGCCACCAGCGCCGCAGTACCGATCGACACCGCGTCGGCACCCAGGGCCAGGGCCTTGGCCACATCCGCGCCGGTGCGGATGCCGCCGGCCACGACGAGCTGCACGGTGCGGTGCATGTCGAGTTCCTTGAGGGCCCGGACGGCCTCGGGCACCGCGGCCAGCGTCGGGATGCCGACGTGCTCGATGAAGACGTCCTGGGTGGCCGCCGTGCCGCCCTGCATGCCGTCGACCACGACCACGTCCGCTCCGGCCTTCACGGCCAGCGCCGTGTCGTAGTACGGGCGGGCCGCCCCCACCTTCACGTAGATGGGGACGCGCCATCCGGTGATCTCGCGGAGCTCCTGGATCTTGATCTCCATGTCGTCGGGCCCGGTCCAGTCCGGGTGCCGACAGGCGCTGCGCTGGTCGATGCCCTCGGGCAGGGTGCGCATGGCCGCCACGCGTTCGCTGATCTTCTGGCCCATGAGCATCCCGCCGCCGCCCGGCTTGGCGCCCTGGCCGACCACCACCTCGATGGCGTCGGCCCGACGCAGGTCGTCGGGGTTCATGCCGTAGCGGGACGGCAGGTACTGGACCACCAGCTTCGTGGAATGGCCGCGTTCCTCGTCGGTCATGCCGCCGTCGCCGGTGGTGGTCGAGGTGCCGGCGGCCGAGGCGCCCCGGCCGAGGGCCTCCTTGGCGTTGGCCGACAGCGACCCGAAGCTCATGCCGGCGATGGTGATCGGGATGTCGAGGTGGACGGGCTCGCTGGCGTGGCGGGCGCCGAGCACCACGTCGGTGCCACAGGCCTCGCGGTAGCCCTCCAGCGGGTAGCGCGACATCGAGGCGCCGAGGAAGACGAGGTCGTCGAAGTTGGGGACCGCACGCTTGGCCCCGAACCCGCGGATGGAGTACACGCCGGTGTTGGCGGCCCGCCGGATCTCGGCCAGCACGTCGGGGCTGAAGGTGTGCGACCACCGCAGGTTCCAGTCGCCGGTCATCGGGCCACCTCTGCGTCGACGTCGTCGGGATGGAAGTTGTACAGCCGGCGGGCCGAGCCGTAGCGCCGGAAGTCGGCCGGGTCGGCGTCGAGTCCGGCGTCGGCCAGGCGGGCGGCGAGGAACTCGAGGTGCTCGGGCCGGACCTCCTTCTCGACGCAGTCGGCGCCGAGCGACGCCACCGAGCCGCGCACGAAGAGGCGGGCCTCGTAGATCGAGTCGCCGAGGTCGGCGCCGGCGTCGCCGAGCACGACGAGGTTGCCGGCCTGGGCCATGAAGGCGCTCATGTGGCCGACGTCGCCGCCGACCACGATGTCGACGCCCTTCATGGAGATGCCGCACCGGGCCGAGGCGTTGCCGTGGACGACGACCAGGCCGCCGTGCCCGGTGGCCCCGGCGCTCTGCCCGGCGTTGCCGGTCACGGTGACGGTGCCCGACATGACGTTCTCGGCCAGGCCGGTACCGGCGTTGCCGTCGACGTGGACGGTGGCGTGCTGGTTCATGCCGGCGCAGTAGTAGCCGACGGGACCGTCGACGTGGACCGAGACGGGGGCGTCGAGGCCGCAGGCCAGGGCGTGGGCGCCCTGCGGGTTGACGACGCGGAACGAACCCCCATCGGCGGCCTGCAGGGTGGAGTTGACCTCGCGCAGCGTGGCGCCGGCCAGGTCCAGGGCGGTCGCGGCGGTCACGAGCGGCTCCAGGCGAAGATGCGGGCCGGGTCGGGTTCGAAGACCGTGGCGTGGCCGACGTCAGGCAACTGGGCAATGGCCCGGTACTCGGACGCCATGGCCACCCAGTCGTCGGTCTCGGCCATGACGGCCGGCTTGCAGGCGATCGGGTCGCGGACCACGGCAAAGCCGTCGCGGGTGCCGACGCAGAACGTGTAGAAGCCGTCGAGGTCGTCGATGCCCCGCTCGAGGGCCTCGGTGAGGGTGTCGCCCTCGGCCAGGCGCCACGCCACGTAGCCGGCGGCCACCTCGGTGTCGTTCTCGGTCTGGAACGACTCGCCCTTCGACTCGAGGACCTCGCGGAGCAGGTTGTGGTTCGACAGCGACCCGTTGTGCACGAGGCAGGTGTCCTCGCCGGTGGAGAAGGGGTGCGAGCCGGCGGTGGTGACGGCCGACTCGGTGGCCATGCGGGTGTGGGCGATGGCGTGCGTGCCGGTGCGCCCGGCCAGGTCGTAGCGCTCGGCGACGAGGCGGGGGTCGCCGACGGCCTTGTAGAGCTCCATGCCGTGGCCGTAGCCGAGCACGGTCGCCTCGGGGAGGTTCTCGATGAGCCAGCGGCGGGCGTCGGCCCCGGACGCCGCGGTGTCGATCACGGCGTGGTCCCGCACGGTCCGGTGGGTGGCCTCGGCCCCGAGGGCGTCGGCCATCCGACCGCAGGCGTCGCCCCAGTCGACATCGACGCCCTCGGCCAGCACGGTGAGCCGGACGTGGTCGTCGCGGTCGTCGCCGTAGATGGCGAACCCGGCGCTGTCGGGGCCGCGGTCGCGCATCTGCTCCAGCATCAGGCCGGTCAGGCGCCCCAACTCGTGTTCGTGGCGTTCCGTCTTCAGGAACAACCCGACGATGCCGCACATGGCGCCGTGTCCCCTCGCTCGTCCCCCGGGTCCGGCGCGGGACCATAGACCAATCCTTCGGGTCCGTTCGACCCGCGGCGCGAGCGCCTGGCCTGGCTGGCCGGGGAGGGCTCGAACCTCCAACCTCCTGATCCAAAGTCAGGCGTTCTGCCAGTTGAACTACCGGCCACCAACGCCCCCGAGCGTACCGGGGGTCCCGGGCCGGATCCGGGGAACGGGGCGCTCGGCGGGGGGCGTCAGGGCGTGGCGTCGCCGTCGACCACCCCGATGTCCTCGTTCCAGAGCGTCGGGTGGGCGGCGATGAAGTCCCGCATCATCTCGACGCACTCTTCGGCGTCGAGGACCACCACCTCGACGCCGTGCGAGCGCAGCAGGTCCTCGGAGCCCAGGAAGGTCCGGTTCTCGCCGACGACCACCCGGGGGATCCCGTACAGGAGGATCGCCCCGGTGCACATCGCGCACGGTGACAGGGTCGTGACCATGGTGCTCCGCGCGTAGGTCGACGCGGGAAGGCGTCCCGCTGCCTCCAGGGCGTCGGTCTCGCCGTGGCGGATGGCCGACCCGTCCTGGACCCGCCGGTTGTGGCCGGCCCCGAGGACCTCGCCGTCGGCCACCAGCACCGCACCGATGGGGATGCCACCCTCGGCCTGGCCGGCCCTGGCCTCGGCGACGGCCCATTCGAGGAGGGCCGAGTCGAGCAGCGCACGGTCGTCCACGTCGGCCAGTGTCCCAGATCGTGTCCCAGGTCGTTCGGTCGCACGTTCCGACGGCGAGGGCTGGCCTGCCTAACGCTCGTTAGGTAGGGTCCGACCGTGACCCCCCCGACCACCGATGCCGCACCGGACCTCCGGACCGAGTCCCCCGGTCGGGCCCGCATCCTCGAGATCGCCGCCGGCCTGTTCCTCGACCACGGCTACGAGGCGGCATCGGTCCGCCGGATCGCCGACGCGGTCGGCATCCAGGCGGCGTCGCTCTACCACCACTTCGACGCCAAGGAGGACCTGCTGACGGCCATCCTCCGCCAGGGCATGGCCGTCATGGACGCCGCCTTCGACGAGGCCCACGAGGCGGCCAGCGGCCACGACGCCCGGACGCGCCTCGCCCTCCACGTCCGGGCCCACCTGGCCGCCCTCTACGAGAACGGCCCGTTCACCGCGGTCCACGTCACCACCTTCCGGACCGCTCCAGAGGAGGTGCGGGCCGCCATCGTCCCCGTCCGCGACGCCTATGAGGCCCGCTGGACCGACCTGCTCCGCTCGCTGGTCGATGCCGGACACCTGGCCGCCGACACCGCCGTCGGACCGGCACGCCTCCTCCTCCTCGGCGGGATGAACGCCACCGTCGGCTGGTTCGATCCTTCCGTCGGCTCGCTCGACGACCTCGCCGAGACCGCCACCCGCCAGTTCTGGTCCGGGCTCGGTCGGGACCCCGAGGGAACGTGACCGCCGTGACGAACCGCAACGCCTACGCCAGCGACGAACTGCAGGCCATCTACGACCAGACGGTCGACTTCGTGGCCCACGAGGTGGTCCCCCACGGCGACCTGTGGGAGGTCGAGGGCCGGGTCCCCCGCGACGTGCTGAAGCGGATGGGCGACCTGGGCATGTTCAGCCTGCGGGTCCCCGTCGAGCACGGCGGCCTGGGCCTCGGCATGCTCGCCTCGGCCACCTTCGCCGAGGCGCTCGGCACGTCCACGTTCGGCGGCTTCGAGGCGACGGTGCTGGTCCACACCGACATGGCCCTCCCCCACCTCCTCAACTCGGGCACCCCGGAGCAGTTGGGACGGTGGCTGCCGTCGATCCTGGCCGGCGACACGGTCCTGTCCATCGGCGTGACCGAACCGGACGCCGGCTCCGACGTGGCCGGGCTACGGACCAGGGCGGTCCGCGACGGCGACGGCTGGCGCATCGACGGCCGCAAGACGTTCATCACCAACGCCGTGTACGGCGACCTGGTCATCCTGGCCGCCCGCACCGACCCGGACGACCGCTACGGGATCTCGATGTTCCTGATCCCCACCGACACCGAGGGCTTCTCCGTGGCCTCCAAGCTCGACAAGCACGGCTGGCGCTGCTCCGACACCGCCGAGCTGGCCCTCGACGACGTGTGGCTGCCCGACGATGCCCTGCTGGGCACCGTCCACCGTGGCTTCCACGAAACCATGCGCAACTTCCAGAACGAGCGGATGGTCCTCATCGGCATGGGCGTCGGCGCCAGCCAGGTGGCGCTCGACCTGACCACCGCCTACTGCGCCGACCGGAAGGCCTTCGGCGGACGGCTGGCCGACCTGGGGGCCATCCGCCAGCGGCTCGCCATGCGCCAGGCCGAGGTCGACGCCGTGCGGGCGTCCATGTACCACGCCGCCTGGCTGGGCGACCAGGGCCTCGACAACGTGCGGGAGATGTCGGGCGTGAAGGCCCTCGGCGCCGAGGTCGTGAACCGGGTCATGTACGACTGCCTGCAGTTCCACGGCGGCATGGGGTACATGCGCGAGTCGACCATCGAGCGGATGCACCGCGACGCCCGGATCCTGCCGATCGGCGGCGGCGCCACCGAGGTCATGCTCGAAGAGGTGGCCAAGCGCAGCTTCTAGGACGGGCCGAGATTCCAGGAAGCGGAGTCTCCAGGAAGCGGGGTTCCCAGGAAGAAGCACGGCCGACGAAACGCCGGGCGACGCCGTTAGCCTGCCGCCCGTCATGGGATCCCTGATCAAGAAGCGCCGCAAGCGCATGCGCAAGAAGAAGCACCGCAAGATGCTCAAGCGCACCCGCGCCCAGCGGATGCGGGGCAAGTAGACCGGTCTCAGGTCGGCGCCGCGGGCGGAACGGTCCGCACCACCCGGCGCCCGTCCCCCGGATACGCCCCCTCCACGAACCACGTACTCCCGCTCCCGGCGAGCCTCGGACGCCGACCCGTCGCGTCCCCGAGTTCGTCGCGCCAGCGCACCAGCTCGGGCACGAGGTCCACGGCGGCCGGCTCGAGGTCGTTGCCGTGGTCCCCGGACGGGCCGCCCATCTCGTCCCAGCGCCGGTAGACGGCCGGGGTCGGACAGGCGACCGGCGGCGTCAGCAGGGTGAGGGTCCGGTCCTCGAACGGCAGCGGCTCGACCATCTCGCCGATGCCGGTCACCCGGGCCCGCCCGCCGACCAGGCAGAAGGCCACGTCGGCGCCGATGGTCGCCGCGGCCGCCACATCGCCGAATCCGGACCACCGGAGGACCGCCGCGGCGTCCGACGAGCCACCGCCCAGGCCGGCACCGGCCGGGATCGACTTGCGGACCAGCACGTCGGCCGAACGGCCGGCCAGGCGCAGGGCCCGGGCCACCAGGTCGTCAGGGCCTCCGGGCACGACCAGGCCGGAGCCATCGGTCCGGTCCTCGATGCGGACCACCGGATCGCCGCCGTCGGGGGTGGGCGTCACCACCAGCTCGTCGCACAGGTCGACCGCCACCATCTCGGCGTCGATCAGGTGGTAGCCGTCGTCGCGCAGGCCGGCCATCCGCAGCGACAGCGTGAGCTTGGCCGGAGCGGCGAGGACGACGGAGCTCATCCGCCGGCCCCCTCGGCGACCGCGTGGGCCAGTGCTGCCCACCGGTCGAGGCCCAGCTGCTCGGCCCGGGCCGTCGGGTCCACCCCGGCCGCAGCGATCGCCGCCTCGTCGAGCAGCCCGGCCAGCGAGCGGCGCAGCATCTTGCGCCGCTGCCCGAACCCGGCCCGCACGAGGGCGAACAGGACCTCCGGGTCGGCGTCGACCGCCGGGGCGTCGCGGCGCACCACCTCGACCAGCGCCGAGTCCACGTTCGGGCGGGGCACGAAGACCGACGGCGGCACCCGGCCCACCATCCGACCAGTGCCGTGGTACGCCACCTTCACGCTGGGCAGGCCGTAGGCGTCGTCGCCGGGGCCGGCCACGAGGCGTTCGGCCACCTCCTTCTGGACCATCACGACGAGCCGACCGACCATCGGCGCCGAGTCGAGCACGTCGCAGACCAGGGGCACCGACACGTTGTAGGGCAGGTTGGCCACCAGCGTCCACGGCACCCCGTCACAGCCCCCGTCGCTGCCCCGGTCGGCCAGCAGCGCCGGCCAGTCGACGGTCGTCGCATCGGCGTGGAGCACCTCCACCCGGTCGCCGTGGCCGGCCCCGACCGCGACCTCGGCCACCACGCTGGCCAGCACCTCGTCGACCTCCACGGCCAGCACCTCGGCGCCCGCCTCGGCCAGGGCCAGGGTCAACGACCCGAGGCCGGGTCCGATCTCGACGACCCGGTCACCGCCACCGACGGCGGCCAGCTCGGCGATGCGACGCACCGTGTTGGGTTCGACGACGAAGTTCTGGCCCAGCGATCGCTTGGGCCGGATCCCGTGCCGGTCCATCAGGTCGCGGACCTGCGTCCGGGTCAGGGTCACGGGCTGGTGGGGTGCCGGGTCAGGGCAGGTAGCGACCGCACACCGGCCACTGGCCCCGACCCCGCAGGTCGTAGAGGGCCTGGGCCATCCGGTCCTGGTCGGCCGGACTGGCGGCCGCCGGGTCCACGCCGACGAGGCGCTCGAAGTACAGGCCGGCGATCCAGTCCCAGGTCTGGCGGCTGAACTGGTAGGCGCCGCGGTACTTGCCGGTCGGGTTGACCGCCGTGTAGTCGCCGGTGGCCTCGCAGAACCGCAGCGCCTCCCACTGGATGTCGGTCGGCCCGTCGGGGTGGGGTTGGGTGTCCCACGGGATGGTCGTGGTCGGCCCGGGCGTCGACATGGCCTCCTCGCGCCGCCGCAGCTCCTCCTCGCGGAGCCGCTTGCGCTCGGCCTCCCGTTCGGCTTCTCGGCGCTTGGCGGCCAGCAGGGCGTCGAGCGCCTCCCGTTCGGCGTACTCGTCGGCGGCCACGAGGCGGGCCGCCGCCAGCGCCTCGGCCTCGTGCTCCCGGGCCACCGCGGCGAGGCGGTCCTGGACCTCGCGGCCGGCCCGGGCCAGGTGCCAGTCCTCGGCCCGGCTGCTGAGTCGGGCCACGTCGGGCTGGTGGTGGACGGCGGGTGCGGCGGCCACGACCAGCTCGACCACCACGGTGCCGTCGCCGGGCCCGCCGACGGATCCGTCCGTGGGCGCGACGGAACCCGACGTCGCCGCCGACGCCGTCCCGGTGAGCGCACCGGGCGACGACGGATCCTCGAGAACGAACAGGGGCAGCGCGGCGAGCGTGGCCAGGGCCACGACGACCACACGCCACCGTTCGACAGTGGGTTCGGCGTCCAGAGCTCCGTCCCTTTCCCCTCCGGACACGACCGGCCCAGGGCCGGATCGCCGCCGCGACGTTAGGGACGTGGCCGGGACGCGCGCAAGGTCGGACCACTGGGGCCGGCATGGTCGTCGGTCACCACGGGGGTCCGGCGGGAACCCGAACCGCCAGCTTCAGGATGCGGCTTCAGGATGCGGCTTCAGGACGCCAGGCCGTAGAAGGCGTGGGCGTTGGCCGTGGTGGCCGCCGCCACCTCGTCGACCGACACGCCCATGGCCTCGGCCAGCGAGGCGCCCACCAGGGCCACGTGGGCCGGCTCGTTGGCCTTCCCCCGGTGCGGCACCGGCGCCAGGTAGGGCGAGTCGGTCTCCACCAGGGCCCGGTCCAGCGGGCAGATCGCCGCCGCGGCCCGCACGTCGTCGGCACTCCGGAAGGTCACGATCCCGCTGAACGACAGCAGCGCACCACGCTCCAGGCCGGCCCGGGCCTCGTCGGGGCCGCCGGTGAAGCAGTGGAAGACGGTGCGCGCCGGCACCCCCTCGGCGTCGAGCAGGGCGAACGTCTCGTCCCATGCCTCGCGGGTGTGGATGACCAGCGGCAGGTCGTGCCGGTTGGCCAGGTCGACCTGGGCGGCGAAGGCGGTGCGCTGGACGTCGCGGGGCGAGTGGTCGTAGTGGAAGTCGAGGCCGGCCTCGCCCACGGCGACCACCTCGGGGGCGGCCAGCAGCTCTTCGAGGCCGTCGACGCCGTGCCGGGCCTCGTGGGGATGCACGCCGGCGGTGGCCCACACGTCGTCGTGGGTGGCCGCCGTGGCGATGGCGGACCGGCTGTCGTCCAGGTCGCAGCCCACGGTGACCATGCCCACCACCCCGGCGGCCCGGGCCCGGGCCAGCACGTCGGCGGGCCCGTCAGAAGGCCCGTCGGAAGGCTGGCCGTCCCGGCCGGCGCGGGCCAGGTCCAGGTGGCAGTGGTTGTCGAACCAGGCGGGACCGGTCACCCGTCGGCGGCCGGCGCCCCGTCGGCCATGAGGTCGTCGGCCAGGAGCTCGTCGAGGTCGACCTTGGCGAACAGCGGCGTCGGCTTGTCGACCGGCGTGCCCGGAACCGGCTCGGTCCGCTGCCACGCCTCGACGGGACCGAACACCTCGTCGAGCGCCGCGGTGGTGAACGGCAGGTAGGGCGACAGGGCGACCCGCACCCCGGCCACGGCGGCCAGCGCCGTGCCGAGCACGACGCGGGCCCGCTCGGGGTCCACCTTGGCCAGCTTCCACGGCTCGGTGGCGTTCAGGTAGGCGTTGACCGCCGCGGCGGCGTCCATGCCTGTCCGTAGGGCGGCCCGCAGCTCGACCCGCTCGATCTGGTCGGTGACGGCCTCGAGGGCGGCGTCGACGGCCGCCAGCACCGCCTCGTCGTCGGCCGTCCGGCCGTCCGGTGTGGGCACGGCGCCGTCACAGGTCTTGTGCACCATCGACAGGACCCGGTTGACGAGGTTCCCCCAGGTGGCGACCAGCTCCTCGTTGATGCGACGCCCGATCTCGTCGACCGACAGGTCGGTGTCGCTCTGCTCCGGTAGCGATGCGGCCAGGGCGTACCGCAGGGCGTCGGCCTGGAACAGGTCGAGGCCCTCGCCGATGGTCAGGCCCACGCCGCGGCTGGCCGACGCCTTGCCGCCCTTGAAGGTGACGTACTGGTTGGCGGGCACGTCGGTGGGCAGGTTCAGGCCGCCGTACCCGAGCAGCATCCCGGGCCAGATGATGGTGTGGAACGGGATGTTGTCCTTGCCGATGAAGTAGACGGCCCGGGCCGCCGGGTCCTCCCACCAGTGCCGCCACGCCTCGGGCTCGCCACGCTGCTGCGCCCACTCCTTGGCGGCCGACAGGTAGCCGATGACGGCCTCGAACCACACGTAGATGCGCTTGCCGGGGCCGAGGTCGTCGACGGGCAGCTCGATGCCCCAGTCCAGGTCGCGGGTGATGGCCCGGTCCTGGAGGCCCTCGTCGACCCAGCCCTTCGAGAAGTTGAGGACGTGGCGGCGCCATCCCTCCCGGGAGTCCAGCCACCGGCCCAACGCCTCGGTGAAGTCCGAGAGGCGCAGGTAGAAGTGCTCGGTCGCCCGCAGTTCGGGCGTCGATCCGGTGATCTTGGACCGGGGGTCGACCAGCTCCTCGGGGTCGAGGGTGCGGCCGCAGTCCTCGCACTGGTCGCCGCGGGCCTCGGCGTAGTCGCAGTGCGGGCAGGTGCCCTCGATGTAGCGGTCGGGCAGGAAGCGGTCGGCCTCGGCGTCGAAGTACTGCTCGCTGGTCCGGCGGTCGATGTGGCCGTTCTCGAGGAGCCGGAGGAAGAGGTCCTGGGTGACCGCGGCGTGGTTCTCGGTACCGGTCGAGGTGTAGAGGTCCCAGCTGATGCCGAGGCGGTCCCAGTCGGCCACGAACTCGGCGTGGTACCGGTCGACGATGTCGGCCGGGGTGACGCCCTCGGCATCGGCCCGCACGGTGATCGGGGTGCCGTGCACGTCCGAGCCGCTGACCATGAGGACCCGGTTGCCCACGAGGCGCTGGTGGCGGGCGTACACGTCGGCGGGCAGGTAGGCGCCGGCCAGGTGGCCGAGGTGGCGGGACCCCGAGGCGTAGGGCCAGGCCACGGCGACGAGGACGGCCGTGCCGGCGCGCTCGTCGGTGGCGGAGGGGTCGGCCATGGCGCCGAGGCTACCGGTGGGCCCCGGGTGGTGGCCGCTCAGTCGGCGGCGGCCTCCAGCGCCAACCGGTAGGCGCGCCGACGCGGCACCCCGAGGCGGCGGGCGGCCTCGTCGGCGGCGTCGCGGGTCGACGCTCCCGCGGCCAGCGCCTCGGCCACGACGGCCCGCACCCGGTCGTCGTCGGCCTCGCCGGGCGGCGGTGCCCCCTCGACGACGAGCACGATCTCTCCCTTCGGCGGCTGGTCGGCCCAGGCCGCCAACTCGGCCAGGGTGCCGCGCACGAACTCCTCGTGGAGCTTCGTCATCTCGCGGGCCACCACGCCCCGCCGGTCGGCGCCGAGGGCGTCGGCCAGGTCGGCCAGGGTGGCGGCCAGGCGGTGCGGCGACTCGAACACGACCATGGTCCGCTCCTCGACCGCCAGCTCGGCCAGACGAGCCGTCCGGGCACCACCTCGGCGGGGTAGGAAGCCCTCCATGGTCCACCGGTCGGTGGGCAGGCCGCTGGCGGCGACGGCGGCCACCGGCGCCGACGGGCCGGGCACCACCTCGATGGTCAGGCCGGCGGCCACCACCCGCCCGACCACCCGTTCCCCGGGGTCGGAGACAGCGGGCATCCCGGCGTCGGAGACCAGCGCCACCGTGGCGCCGGCGGCGATCTGGTCGACGACGACGGTCGCCGAGCGTTCCTCGGTGTGGGCGTCCAGGCGCAGCAGGTCGGCTCCCTCGACGCCGGCGTGCTTCAGCAGGCGACCGGTGCGGCGGGTGTCCTCGCAGGCGACCAGGTCGGCCGCCGAGAGCGCCTCGACGGCCCGGGGCGACAGGTCGCCGAGGTTGCCGATGGGGGTGGCGACCAGGACGAGGCGGCCGGTCATGACGCCCCCGCCTGTTCCTGTTGCTCCCAGCCAGCGCGGACGGCCAACTCGTCGCCGACGGCCAGGCCCCAGCGTTCGAAGCTGCCCGCCTCGGCCTCCAGCACCGAGCGGGCACCGCGCACGGGCCGACCCAGCCGATGGCGGGCCATGCGGGCAGTGCGCACGACCCGCATCTCGGCGTCCAGGTGGGCGACGTCGAGGTCGAAGCGCATGCCGACCGTGTGGACCGACCGGGCCGGGCGGAGCAGCAGGGCTCCGTCGCACGACGGGCGGCCCAGCAGGCCCCGCACACGCCGACCCGGGGAGTCGGCCACCTCGAGGCTGGCCAGGACCCGGTCGCCTCGCACCAGCCACGGCATGGCGCGCATGGTAGGTCCCCACGCCGCCGACGGGCGGGTGGACCGACCCGTCAGACGTTGAAGCGGAACTCCATGACGTCGCCGTCCTCGGGCCGGTAGTCCTTGCCCTCACTGCGCACCAGCCCCGATTCACGGGCCTTCGGCATCGACCCCTGGTCGAGCAGGACGTCCCACCGGATCGTCTCGGCCCGGATGAAACCCCGCTGGAAGTCGGTGTGGATCCGCCCGGCGCACTCCGGCGCCGACGAGCCGGCCCGGAACGTCCACGCCCGGCTCTCCTTCTCGCCCGTGGTGAAGAAGGTCCGCAGGCCCAGCAGGTGATAGGCGGCCCGCACGAAGACGGGCAGTGCCCCCTCGCCGAGGCCGAGCCCCTCGAGCATCTCGACCCGGTCGGCCTCGGGCAGCAGGGCCGCCTCGGCCTCGAGCTGCACGCACATGCCGATCACCTCGGCGCCGTCCAGCTCGGCGACCACCGGGGCCAGGACCTCGTCGGGGTCCATGACCTGCTCCTCGTCGAGGTTGACGACGGCCAGCACCGGCTTGTCGGTCAGCAGGAAGAACGGCGTCAGCTCGGCCCGGGCCGCCGCGCCCATGTCGCTGCGGTACAGCGGCACGCCCTCGCCGAGCAGGTCGACGGCCTCGGCCAACGCGGCGATGGCCGGCCCGAGCGACGGATCACCCTTGGCGGCCCGGCGCAGCTTGTCGAGCTGCTTCTCGGCGGTGTCGAGATCCGCGAGGGCCAGCTCGACCTCCACGATGCGGAGGTGCTCCAGCGGATCGGACGGGCCCGGCACGTCGCCGTCGCGGAAGGCCCGGAGCACGAAGACGATGGCGTCGACCTCGCGGATGCCGGCCAGGAACTTGTTGCCCAGGCCCTCGCCCTGCGACGCACCCTCGACGAGGCCGCCGATGTCGGCGAACTCGACGCTGGCCGGGACGACCTTGCGCGAGGCGCTCATGGCGGCCAGGCGGTCGAGGCGGTCGTCGGGGACCTTGGCCACGCCGATGTTGGGGTCGGTGGTGGCGAAGGCGTAGGGGGCGGCCAGGGCACCCCCGCCGGCCAGGGCGTTGTAGAGCGACGACTTGCCCGCGTTGGGCAGGCCCACGAATCCGAACCGTTCCACGGCGGTGCTGCCTCCTCGGCGGTGTCGCGTCGTTCCTCGGGCCGACGGGGCCCCTCGGGTCCGTCAGTTCGGCGACGGGCCGGCGGGTCAGGCTACGAGGTGCCGACCGGGCCCCGACGGGACCGTGACCCCCGACCGGCAGCACCCCGGCCTCCCCGGGGGAACGCCGAAGGCCTCCCGCTACCCTGACGGCCATGTCGAAGCGCACCTCCCGGCAGAAGGCCAACGCCCGCCGCAAGAAGGCCAACCACGGTCGCAAGCCCAACATGGGCCGCAACAGCTGACGCACCGCGTCACCTGACGACACGTCCCCCGGCGGCCCGTTCCCGGAGGTCCCCGGTGACGACGGGTAGCGTCCGAGCGTGCTCGGCCTGATCACCGGCAGCGGCTTCGACGGCCTGTCCGACCTCGAAGAGGCCGACCCCGACGTCGTCGCCACCCCCTACGGCGAGGTCCCGATCACCAGGGGCCGCCTGGACGGCTCACCGGTGGTCGTCCTGCGGCGCCACGGCACCGGCCACCGGGTCCCGCCCCACCGCATCGACTACCGGGCCAACGTCCGGGCCATCGGCGACGCCGGCGCCACGGCGGTGGTGGCCACCGCGGTGAGCGGCGCCATCGACCCGGCGCTCGGGCTCGGCGACCTGGTGCTGGTCGACCAGTTCATCGACGCCACCCACGGTCGGATCGGCACCTTCCACGAGGACGAGGTGGTCCACACCGACATGACCGAGCCGTACGACCCGGCGCTCCGGGCCGAGGTCCGCGCCGCTGCGGCCGAGGCCGGCATCCCACTGGTCGAAGGGGGCACCTACGTGTGCACCAACGGTCCCCGGTTCGAGACGCCGGCCGAGATCCGCATGTACCGGGCCGCCGGAGCGACGTTGGTCGGCATGACCGGCTGCCCGGAGGTGGCCCTGGCCGTCGAGTCGGGCCTCCCCTACGCCTCGGTCGGCGTGGTGTCGAACCCCGCTGCCGGCAGCAACGAGGAGCCGCTGGGCCTCGACGACATCCGGGCCGCCATGGCCGCGGCGGCCGAGCCGGTCCGGGCGCTGCTGGCCGGGACGGCCGCCCGCCTCACCTAGCCCGCGGCCAGGCGTCGGGCCCGCTGCTGGACCTCGGCGCGGGCCCGGGCCACGTCGACGGTGAGGACCTCGCCGTCGGCCACCACCTTCTCGCCGGCCACCCACACGTCGGTGACCGATCGGGACGACCCGGACCACGCCAGGTGGGCCAGCAACTCGTCCGGTGACGTCACCGGTGTGAACGACGGATGGTCCAGGTCGATGCGGACCAGGTCGGCGGCCATCCCCGGGGCCAGGCATCCCACGTCGTCGAGTCCCACCGCGGTGGCTCCATGGCGTGTGGCCATGGCCAGCACCTGCCCGGCGGGCAGCAGCGTCGGGTCCAGGGCGTCGACCCGGGCCAGCAGCGACGCCACCTTGACCTCCTCGAAGAGGTCGAGGGTGTCGTTGGAGGCCGGACCGTCGGTGCCGAGGGCCACGGTGACGCCGGCGTCGAGCATGGCCGCCACCGGGGCGATCCCCGAGCCGAGCTTCATGTTGCTGACCGGACAGTGGGCCACGGCCACCCCGGAGTCGGCGAGCACCGCGATGTCGTCGTCGTCGACCCACACGGCGTGGGCGACGAGCACCCGACCGCCGAAGACGTCGGCGTCGTCGAGGATCCGCACGATGCTGCAGCCGTGCTCGGCCTCCAGCGGTGCACTCTCCTCGCGGGTCTCGGCCACGTGGACGTGGAGGACCGCGTCCAGGTCGCGGGCCAGGCCGGCCAGCAGGGCGACGCGCTCCACGCCGAGGTCGTAGGCCGAGTGGGGGGCGATCCCGACGGTGATCCGACCGGCCGGATCGTGGTGTTCGGCGTGGAAGGCGGCCATGGCGTCGAGGCGGTCCCCGTCGCTTCCGAAGGCGTCGCCGTGGAGGACCGAGAGCACGGCCGGCGTGACCACCAGACGTCCGCCCGAGGCCCGCACCGCGTCGACCACCGCGTCCTCGAACAGGTACATCTCGCAGCTGGTGGTGACCCCGGCGGCCAGCATCTCGGCCGACCCGAGGGCCATCCCCCACCAGACGTCGTCGGGCGTCATGCGTCCCTCCCGGGGCCACATGGCCTCGGTCAGCCACCGCTGGAGGGGCAGCCCGTCGCCCGCACCCCGGACCAGCGTCATGGGCGTGTGGGCGTGGGCGTTGACGAGGCCGGGCATGAGCAGCCCGCCGTGGTCGTGGACGGGCCCGTCGACGGGCGGGGCACCATCGACGGAGCCGACCCGCACGATCCGACCGTCGGAGACGTCGACCACCCCCGGGGCGTGCACGGCACCGACGTCGTCGCAGGTGACCACCACGTCGGCCAGATGTCGCTCGGTGGTGGCAGCGGAACCGGGCACCAGGCGACGTTAGCCAGCCCGTCATGTGCGTTTCGTCACAGGACGGACTACGGTCGTCGGTCCCGCGGGCGGCCTGGGGTCGCTCCGCGGCGCAACGATGCGACGACGAACCGGAGGGGTTCATGAGCAAGCGACTCACCCGCCTGCTCGCCGTGATGCTGGGGTTCGCCCTGGTCGTCTCGGCGTGCGGCAGTGACAGTGACGATGCCGCACCAGCGGCGACCACCGCGGCACCCGCGGCCACCGAGGCCCCGGCGGCCACCGAGGCCCCCGAGCCGCCGGCCGAGCCGGTCAACGCCATGCTGGTGTTCGACATCGGCGGCCGTGGCGACCAGTCGTTCAACGACGCCGCCTACGCCGGCCTGAGCCGTGCCGCCGACGAGCTCGGCGCCAACGTCTCCGACGTGTCGCCCAACGCGGACGGCTCCAACCGGGCCGAGCTGCTGCGCCTCGCCGCCGACAGCAACGACATCGTCTTCGGCGTCGGCTTCCTGTTCGGCGACGCCATGACCGAGGTCGCCGCCGAGTACCCGGACGTCAACTTCGGCATCATCGACGGCTGGGTGGACGCCCCGAACGTGGCCTCCCTGGGCTTCGCCGAGCACGAGGGCTCGTTCCTCGTCGGCGCCGCCGCCGGCCTGAAGAGCACCACGGGCAAGATCGGCTTCATCGGTGGCGTGACCATCGACCTGATCGGCAAGTTCGAGGCCGGCTTCGTGGCCGGCGTCGCCGCCACCAACCCGGACGCCGTGGTGATGGTGGAGTACGTCTCCGACCCGCCCGACTTCTCCGGCTTCAACGCCCCCGACCGCGGCCGTGAGATCGCCCAGTCGATGTACGAGAAGGGCGCCGACATCGTGTACCACGCTGCCGGCGGCACCGGCGCCGGCCTCTTCGAGGCGGCCAAGGGCCACTCCGACAGCTCGGGCTCCAAGGTGTGGGCCATCGGCGTCGACTCGGACCAGTACAACACGTCCGACGAGTCGGTCCGCGACCACATCATGACCTCGATGCTGAAGCGGGTCGACGTGGCCGTGTACGAGGCCATCAAGGCCGTGGGCGACGGCACCTTCGCCGCGGGCGGCCAGTCGTTCGACCTGGCCATCGACGGCGTCGGCTACGCCACCACCGGTGGCTTCATCGACGACATCGTCCCGCAGCTCGAGGAGCTGAAGGCCAAGGTCATCAGCGGTGCCATCAGCGTGCCGACGGTGCCCGGCGAGCGCGCCGTGGTGCTGCCCGACCTGGGCGGCCGCGTCGTCACCATCGCCGTGGACAACGCCTACCTGCCGTTCGCCTACATCCCCGCCGACACCGGCGTGGCCACCGGCTGGGACTACGACGCTATGGACGAGGTGTGTGCCCGCCTGAACTGCGTTCCGAGCTTCCAGGAGTTCGCGTGGGACGGCACGATCATCGCCACGGGCCAGGGCCAGTTCGACATGGCCGGTGGTGGCATCACCATCACCGAGGAGCGCGACGAGGTCGTCGACTTCTCGATCAGCTTCATCAGCACCGAGCAGAAGATCCTGGTCGCCAAGGGAAGCACCGAGATCACCTCTCGGGCCGACCTCGAGGCCTCGGACTGCGATGCCGGTTCGATGACCGGAACGACGAACTACGACCTGACGGCCGAGATCACCGGTGAGGACCGGATCGTGGCCTTCGAGTCGTTCGCCTTCGCCGTGCAGGCCCTGATCGCCGGCGACGTGTGCGCCGTGATCATGGACGACGTGGCCGGTCAGGGCTACCAGGGCGAGAACGCCGACTCGGTGGACCTCCTGCCCGAGTCGTTGCAGAGCGATCCGCTGGGCTGGGCCTTCACCGAGGGCAGCGACCTGGTCGGTCCGTTCAACGAGGCCATCCAGTCCATGAAGGACGACGGCACCCTGAACGCCCTGAACGCCAAGTACTTCGGTACGGCGTTCACCGTCACCTACGACGACATCGGCGACGGCGCCTACGGCTCGGACGAGTCGGCCGCCGCGCTGCCGGGTGAGGGCCAGTCGTTCGTCCAGTGCCGCGGCAACTGGGCGTCGGGGTACGTGCAGGCCGAGATCGTGCGTCAGATCCTCCAGGAGGCTGGCTACGAGATCTCGGATCCGGCTGACATCGAGCTGGGCCCGAGCAACGCGTACACGGCGATGGCCGAGGGTTCGTGTGACTTCTGGGCGAACTCGTGGTACCCGATGCACTTCTCGTGGTTCGAGAACCAGTTGACCGACGGCAGCCTCGTGGGTGACTACGTGGAGGCCGTGCCGGGCCTGTTCCAGGATTCCGGCGTGCAGGGCTTCCTGGTGACCAAGACGTGGGCCGAGGCCAACGACATCGTGTCGGTCGACCAGATCAACCGGGATCCGGCGCTGTACAGCCAGCTGGACAGCGATGGCAACGGCAAGGCCGAGATCCTGGGTTGCCCGGAGTCGTGGACCTGTGACGACATCATGGAGAACCAGATCGCGTTCGGCAACGGCACCGAGCCGTGGGACAACTTCGAGGAGACCAAGGCCGAGTACGACGCCCTGTTCGCCGAGATGGTGAACCGCGTCAACAACGGCGAGCCGGGGATCCTGTACACGTGGTCGCCGGCTTCGTACCTGACGGTGCTGGTGCCCGGTGACAACGTGTTGTGGCTGTCGGTCGAGGCGGTCCTCGACGACTCGAACCCGCTCGGCAAGGAGGGTGGCGAGAACCACCAGCAGGAGGAGGGCTTCACGGCCTTCGGTGCCGACATGTGCACGCAGCCGTGCCAGCTGGGTTGGTCGGCCGCTGACATCCAGGTGTCGGCCCGTACCGAGATGCTGGACGCCAACCCGTTCCTGCGGAA
>JAERSW010000057.1 GCA_016845305.1 Acidimicrobiales bacterium
CCGCCGGATGCCCAACGCCGAGCAGAATCCGACGAGGTCGTCCGCCCACCCTTCGAGACTGAAGGCGCCCTCGGACGGCAGGTCGCTACGCCCACAACCCCGGAGGTCGAGGTAGACGATCCGGGCGGCGTCGGCCATGCCAGCGAAGGCGGGCTTGAACGCCGAGTGGTCCGAGTTCCCCGGCGAACCGTGCAGGAGGACGAGGGTGGGCCGGTCGGGGTCGTCGCCCGGATGGCCCCCGTCGTCGATCTCGTACCAGAGCTCGCCGCCGTCCACCTCGACCCTCATCGGCGACGACGGTAGGCGTTCCCACCGGCCGGGCGGCCCCACCGGCGATCCGGGGGCGGTCAGTACCCTGAGAACGACGGGGATCGCGGCGCACAGCCATTACGCGCCACGAACCGCGCAGTCGAAGCCCGGGTAGGGGATGGCGCGAAATGGCGTCACCACAGGTCAGGCGACCGCCACCCTCAGAGGCTGGAACGCGAAACGACGATTCTTGGAACGCGGTCGATTCCCGGAAAGACAAGACTCCCGCTTCCAGTTCAACTGTTCAAGAGAGGAACCGCTGCAGCGCCGTCGCTCTGAGTCCCTCGATTACGAGCGCTGTACTGGCAGGAGCCCTCGGTTCCGGACCGAACGACTTGCGACTACGGACCCAGTGACCTGAACTCGAGTCCCTGCTCCTCACAGAGTCGTCGCCAATTGCTCACAGGAGCACTGAGAGCTCGGTGGGGCTTGAAACGGATCAGCAAGTTCTCGGGATCGTGATGAGGGAGATAGACCCAGTCGATCCGTTCCCATCGGAAGTAGTCCACGAAGTCACCAGTTTCTGGCATGGTCATGACACAACACTCGCCGTGGGCACGTATCCAGATGTCGGCTTGCAGATCTCGCTCGAGTTCGAGCAGCACGCCTGAACCCTCAATGAGGAGCGGACCCGGGTTCATCGGGCCACCGGGATCATTCATTTCCGATGCAGCCTGACGCAGCGCTTCCTGGACTGCAGCCTCAGCGACCATGTCACCGTAGACAGACCCGATCACGGCCCTGTATGCCCGGGTAAATAAGTCTGATGCATTGGTCTTGAAAAGGGCTTCACAGCCATCAGCGCGCGCGACTGCAGCCACTTCTCGCGTCACGATCGAGTACTGAGTGGTGAAGAACTTGGTCAACGTCTCCGACCGGTCGATCCTGGCCGCATCACTCACCGCAAGAATCTCTTGAAACTCATCGCTCGACAGCCTCGCCAGGATTACGTCTCCAAGTTCACGGGTGTACTTGCGAAGACGACGCTCATCCGCCCTACCGCTCATGTGACCATTAAGCCAGAGGAGTGGTCATTCACGAATCTCACCGACGCCGCTTCGCAATCTTGTGAAGTGCCTTGGCGGCCATAGACCCGGTCACGACTTGGATGGCCCGACCCGACCTTGTCACGAAGGTGACCGTCCTGACCTTGCCTCCACGAACAGGCGCCACACGCGACGCCCCACTGACCGACACCTTGGTGACGTCAGGCCAAGCCAATCTGAAGAGGAGTCCCGCGCTCGGCCAGACGTAGTAGACCGCTGACTCAGTAGCCAACCACTCAGCCTCGAATGCGTTCAGAGCCACTTCGTTGGCCAGATCCTCACTGGACCCATATCGAGCAGCAAAGCGCTCTTCAAGTTCAGCCTCCAGTTGGGGACACTGTGCCGGGCCTGCATCGAGTGGCGTCTCACGCGGGTGCTCGTTGGCCACGACTCGGACTGCTCGGGAATTCGAGAGCACAGTTTGTCCCCTACCCGTACCGCTTACTCAACCAGCGCGTGAGGAGGAGGAACATCCGACCGGCGAACCAGATGGCGAAGACACTGCTCAACAGGCACGCCGCGACAAATGCAAGAACACTCGGCACTGCCCCAACTTTCCCCCTGACAGACAGCGCGTCTCGAAACTTGGTGTAACCGAGCCAGATACCGCCGATCACACAGGCCCATACCACCAAGATTAGAAGAGTCGGATAGCCACCAGTTTCGGTTGCCAAGATCACCAACTCATTCTATTGGAATGATCAACACCAAGCCTGACGATCGTCTTTGAGGGCGCTCTCTTGCCAATGACTAGCGATTGCCACAGTGATCTGGAACCTCCTGGCGAGATCATCGAATGGCGCTCCGACCCCGATGCCGTGCCGTTCCACCGCAGGGGCCAGATCCGTGGTCGGCCCTCGTCTCGGCCCCGGTCAGGAACCCGCGCCCCCACGAACGGGTCAACGTCGGCCTCGACTCCACGCCGGTGACCGGCCGACGGCGGCCCCACCGGCGATCCGGAGGCGGTCAGTACCCTGAGAACGACGGGGATCGCGGCGCACAGCCATGACGCGCCACGAACCGCGCCGTCGAAGCCCGGGTAGCTCAGTTGGTCAGAGCAGGCGCCTTGTAAGCGTCAGGTCGTCGGTTCGAATCCGACCCCGGGCTCCAGGTCCCGAGCCGACGCGCCGACCGATTCCCCCCCCCACGACGCGGATCCGCGCGAGGCTGTGTGCCTCGGCGGGGAGCGGGTCCCCGCCACTGGCGGAAGGGGACTTCCTTGCAACGCTTCATCCAGCGCTTTGGCGCCCTGTTCATCTCCCTCTCGATCCTGGGCGCCTTCCTGCTCAGCTTCGTCGAAGACGAGCCGCCGGACGTGTCCGAACTGTCGACCGAGCAGGTCGTCGCCCACTGGGTGGACCTGGGCGACGGGGCCTTTCTCGGCGTCTGGCTGGGCATGGTCATCGGACTCCTCGCCCTCTTCGGAGGCCTGTGGACCGCCAACGCCCTCCGGGAACGGGGCGTGACCACCCTGGCCCCCGGCGCCGCCGTGGGCACCGTCTTCATCGCCGTCGGCATCGCCGTGGACGCCGCGTCCCGAGTGGCGCTCCTCGACGCCGCCGAGCACATGCCCGTCGCCGCGGTGGTGGCGGTCAGCGCCATGCTCCAGTACCTCTGGCTGCCCTTCCTCTTCGGCATGGTCCTCATCACGGTCAGCGTGAGCGCCTCGGCGAAACAGACCGGGCTCATCCCGTCGTGGCTGGCCTGGGTCGGCTACGCCACGGTCCTCATCCTCGTGATCCCCCACCCGATCTCCTTCATCGGCTTCCTGGTGTTCGCCCCGTGGATGTTCGTCACCGGGATCTTCATGTTCCGCAAGGCGGGCGCAGCGGCCTGACCCCGGCCGCGGGCAGCGGACCCGCGGGCACCTCTGCCCGCGGGTCCGCTCCGCTCGGCCACCAACCGGGAAGCCGCACGACCACCCCACCGGTCGGCGATCCCCCTCCCAGCCGATCGCGCTGCGCGAGGCTGGGTACCTCGGCGGGGAGAGGGTCCCCGCCACCGGCGGGAGGAGTCCCCCTTGCAACGCTTCATCCAGCGCTTCGGTGCCCTGTTCGGCGCCATCTCCATGCTCGGCAGCATGCTCGGCTGGCTGCTCCTCGGCGAGGAACCGCCGTCGGTGTCCGACTCGACGTCCGCCGAGGTCGTCGCCCACTACGTGGCCGAGTCCGGCTCGACGTTCTTCGGCGGGTGGCTGGCCCTGATCTTCGGCCTCCTGG
>JAERSW010000058.1 GCA_016845305.1 Acidimicrobiales bacterium
GGCGGGAAGGAGGGTCGAAAGGGGGCCGGGGTCCGGACGCTCAGGCACCCACCCCGAGGTCGCGCAGCGAGGTGGCCACCAACGGGACCACCGAGAGCAGGACGAAGGCCGGGAGGATGCAGGTGACCAGCGGAAAGAGCATCCGCACCGGGACCCGGCGGGCCCGGACCTCGGCTCGTCGCCGGGCCCGGAGCCGGAGGTCGGCCGACACCGCGTCCAGCGCCTGGCCGATCGGCGCCCCGTGGCGGATCGACGCCGTCAGCGCGGCGACCAGCGGGCGCCCGTCCTCGCCGAAGGGCACCCGGAGCCCGTCGACGGCGTCGGCCAGCGATCCGCCCCGGGCGGTCCGTTCCACCGCCTCGAGTACGGCGGCCGCGGCTGGACCCCGTCCCCGTCGCGCCGCCTCCTCCAGCGCCCGGCCCACCGGCAGCCCGGCCCCGACGCCGATCCTCACCAGGGCGGCCAGCCACGGCAGCTCGGCGGCCACCGCCTCGATCCGTCGACGTTCGGCGACGCGACGGCGCCACCACGGCCGGGCGACCACCGCACCCCCGGCCGGCAGGGCGACCACCGGCATGACCACCACCGCGGCGGCCACCACGAGCACCGCCCAGCCCACCGTCCGGTCCTCCAGCCCCGGCCATCGCCCGCCGACCGAGCCGTCCACGTCCGATCGACCGCGTCCCCACCGACGGACGAACCCACCGAGGCGCGTCACCGGGCCGGGGCCCGACGGCCGCCCAGCGGGTCGACCCACACCGCCCAGGCGGTGCGGGGCCCCCACGGCACGGAACGCCACCAGCAGGACCAGGACCGCCCAGGCCAGGGGCCAGGTGGCCGGCGGGAGGAGGGACGACAGGCCGTCCGGGACGCGGGTCACCGTTCCGACCCCCCGATCCGCCACATCCACCACAGCCCCACCGCGTCGAGGAGGAGGCCGGCCAGCAGGACGACCACCCCCGGGCCACTCCCTAGGAAGCCGGCCGTCCCACCCGGGGCCATGAGGAGGCCGAAGCCCACCGGCGCCAGGGCGACGACGAGCGCCGAGGAACGGGCCTGGGTGGCCAGGGCACGCGCCTCGTCGGCCACCTGGAGGTCGTCGCGCACCGCCTCCGACACGGTCAGCAGCAGGCGGGCCGGCTCGCCGCCGGTGGCCGCCGCCAGGTCGACCGCCGAGGCCAACTGCCCCACGCGCGTCCCCGGTCGACGCTGCTCCCAACGCTGGAGGGCCGTCCCGAGGGGCGCCCCCGCCCGGACATCGTCGACCACGCCGAGGAGGTCGGTGGCCAGCGGACCACCGGACCGGGCCGCCTCGGCCAGCGCTCCCACCAGGGTGGCTCCCGAGTGGAGCGACCGGACCATCTCGTCCACCAGATCGGGCAGCGCCCGGTCGATCCGTCGACGGACCACCGGGTCAGGGAGCCACCGGTCCCGTGCCGCCGCCCATCGGATCCGGTCATCGGGAGCCGCCGGGGTCGGCCGGCGCGTCGGCACGACCCCGCCGCCGACCGCCCGGGCGGCCACCAGCACCCCCAACCCGGCCAGTGGACCGGCCAGCGGACCGACCAGCGGCCCGGCCAGTGACCCGACCAGCGACAGGCCGACGGCGGTCATCGACCCCACCGCCCCCCGGCCGCCGGTGCGGAGCCGGCCAGCACCCGACCCCGTTCCACCAGGGGCCGGACCGCGGGCTCGGCACCCGGCGGGCGCACCTCCACCACCTCGGTCACCGTCCGGGACGAGCCGCGTCGGGACACGTGGACCAGGGCGTCCACCGAGCCGGCCACCATCGACTCGGCCACCGAGGCCGAGAGGCCGCCGGCCGCCAGCAGGACCATGGTGGCCAGGCGCCGGAGGGCGTCGCCCGGGCCGTTGGCGTGGCAGGTCGACAACGAGCCGTCGTGCCCGGTGTTGAGCGCCTGGAGCATGTCGAACGCCTCGGCGCCACGCACCTCGCCGACCACGATCCGGTCGGGCCGCATCCGCAGCGCGTTGCGGACCAGGTCGCGGACGTCGACGGTGCCCACGCCCTCGCAGTTGGGGGGTCGGGCCTCGAGCCGCACCACGTGCCCGGAGGCGATCCGCACCTCGGCGGCGTCCTCCACCACCACGAGGCGCTCGCCGTCGGGCACCGCCGAGGCCAGGGCGCCGAGCAGCGTCGTCTTGCCCGACCCGGTGGCCCCGGTGACCACCACGTTGCAGCGGTCGGCCACCATCCGACGGAGCAACTCGGCCACCGGCGGGTCGGCCAGATCGTCGATCCCGAAGGAGCGGTCGCCGAAGCGCCGGATGGTGACGTAGGGCCCGTCGAGGGCGATGGGCGGCACCACCACGTTCACCCGGGAGCCGTCGTGGAGGCGACCGTCGGCCCACGGGCTGGACCGGTCGACCCGCCGGCCGGTGGGGGCCACCACCCGTTCGACCAGCCGGTCCAGCTCCTCGCCACCGAGGCGGACCGGGGTGGCCTCCACCCGTCCGCCCCGCTCCACGAACACCGGGCCCGGGCCGTTCACCATCACCTCGGTGACCGCCGGGTCGTCGAACAGGGCCTCCAACGGGCCCAGCCCGGAGACCCGGGCCACCACGGCGTCCACCACCTCGGCCCGCCGGTCCGCACCCAGCAGCGGCTCGCGTCGGGCCACCGAGTCGGCCACGATCTCCTCCAGGGGACGCCGCCCCCGGTCGGCGTCGAGGACCTCGGCGTGGACCGCGTCGACGAGGGCGGCCAGGCCGTCGACCCGGGCTCCGGTCACCGTCACGACGCGGCCGCCACGGCCCGCAGCAACGAACGCGGGGTCCGTCGGGCCAGGAGGCCGGCGTCCACCGACCGGGCCACGGCCGGGTCCACCGGGATCCGCACGGTGACCGGCGCCCCGACCACCGACTCCACGTCGTGGCGGTCGAGCGCCCGGCCGGCCTCCGACACCAGGGCCACCTCGCTGGGCCGCAACTCGACCCGCCCCACGCGACGCAGCCCCAGGTAGCAGGCCCGGGTGACCAGGACGGAACGGTCGGCTCCGTCGGCCAACGACCCGACCAGCGACGTCGGCGGACCGACCGGCGGAACCAGGGAGAAGAGGTCGCCGGCGTCGACCACCACCGTCTCGCCCCCGCCACCCAGCGAGCCCAGGTGGTCGGCCAACTCGACCACCCGACCGGCATCGGCGCCGGCCCATCCGGCCGCGCCCCGGGGCACCACCCGGAGACCGTCGGCCACCTCCACGGCCAGGCGGTCCAGCGCCTCGGGTCCGGCACCGTCGGTGGCCGCGCACCAGTCGGCCACCCCGGGACCCGAGCCGTCGACCCCGAGCACCGCGGGCAGGTCGCCCGACAGGTCCACCACCAGCACGCGACGGGACGACCCCGCCAGAGACGACGCCAGGGACAGGGCGGTGGCCGCCGCCACGACGGTCGTCCCCGAGCCCCCCTTCACCGACCAGAAGACCTGCATGACCACACTCCCCGATGATTGGTGGCCGTCCATCGACGGCCGTCCGTCCGGGGCCGTCCACGGCCCGATGGGGGGAGGTGCGGCGCTGCGGCGGTGGACCCTCGAGGTGTCCGACCACGGCGACGGGCGCAAGGTATCGGGGGCCTGCGACAATCGTCCCGTGGCAGCGGATCCCCCCACGACGGGCACGGCGGCGGCCTTCTTCGACCTCGACAAGACGGTCATCGCCCGGGCGTCGATGGCCGCCTACGGCCCGGCCCTCCACCGGGCCGGCTACCTGAGCGCGCCCATGGCCGTCCGCGCCGCCTGGGGGCAGCTGCTGTTCCGGTTCTTCGGCGCCGACGAGGCGAGCATGGACCGGGCCCGCCGGACCGCGTTGCGCCTCGCCGCCGGTTGGGAGCAGGAGGGCCTCGGCCGCCTGGCCCGCGACCACCTGGCCGAGGTCATCGAGCCCGTCGTCTATGACGAGGCCCTCGACCTGCTGGCCCACCATCGTTCCGAGGGCCGGCTCCTGGTGCTCGTCTCGGCCTCGCCGGTCGAGATCGTGGCCCCGCTGGCCGAACACCTCGGCGTCGACGACTTCGTCGCCACCCGTCCGGAGGTCGACGACGAGGGCCGCTACACCGGCGAGGTCGAGTTCTACGCCCAGGGGCCGGCCAAGGCCGACGCCGTCCGGGACCTCGCCCGTCGCCTCGGCCTCGACCTGTCCGGGTCATGGGCCTACTCGGACTCGGGGACAGACCTCCCGATGTTGGAGGCCGTGGGGCACCCGGTGGCCGTCAACCCCGACCGCGAGCTGCGACGGGCCGCCGAGGTCCGGGGCTGGCCGATCCGGGAGTTCGAGAACCCCGTCCCGTTGGGCGACCGCGTGCCCATCGACCGGAACTGGGTGGTGGCCACGGGCCTGACCGCGCTGGTGCTGGCGGGCCTGGTCGTCGGGATCCGACGACTCGGCCGGGACGCCGGCAGGGGGCCGGACGCCGGACCGGTCTAGATCGAGCGGACCTTCTTGACGGCCACGGCGACGAGTGCGCCCAGCACGGCCAGCATCAGCAACTTCTTCATGACGTCATGCTAGGTCCGGTCGCGGGTTGGGCGCACGTCGACGCGGGCCGTACCGTCACCGGTGGAGGTGTCTGAGTACCTGGTGGGCTCCCCCGCCTTCAAAGCGGGTGGGACGGGCGATCCCCGTCCGGCGGGTTCGATTCCCGTCCACCTCCGCCAGTCTCTCCCGGGCGGGTCCGGCGGCGGGCCGGACCGGGGGGCTAGACGGCCAGCAGGTCGCGGGCGCCGGTGTCGCTGCTCGGATGCCGCAGCTTCGACATGGCCCGGGCCTCGATCTGGCGGATGCGCTCCCGGGTCAGGTTGAAGTGCTCCCCGACCTCCTCGAGGGTGCGGGGCTCGCCGCGGTCCAGGCCGAACCGGAGCTTGAGGATCTCGCGCTCCCGGGAGTCCAGCGGGGCCAGGAGGCGGCTGATCTCCTCGGGGAGCAGCGCGGTGGCCGCCACCTCGAAGGGCGACTCGGCGGCCCGGTCCTCGACCACGTCGCCCAGCTCGGCATCGCCGTCCTCGCGGAGCGGCTCGCTCAGCGACAGCGGCTCCGAGGCGAAGCGCAGGGCCTCGGTGACCTTCTCCTCCGGCATCTCGACCTCGATCGAGAGCTCGGCCAGCGTGGCCTGGCGACCCAACTTCAGCTCCAGGCGGGAACGGGCCTTCTGCAGGCGGGCCAGGGTGTCGCCGGCGTGCACCGGGAGGCGGATGGTCCGTCCCGTGTTGGCGATGCCGCGGGTGATGGCCTGGCGGATCCACCACGTGGCGTAGGTGGAGAACTTGAAGCCCTTGCGCCAGTCGAACTTCTCGACGGCGTGCATCAGGCCGAGGTTGCCCTCCTGGATGAGGTCGAGCAGGGGCAGCCCGGAGGCCTGGTACTTCTTGGCGATCGAGACGACGAGGCGGAGGTTCGACTGGACGAAGGTCCGCTCGGCCTCCTCGCCCCGCTTGAGGTTGCGCTTCAGCTCGCGGCGGCGGGCCGGGGCCAGGTCGTCGCCCTTGGCGGCGAGCTCGGCCCGGGCCTCGGTACCGGCCTCGATCTGCTGGGCGAGTCGGACCTCGCCCTCCTTGGTCAGCAGTGGGTACTGACCGATGTCGGTGAGGTACAGCCGGACGAGGTCCTCCTCGTCCCGTTCGACCCGCTCCTTGGCCACCGTGGTCTCCTCCAGCCGGGGGAGCGTCGACCCCGGACCGGGGGCGGGCGCTCGCCGAATCGTTCGCCTGTCAACTCGCCTGTCAACTCAGCCGGCGGGTCGGGTGGGCGCCGTTGCCGCCCCTTCCCCCGAACGTCGGTCACCCTATCGACGGCCCTCCGGACCACAACGCGGAAACGTGACCACCGTCACGAATCATGGAGACGTCGTGGCGTCTTGTCACGGATGCCCTGTCATGGATGCCCTGGCACGGATGCCCCGGTGGGGACCGGACCGGACGACGAATCGGGTCAGCGGGGACGGTCCTCGAGGTCGGCCAGGACGAGGCGGACGATCCGTCGGGCCGGGGCGTCGCCGACCGGGGACAGCCGTCCGGCGAGGCCGACCAGGTGGACCACCAGGCCGTCGAGGATGGGCACCACGGCCGCCGACCGGTCGGCGGGATCGACGTCGAGGCGGGCCAGCACCTCGCCCAGCCGGGGCGAATCGGAGGCCTCGGAACGGGCCGCCTCGAGGAGGACCGACTCGGGGATCCGGTCCCGCCACCAGCCGGCGTGCTCCTCCAGGCGGGCGGCCAGCGAGGCCATGGTCCCGGCCGAGGCCGGGTCGGCCCCGTCGGTCGACCAGGTGGCCAGGCGGCCGGACAGGGCCGCGGACAGCTCGGCCAACTGCGTGAACTCGTGGACCCCGGCCTCGGTGGTGAGCACGTCGACCGGGTTCGCCTGCTCGTCGGACATCCGGGTCACCCCCTGAAGTGGTTGACGATGGGCATGCGTCGGTCGCGGCCGAAGCCCTTGGTGGTGACCTTCGGGCCCAGCGGGGTCTGGCGGCGCTTGAACTCCGCGGCGTCGACGAGGCGGACCACCCGGTCCACCAGGTCGGGGTCGTGGCCGTCGGCGACCAGCTCGGCCCGGGTCCGGTCACCCTCCACGTACGCCTCGAGCAGCGGGTCGAGCACGTCGTACGGGGGGAGGCTCTGGTCGTCGCGCTGGTCGGGCCGGAGCTCGGCCGAGGGCGCCTTGGTGATGATGGACTCCGGGACCACCGGGTTCCCGTCGAGCCCCGGCCCCCGGGCGTTGCGCCACCGGCACAGGTCGTAGACCCGGGTCTTGTAGACGTCCTTGACCACCGCGTAGGCACCCGCCGTGTCGCCGTACAGCGTCGAGTACCCGACGGCCGACTCGCTCTTGTTCCCGGTGGTCAGGACCATCCAACCCCGGGCGTTGGACAGCGCCATGAGCAGCACGCCGCGGATCCGCGACTGGAGGTTCTCGTCGGTCAGGCCGGTCGGGCCGCCGTCGAGGGTCGCCGACAGCACGTCGGCGAACGCCCCGTGGGCGGCCTCGATGGGCAGGGTGTGGGCGTCGATCCCCTGGGCGGCCACCAGCGCCTCGGCGTCGGCCACCGAGTGGTCGCTCGAGTAGCGGGACGGCATGAGCACGGCGTGGACCCGCTCGGGGCCGAGGGCGTCGGCGGCGATG
Organism: Acidimicrobiales bacterium; assembly: GCA_016845305.1. GTDB lineage: Bacteria > Actinomycetota > Acidimicrobiia > Acidimicrobiales > MedAcidi-G1 > UBA9410. The sequence goes on from JAERSW010000058.1 coordinate 7,137, forward strand.
GTGGCCACCAGCGCCGAGTCGACGCCGCCCGACAGCCCGAGGCAGACGTCGGTGAACCCGCTCTTGGTCACGTAGTCCCGGGTGGCCGTCACCAGCGCGCCGTACAGCTCGGCGTCCTCGTCGAGGGGGGCGAGCACCGGGGGCACGACGGACTCGGTCCGGGCCACCGGTCCCGACAGCCGCACCACCTCGAGGGCCGACGCCGGATCGGGGTCGTCGTGGACCGGGACGTCGACGTCGACGACCACCACCTCCTCGTCGAAGCGGGGTCCCCGGGCCACGACCCGGCCCGAAGGGTCGACGACCATCGACCCGCCGTCGAACACCAGCTGGTCCTGGCCGCCGACCAGGTTCAGGTAGGCCACCGGCCGACCCGACGAGGTGGCGGTGGCGGCCACCACCGCCTCCCGGGCCGCCTGCTTGCCGCGGTGGTAGGGCGAGCCGTTGACGGTGGCCACCAGGTCGGCCCCGCCGTCGATGAGGCGTCCGACCGGCCCACCGGGAACCCAGAGGTCCTCACAGATGGCCAGGCCGACGCGGACGCCGCCGATCTCGTAAAGGCGCAGCGGTCCGGTGCCCGGGGCGTAGTCGCGGCCCTCGTCGAACACGTCGTAGGTGGGGAGGCACTCCTTGGCATAGGTGCCGACGATCCGACCCTCGTGGCACACGGCCACCGAGTTCTGTGCCGCCCCGTCGGGTCCGTCCGGCCCGTGGTCGGCGAAGCCCACCACCACGGCGCACGACCCGCTGGCCGCCGCCACCGCCTCGACCGCCTGCCGGCTGCGGGCCACGAAGCCCGGCTTGTGGACCAGGTCCTCGAGGGGATAGCCGGTGACCGTCATCTCCGGGAAGAGGGCCAGGTCGCAGTCGGCCACGTCATCGAGCGTGTCGAGGATCCGTCGGACGTTGCCGTCGAGGTCGCCCACCACCGCGTTCAGCTGCACGAGCGCCAGACGGACCCCGACCATGGGATCAGCGTACCGACGACCCCTGACCGGCCTCGGTCCCGCGCCGGTCGTGGTCCCCGTGGTGGCCATGCCCGTGGCCCTCGGCCCCGTGCCCCTCGGCGTGACGGCCACGGTCCATCGGGCGGGCCGGCCGCTCGTGGTGGACGCGGGCCTCGGCACGCTCGACGACCCGGGCCAGCAGCTCGTCGGCCCGCTCCCGGGTGAGGCGGCCATCGGCCACGGCGCCCTCGATGCGGTCGGTGGCAGAAGCCGCCAGCTCGGCCACCAGCTCGTCGGTCCGGTCGCCGGCCAGGTCGGCCAGGTCGGCCAGGGTGGCGCCGCCCCGCAGGGCCTCGCGGAGGGCCTCGCGGTCGAGGTCCAGCACCTCGGTCACGATGCCCACGAAGTGGCGGCGATGCGTCGCCCCATCTGCGCTGCGGGAGTTCTCCATGCGGCCGCGGCGCTTCCCGTCGGCCTCGTCGGACTCGGCCCGTTCGACCACGGGCCGCTCGTCGGTCCCCGCAGGGTGGGCGCCGGCCGTGCCGACCGGCGACAGCGTGGCCACCAGCACCGAGCCGGCCACCAGCGAACTGGCGGCCGTGGCGATCCGCAGCACGCGGCGCGGTCGACGGCCTCCGTCACCGGTCACGTCCCCCGTCGGTTCACTCGTCAGGTCGTCCATCTGGGTCATCGTCATTCCTCTCGTCATCGGGTCATTCCGCCGCTCGCGTCGAGCGACCACCACACGATGCGGGGCGAAGGTGAGGAGCCCGTGAAGACCGCACGAAGGCCCGGCCATGAAAGCCCGCCGAAAATCGGCGGAGCCCCCGGGGCCATCGACCCGGGGGCTCCGATCGCGAGGCTCGAGGCCTCGGAGAACGCCTGCTCAGCCGGCGAGGGCCTCGCAGCAGGTGTTCGTGATGAGGCGGGTCACCACGTACGGGTCCATGTTGGCGTTGGGGCGACGGTCCTCGATGTAGCCCTTCTGGTCCAGGTGGACCTGCCACGGGATCCGGATCGAGGCGCCGCGGTCGGACACGCCGTAGCTGAACTGGTCGAAGCGCTGCGTCTCGTGGGCGCCGGTCAGGCGCTCCTCCGAGCCGATGCCGTAGCCGGCGATGTGCTCGGCGGGCTTGCCCTCGGCGCCGAGCGCCTCACAGGCCGTGATGATGGCGTCGTAGCCCTCGCGCATGGCGTTGGTGGAGAAGTTGGTGTGGGCGCCGGCGCCGTTCCAGTCGCCCTTGATGGGCTTGGCGGCCACCGAGGCGTCCACGCCGAAGTTCTCGGCGACGCGGTACAGCAGGTAGCGGGCCATCCAGACCTGGTCGGCCACGGCCACGGTGTCGACCGGGCCGATCTGGAACTCCCACTGGCCGAGCATCACCTCGGCGTTGGTGCCCGAGATGGCCAGGCCGGCGTCCATGCAGGCCTTGGTGTGGGCCTCGACGATGTCGCGGCCGGCGATCTCGATGGCGCCCACGCCGCAGTAGTACGGACCCTGCGGGGCCGGGTAGCCCTCCACCGGCCAACCCAGCGGGCGACCCTCCAGGAAGAACGTGTACTCCTGCTCGATGCCGAAGATCGGCTCCTGGTCGGCGTACGTCTCGAACGCCTCCACGCAGGCGGCCCGGGTGTTGGTCGGGTGCGGGGTCATGTTCCCGTCGGGAAGGCACACGTCGCAGAGCACGAGGATGTCGTCGCCGCCGCGGATCGGGTCCGGGCAGGAGAACACCGGGCGCAGCACGCAGTCCGAGTTGTCGCCGGGAGCCTGGTTGGTGCTCGACCCGTCGAAGCCCCAGATGGGGAGGTTCGAGGCGTCGTCGAGGATCTTGGTCTTCGAGCGGACGTAGGGCAGCGGCTCGGTGCCGTCGATCCAGATGTACTCAGCCCTGATGGCCATGTCTTCTTCCCTTTCGTGGGGTCGGGTCGGCGAGGTCGTCGGCCTCGGTGCCGGATGCCCACCAAACTACGGGGGGCACCGTTTCGCACCTGTTCCCGGTCTGTGAACGCCGTGTGAACGGACGTCGCCCGCGCTGGTGATCAGCCGACGCGGACCACATGCTGGAGCCATGTTCGACGAGGCTTCCCCACCACCCGGACCGGATCCCGAGGCCCGGCGCCGCGACCAGCAGGACTACGTGCTGCGCACCGTCGAGGAGCGCGGGGTCCGCCTGATCCGGCTGTGGTTCACCGACGTGCTGGGCCGCCACAAGTCGGTGGCCATCTCCCCGGCCGAGCTCGAGGCGGTGTTCCTGGAGGGGCTGCAGTTCGACGGGTCGGCCATCGACGGATTCAGCCGGGTCCAGGAGAGCGACGTGCTGGCCCGTCCCGACGCGTCGACGTTCGAGCTGCTGCCGTGGGCCGACCCCGACGAACCGTCGGGCACCATCTTCTGCGACATCACCAGCCTGGACGGCACGCCGTTCGAGGGCGACCCCCGCCAGGTGCTGCGCCGCAACCTGGAGCGGGCCCGCGCCGCCGGCTTCGAGATGTTCTGCGCCCCGGAGGTGGAGTTCTTCTACTTCGCCGACGGTGGTCCGGAGCCGGTGCCGTTGGACCGGGCCTCGTACTTCGACCTGACCACCACCGACGTGGCCTCCGACCTCCGCAAGCAGACCCTGCACATGCTCGAGGCGCTGTCGATCCCGGTGGAGTACTCGTTCCACGAGGACAGCCCCAGCCAGCACGAGATCGACCTGCAGTACACCGACGCGCTGACCATGGCCGACTCGATCATGACGCTGCGCCTGGCCGTCAAGAAGATCGCCATGGACCGCGGCGTGTACGCCACGTTCATGCCCAAGCCGCTCAACGGCGTCCAGGGGTCGGGCATGCACACCCACCTCTCGCTGTTCCGCGACGGCGACAACGCCTTCCACGACGCGGACGCCGCCGACGGGCTGTCCGACGTGGCCCGGTCGTTCATCGCCGGCCTGCTCCACCACGCCCGGGAGGTCACCGCGGTGACCAACCAGCTGGTCAACTCGTACAAGCGGATCAACGAGGGGTACGAGGCCCCCCGTTACGTGTCGTGGGCCCGCGACAACCGGTCCGCACTGGTCCGGGTGCCCATCCCCAAGCCGGGGAAGGTCGACTCGACCCGGGTCGAGTACCGGGCCCTGGATCCGGCCTGCAATCCGTACCTCGCCTTCTCGGTCCTGTTGGCCGCCGGCCTGCGGGGCGTGGAGCAGGGCATGGAGCTGCCGGCCGAGGCCCGGGTGAACCTGTACGACCTGAGCCGCGGCGAGCAGCGGGACCTGGGCGTGGAGAACCTCCCCGTGGACCTGGCCGAGGCGCTCGACGAGATGGAGGCCTCGACGCTGGTCCGGGACGCCCTCGGCGACCACATCTTCGAGTGGTTCCTGCGCAACAAGCGGGCCGAGTGGTCCGAGTACCAGCGGCAGGTCACCCCGTTCGAGCTCGAGACGTACCTTCCGAACTGGTGAGACGCGGTTCCCAGCCGACGGGCCCCACCGGGGCACCGGGCGGTCGCAGCGGGCAGAATGGGAGCGCGGGACGCCCCCGGTGACCCGCGGAGCCACCATGGAACCCCTCCTCGTCTACCCGGATCCGCCGCCGCCGGAGCTGGCCCAGTGCCTCGACCTGGACGGCTGGGCGTGGAAGGCCGTGGCGAACGCCGACGCGGCGGCCGACGAACCGGACGACGGCTGGGCCGGTGCCGTGGTGGTGGCCGACGCCGATCCCGAGGGCGCCTTCGCCCTGTGCCGACGCCTCCGCAAGGTGGAGACGCCGCTCCAACCGCTGCTGCTGCTGGTCGGCGGCGGACAGCTGGCCGACCTGGAGCTCCGCGACGACCTGTTCGACGACTTCTGCCTGACGCCCTTGCGCCCGGCCGAGCTGCGGGCCCGCATCGAGCACCTCTTCGCCCGTTCCGGTCGGGGTACCCGGCCCGACCTGGTCGAGTACGGGCCACTGGCCCTCAACCTGGAGACCTACCAGGCGGCCGTCGACGGCGAACCGCTCGACCTGACGTACATGGAGTACGAGCTGCTCCGGTTCCTGGCCGCCCACCCGGGCAAGGTCTTCACCCGGGAGACGCTGCTGAGCCGGGTGTGGGGCTACGACTACTACGGCGGGGCCCGCACCGTGGACGTCCACATCCGACGCCTGCGGGCCAAGCTCGGCGAGGAGCACGCCGGCCTGATCCACACCGTCCGGTCGGTGGGCTACCGCTTCGGTCAGAGCCGCTGGGGCGTCTGACCGTCGAGGGGTCTCCTCAGTCGGCGGGCCCGGCGTAGGGGTTCGCCTCGGAGAGCTCGAGCAGTTCCGAGCCCTCGTGGCTGGCGTCCACGTCCTTCTTCAGCAGGCCGCCGAGGAGCGACGCGGCGACCGCCCCGCTGACCAGGATGCCGACGGGCATCACCACGACGAGCAGCAGGATCATCAGGACCGCACCGAGCATGGGGGCAGTCTGCCATCCCGTGCCGGACCGGTGCACGCCCCGGCGGCCCGTCCCACCAACGGTCGGCCTCAGCCGACCCTGTGGACCTCAGGCAACGCTGACGATGCCCTCGACCTCGAACTGGGCGCCGATGGGCAGGGCGGCCACGGCCACGCACGACCGGGCCGGACGGGGATCGTCGAACACCCCGCAGTAGATCTCGTTCATGGCCGCGAAGTTCCCCATGTCGGTCAGGAAGACGTTGACCTTGACCACCTGGTCGAGCGTGGCGCCATTGGCCTCCACCTGTCCGCGGAAGTTGGCCAGCGCCTGTTCGACCTGGGCCTCGAAGCCCTCGGCCAGCGTCCCGGTGACGGGACCCGATCCGCTGGCCCCCTCGGTGATGCCGATCTGGCCACTGACGAAGAGGAGGTCGCCGGCACGCACGACCGGGGTGTAGGGGCCGACGGGCTTGCTCATGCGGGACTCCGATGCTCGGGGCGCGGCCGGTGCCGAACCGGGCCGCAGCCTGCCATGCCGGCCCGCCTCCCGCCCGGCCCGCCGTGAAGCGGGCGGTCAGCCTCCGGGCAGGTCCGGGGGACAGCCCAGATGGCGCCAGGTCGCGGCGGCCACCGCGGCGAAGACGGCGTCCGAGCCGTTGACGGGGGCGCCGTCGACGTGAACCAGTTCGACAGTGACGGTCGGCGTCTCGGTGGCCCGCACGATCCCGAAGGACCGGACGGTCAGGTCGTGGACCGTGCCGTCGGCGTCGACCGACAGGCCCTCGGCGGTGATCCAGCTCCACGCCATGTGGGCGGCGCCCACGCAGTACGACCGCAGCACGACCTCGTCGAGGACCTCCCCGCACCGCACGGCCACCCGGATCCCGGCCCCGCCGTCGACGACGGTGGCCGTGGCCTCGGCGCCGTCCGGCGACCGGACCGGCGATCCCGGTCCCGTCGCTCCGGCACCGGCCAGCAGCACGACCGCCTCGGCCCACCCGGCGGCCCGGAGCGCCGACGAGGTGGGCGGACCGGCCGCGTCGACCTCCACGACCTCGAGGCCCGGCGCCACCGCGGCCACCGCCTCGACGATCCCCGGGGTGCGGACCACGTGCAGGACCCCGGTGCCGTCGGCCCGCGCCCCGCCGGCCACCGGCGGGCGCTTGGCGCCGTGGCGGACCGTGTCCTCCCGGGACGGGGCCACGAGCACCGGACGGCCGTGACGGTCGGCCAGGGCGCGGGCCACGGCGGGCAGCGGCGAGTCGACCTTGGCGCCGAACGCCCCGCCGTTGGCCAACGGCCCGGCCGGCTCGCCACCGGGTTCGCACCAGGCGGCATCGGTCTCCAGCGGCGCCGGCTCCACCCAGCAGGTCCGCAGCACGGCGTCCCAGGCGCCGGACGGGGCCTCCAGCGGAGGCACCACCTCGGCGGTGGTCCGCCGTCCCTGGACCTTGCCCGACAGCCGCCGGGCCTCGGCCAGCGTCTCGGCCACCACCCAGCCGTCCGGGTCGGCCCACCCGCTCGTCGAACCATCGACGGGCACGGCCGCGCGATCACCGGGCACGGCCGCGCGATCACCTGACACGGCCACGAGGCAGCCCTCCGGAACCGTGTCGGCGGCGAACCCACCCCGGCCCCGGACCACGTCGGGGCCGACCACCTGGGGGCTCCGACCCTCGATCGTGGCCCGACGCGCCGAGGCGTCCCGATCCTCCGACGGCGCCGGCAGCTCCACCGCCGTCCCGGCCCCCGCGCCCCGGTCCCAGGCGTCGAGCACGGTCTGCCACCCGGTGCACCGGCACAGGTGGGCGTGCAGCGCCCGGGCCGCCCGGTCACGGTCCGGCGGATCGTCGGGCGAGGTGGCCAGCAGGCCGGCGAAGCGCACCACGATGCCCGGCGTGCAGAAGCCGCACTGGCTCCCGCCGGCGGCACAGAAGGCCTCGGTCCACCGGGCCACCTCCTCGTCGGACAGGCCGTCCAGGGTGGTGACGGACCGGCCGGCCACCCGGCGCACCGGGGTCACGCACGACACCCGGGGCTGGCCGTCGACCAGCACCGTGCAGCAGCCGCACTGCCCCTGGGGGCTGCAGCCGTCCTTGGCCGACCGGTGGCCGAGGGGACCGCGCAGGGCGTCCAGCAGGGTGCCGCCGTCGTCGGGGACCTCGACCTCGTCGCCGTCGACGGTCAGGCGGATGGCGGGGCCGGTCTCCACCCGATGAGTGTGCCGCGTCCCCGGTACGGTCGGCGCCGATGGTCCCCCGTCTCCCCCGGTCCCACCCACCGGCCGACCCGACGCGCCGCCGCGTGCTCACCGGCCTCGGCGTCCTCGCCGCGGCCACCGGAACGGGACTACTCGTCGGGTGCGGCGGCGGATCGGCCACCACCCCGACGACGACCTCCCCCGGTGCGGCCGCCACCTCCGGTCCGAGCCGCCTGGGCGCCCGGTTCGCCGACGGGTACGTGGCCCCGACGGCGCTGGCCGCCGGAACGCCCCAACGGGCTCCCTACGTCCTGCTGGGTGGCGACGGCTGGCCGCTGGTCGACGAGGCACCCGACGCCGTCGACCTGGTGCTCCGGGCGGCGGGCACCGACGGAGCCCCCGGCCCGGTCGTCGCCTCGGCCACCGTGGCCCGCTACGGGGCCGGCCAGGCCACGCCGTACTACCCGTTCCGGTTCACCGCCCCGGACCCCGGCGACTTCGTGGTCGAGGCCTCCGTCGACGGCACCGCCCTGCCCGACGTCCACCACCTCCGCCTGGCCGATCCGGCCGACCTGGCCCTGGTGCAGGTGGGCGACCTGCTCCCGACCGTCGCCACCCCGACGTTGGACGACCCCCGCGGCGTGGACCCGGTCTGCACCCTGGCCGGCGGTCCGTGCCGCTTCCACGCCACGTCGCTCGACCGGGCGATCAGACGGTCGGGTCCGACCGTGCTGCTGGTGTCGACGCCGCGGTTCTGCCAGCAGGACGTCTGCGGCCCCACGGTCGGCCTGCTGGCCGACGCGCTGGCGGACCGCCCCGACGGCGAGACGTGGACGGCCGTCCACGCCGAAGTCTACGTGGCGCCCGACGCCGGCGACTTCACCCCGACTCCGGTGGTGGGTGCCCTCGGGCTGGCCTTCGAGCCCAGCCTGGTGGTGGCCGACGCCACCGGCACGGTGACCGCCGCGCTCCACTTCACCATGGACGCCACCGAGGTGGCCGGGGCGCTCGACTCAGTGGCCTGAATGGGTGGCCTGAGCGGGCGACCGGGCCGGGCCGACCCGGCCCGAAAACCACGGGGACCGGCGCCTCGGCGCCGGCCCGGTGGTCGCTCCGGCCTCGACGGCCGGGCGATCGGTCAGGGGTGGATCAGCTGAACGACTGGCCGCAGCCGCAGGTGCGCTGGGCGTTCGGGTTGTCGATGGAGAACCCGGCCTCGTTCAGGCCGTCCTTGTAGTCGAGCGTGGCGCCCTCCAGGAGCTGGGCGCTCGACGGATCGACCACGACGCGGACGTCGCCGAACGCCTCCTCGAGATCGTCGGCGCCCCTCTCGGTGTCGAAGTACATCTCGTAGCTGAAGCCCGAGCAGCCGCCGGGCCGCACGGCGACCCGCAGCGCGAGGCCGGCCTCGTCTTCGGCGGCGATCAACTGGCCCACCTTGCTGGTGGCGTCGTCGGTCAGGGTGATCATCGAAGTCCTCCCGGAATCCCGATGGTGGTCTGTCCCCAGTGTACCGACGACCGGCCCCCCGACCCCAACGGCCCGATCCCCACGGCCCGACCGCCGTACGCTGTGGACATGGACGAGCAGGTCACGTCCCCGGCACCGGTGCCGAGCGAGGACGACGTGATGGGCGTGCTCCGCGGGGTCATCGACCCGGAGCTGGGCACCGACATCGTGGAGCTGGGCATGGCCCGCTCGGTGGCCGTCGCCGACGACGGCCGGGTCGACGTCACCATCGCCCTGACCACCTCCGGCTGCCCGCTCCGCGCCCAGATCCAGCGCGAGGTCCGGGCCCGGGTGGGCGGCCTTCCCGGCGTCGCCTCCGTCCACCTGTCCTGGGACGAGCTGACCCCGGAGGAGAAGGCCACGGCCATGGCCCGGGCCCGCTTCAACGTGAGCCGCAACGCCCCCGACACCGAGGTCCCGGCCACCACCCGCATCCTCATGGTGGCCTCCGGTAAGGGTGGGGTGGGCAAATCGTCGGTGACCGTGAACCTGGCCGCCGGCCTGGCCGACCGGGGCTTCACCGTCGGGGTCATGGACGCCGACATCTGGGGCTTCTCGGTGCCCCGGATGCTGGGCGTCGAGGGCCGGCTCGGCGGGTCGCCCGAGGTGGGCAAGATCCAGCCCATCGAGGTGCCGGTCGGCGACGGCCTGCTCAAGGTCGTGTCCATGGGCTTCCTGGTCGAGGACGAGGAGTCGGCCCTGATGTGGCGGGGCCTGATCCTGAACCGGGCCGTCCAGCACTTCTGCGAGGACGTGGCGTGGGGCCCCATGGACTACCTGCTCATCGACATGCCCCCGGGCACCGGCGACGTGCAGATGGGCCTGGCCAAGATGCTCCCCCAGGCCGAGATGCTGGTGGTGACCACCCCGGCGCTGGCCGCCCAGAAGGTGGCCGTCCGGGTGGCCAACATGGGCCGGGCCAACTACCTGCGGATCGTCGGCGTGGTCGAGAACATGAGCGCCTACGTGGCCCCTGACGGCAGCCGGCACGAGCTGTTCGGCGCCGGGGGCGGCGGCTCGCTGGCCGACCAGGTGGGGGCGCCGCTGCTGGGCAGCATCCCGCTGGACGGGGCGGTGGCCGCCGCCGGCGACGTGGGCCGCCCGGTGGCCCTCGGCGAGGGTCCGGCAGCCGACTCCTACCGGTCCGTGGTGGACCTCCTCGTCGAGGAGGCGGCGCCGCCGGTCGACATGGCGGGCTGTTCGGCCCGCCTGCTGGCCGCCGCCGAGGAGGCCCTCGACCTCGACGAGCGGGCCGAGGCCGACGGGGTGGCCACCGAGGCCTGATCCCGGCCGGGGTTCAGCCGCCCAGCCGGGGCGGACCGTCGGGCCGGTCGTCCTCCCACGACTCGGCGTCCAGGATGTCGTCCCCGTGCGCTCCCCCGTGCCCGGGGACGCCCCCACCCACGTGGTGGGTGCCGCCGACCCGCCAGCCGTACCGGAAGCTGGTCCGCCCGTCGGCCACCGACCGGGCGAACCGCCGGGTGGCCAGCCCGCGGATCAGCGCCCGCGTCGGCGGGAAGAGGAGCGACAGCCCGAGGGCATCGGTCACGAAGCCGGGGGTGAGCATCAGGGCCCCGGCGAACAGGACGAGCAGGCCGTTGACGATCTCCCTCCCGGGGATCCGGCCCGCGGCGGTCTCCTCGCCGATGCGACGCAGGATGCCCAGGCCCTCCCGCTTGACCAGCCAGGCCCCGACCACGCTGACCAGCACCAGCAGCCCGATGGCGTTCAGCACGCCGGTCGACGAGGCCACCTGGACGATGACCCACAGCTCCACGATGGGCGTGACGAGGAAGACCAGGAAGAGGAGCAGCAGCACGGCCGCATGCTAGGTCGGCCCCACTCCCGCGGTCCCCGCGGCGGGGACCTCCCCGGAGCGGCACGCCTATCCTCGCGACCGCATGTCCCCCGACGAATCTCCCGACGCATCTCCCGGCGCTAGCCCCTCCGACCGGCCGCCCAGCGTGGACCGCCTCGCCCGGTCACTGGCCGACACCGGCCTGCCCCACCCCCTGTTGGTCGACGCCGCCCGCACCGCGGTGGCCGAGGCGGTGTCCGACGGCGACCCGGCCTCGGCGGCCGACCGGGCCCAAGCCCACGCCGGGGCCACGGCCCGGGCGCTGCTCACCGACGTGGTGAACGGCACCGGGGTGCTGCTGCACACCAACCTGGGACGCGCCCCGTGGCCCCCGCCAGCCGGCGGCCCAGACGGAGGCCCTGACGGCGGGCACCGCTACGCCACCCTCGAGTTCGACCTGGACACGGGCGCCCGGGGCTCGCGTCAGGACCGGGCACCGGCCCTGCTGGCCCGGGCGTGTGGCGCCGAGGCGGCCATGGTGGTCAACAACTGCGCCTCGGCCGTGCTCCTGGTGCTCGCCGCGCTGGCCGGTGGGCGGGGCGTGGCCGTGTCGCGCGGCGAGCTGGTGGAGATCGGGGGTGGCTTCCGGATCCCCGAGGTGATGGCCCAGTCCGGGGCCCGCCTGATGGAGGTCGGGACCACCAACCGCACCCGGGCCACCGACTTCGCCACGGCGTTGGCCGATCCGGCCGCCGACGTGGCGCTCGCCCTGTCGGTCCACCGGTCCAACTACCGCATCGAGGGCTTCACCGAGTCGCCGACCACAGCCGAGCTGGCCGGCCTCGGCGTGCCCCTGGTGGCCGACATCGGCTCCGGCCTGCTGGACGCCGCCTGCCCGTGGCTGGCCGACGGCCCTCCCCGGTGGCTGGACGGCGAGCCGGCCGCCCGCCAGGTGCTGGAGGCCGGCGCAGGGCTGGTCACCTTCTCCGGCGACAAGCTCCTCGGCGGCCCCCAGGCCGGGGTGATCGCCGGGCGGGCCGACCTGGTGGCGGCGTGCGCCGCCCACCCGCTGGCCCGGGCCCTGCGTCCCGGCTCGCTGGTCCTCCACGCCCTGCAGGACCTGGCGCTGGCCTACCTGTCTCGGGACGGCTCGGCCATCCCCTTCTGGCGGATGGCCACCACTCCGGTCGCCGACCTGCGGGCCCGTGCCGCAGGCATCGCCCCTGACCTGGCCGGCGACACCGTCGCCGTCCCCGGCGGCGGCACCCTGCCCGGCGTGGAGATCCCGTCGGCCGGCCTGGTGCTGGCCGGCGACCGGGTGGCCGAGCTGCGGGCGGGATCGCCTCCGGTCATCGCCCGGGTGGCCGACGACGCCACCGTGGTCGACCTACGGACCGTCCATCCGGACGACGACGGCGTGGTCGCCGAGGCCCTGGCCGCCCTCGACCCGGCACCCGTCCCCGCCGGGACCGCCCCCTGAGCACGTGCACGTCGTCGCCACCGCCGGACACGTCGACCACGGCAAGTCCACCCTCGTCGAGGCCCTCACGGGGACCGACCCGGACCGCTTCGCCGAGGAGAAGGCCCGTGGCCTGACCATCGACCTGGGCTTCGCCACCACCACGCTGCCCTCGGGTGCGCCCCTCTCGCTGGTCGACGTCCCGGGCCATGTCCGGTTCCTCAAGAACATGCTGGCCGGCGTCGGCGCGGTGGACGCCTGCCTGTTCGTGGTGGCGGCGACCGAGGGGTGGAAGCCGCAGTCCGAGGAGCACCTCCGGATCCTCGAGCTGCTGGGCATCCGCCACGGGGTGGTGGCCCTCACCAAGGTGGGTCCGGCCGAGGACGACCTCGTCGAGCTGGCCCGCCTGGAGATCGAGGAACGGGTGGCCGACACGTTCCTGGCCGGTGCCCCCATCGTGGGCACCGACGCCCCGACCGGGGTGGGCCTCGACGAGCTGCGCAGCGCCCTCGACGACCTGCTGGCCGCCGCGCCCACCGCCGTCGACCACGGTCGGCCCCGCCTGTGGATCGACCGCTCGTTCTCGGCCCGGGGGGCCGGCACGGTGGTCACGGGCACGCTGGCCGGCGGTGGCCTGGCCGTCGACGACGAACTGGCCGTCCATCCGGCCGGCACCGCGGTCCGGGTCCGATCGCTGGAGAACCACCACGCCGGGCACGACCGCCTGCCACCGGGCAGCCGGTGCGCGGTGAACCTGGTCGGCGTCGCCCACGACGAGGTGGTCCGGGGCGACGTGCTGGTGCGCACCGACCAGTGGCACCACGCCTCGGTGGTCGATGCCTCGCTGAGGGTCCTCGACCGGCTCGACCATCCGGTGTCGCGGCGCGGTGCCCACGTGCTGTACCTGGGCTCCGGCGAGCATCCGGTGCGGATGCGGATCCTCGGTCCGGACGCCCTGGAGCCGGGGGCCGAGGGACTGGTCCGGATCCACCTCCCGCGGCCGTTGCCCCTCCTGCCCGGAGACCGCTTCGTCCTCCGGGAGTCGGGCCGGGCCGAGACGGTGGGCGGCGGCGAGGTACTCGACGTCGACCCGGTGGAGCGCGCCTCGCGTGCGGCGCCCGACCGGTCGGTGGACCGGGTGGTCCGGGAGCGCGGCTGGATCGACGTGGCCGACCTGGAACGCCTCACCGGCGAACGGCGCGACCCGGACCTGGGGGGCTGGGTGGTCGATCCCGAGGTGCTGCACCGGACGCTCGAGGAACTCCGATCGGCGCTCGACGAGGCCGGTCCGATGGGCCTGGACCTGGCCGGGCTGGACCCCTTCCGTCGGGCCGCCGCCGAGATGCTGGCCGACGCGGTGGTCGACGCCGGCCGCCTGCTGCCCGCCGATGCCGTGGATCCGTTGGCCGACCACCCGTTCGTGGCCGCCCTGGCCGCCTCCCCGTTCGTCCCCCCGGCCCCCGACGGGGTGGACCGGGGCGAGCTGCGGGAGCTGGTCCGGCGGGGCGACGTGGTGGAGGTCGAGGGGATCTTCTACGCCGCGTCGGCCATCGCCGAGGCCGGACGCCTGGCGGCCCGCCTCCTGGCCGAGGCCCCCGACGGCTTCACCGTGTCGACCTTCCGGGAGGCGGCGGGCAACACGCGCAAGCACGCCATGCCCCTGCTGTCGCACCTGGACGGCACCGGGGTGACCCGACGCCGGGGCGACGTCCGCATCGCCGGACCGCGACTGCCCGCCTGCTGATCCCGGGCCGGTCCCGGGCCGGTCCCGGGTCAGGCCTCGATCAGGACGCGGCGCTCGGACTCGTTGGTCCCGCCCCAGATGCCGTAGGCCTCACGGCCGGCCAGGGCCATCTCGAGGCACCGGCCGACCACCGCGCAGTGGTCGCAGATCTCCTTGGCCTCGCGCTCCCGCAGGCGTCTCTCGTCCCGGCGTTCCCCGCTGGCCGGCGGATAGAACGCCGCCGCCTGAGGACCGCGACAGGCCGCCTTCGCCTGCCACTCCCGGAAGTCGCCGTCACCCGGCATCCGCACACCTCCCGCTCGGTTTCCTCCGACCCGTCCACCCGGGCCGTGGTCGGAACCTATGGCGCGCGGGGAGGCCGGGACAAGGGCCCGATCGGTGCGCCGGATCCAGCGGCGCCCCGGGTCCTCAGCGGCGCCCCGGGTCCTCAGCGGCGCCCTGGGTTCTCAGCGGCGATAGTCGCGGGCCGCGCCCTCGATGGGCTCGACCTCGAGCCACAGGCCGTCGACGGCCACCACCCGGATGTCGCCGCCCGGCTCGACCGGGGTGGCCCGGTTGGTGGTGGCCCGCCACACGGCGTCGCGGACCCGCACCGTGCCGTTGGGGCCGACGCGTTCCTCGACGGTGCCCACCTCGCCGACCATCCACTCCCGGCCGATGGTCGGCGTGGAGAACCGGGTCCGGACCATGGCCGGCATGCCCCCCACCACCCCGGCGATGGTGCCGACCACCCCGACCAGCAGGGTGATCCACGAGAACGAGCCGCCCTCGAACAGGTACACCGACCCGACGACCAGGGCGATCGAACCGATGACCGACCACAGGCGCGGTACCCCGGCCTGGACGTCGATGGCGAAGCCGAGGAAGGCGAAGACCAGCACGCCGACCGCCCACCCCCGGGCCGGCAGCACGCCGAGGCCGTAGGTGGCCAGCAGGAACGAGCCGGCGCCGATCATCCCGGCGATGCCCACGCCGGCCGTGTACAGCTCGAAGACCAGCAGGCCCATGCCGACCAGCAGCAGCAGGTAGGCCACGGCCGGGCTGGCCACCGTGTGGAAGAACTGGTCGACGACGTCGAGCTGGCGGAAGCGGGTCGGGGTGACCGGCTGCACGGTGGTCCCGTCGTCATCGGTGACGGTCCGCACCTCGAAGCCGGGCAGCCCCACCAAGTGCTCCAGCAGGACGGGCGAGGGCCGGGCCAGGCCGAGTTCCACGGCCTCGTCGTAGCCGACCGTGCGGTGCACCAGGTCGGTGTCGGCGGGCAGGCCGAACGGCGTGCCGTACCGGTCGCCGAGGACGGGGTCGCCGAACTCGCCGAGGTGGGCACCGGGGGCGATGCCCACGTCGTCGCCCAGGGCGGCCAGCCGGGCGATGGGTCCGGTGGCCTTCGCCCCGGACGGGCCGACCCAGAACGAGACCGGGACCGGCGCGTCGGCGACCAGCGCCGCCAGGCGGACGAGCTCCGCGTCGTCGACCACCGCGGTGGTGCTGTCGACCTGGAGGACCACGGCCACCGTCTCCGCCGGGTCCAGACCCTCGAGGGTCTCGACCAGCATGTCGACCAGGACCGGGTCGAGAAACCCGTGGACCTCGACCACGTCGACCACCGGCCCGTGGTCCACCTTGGCCGAGGCCACGCCGCCGGTGGCGCCGAGCAGCACGGCGCCGAGGGCCAGGGCCAGGACCGCCGCCGGCAGGCGGCGCCGGACGCGGTGACAAGCGTGGGGACGGGCGCGCATGGTCAGGGGAGGGGTCGAAGGCGCGGTCGAGGGAAGGGGCGTCCGGGAGGGCTGCTCAGTCGGCGGACTCGCCGAGGGCCAGCACGGCCTCCTCGACGGTCTCGCGGACGGGCACGATGCGGTCGAACCCCGTGGTGTGCAGCAGGCGGGTCAGGGCCGGCCGGTTGCAGGCCACCGCCACGTCGCCGTCGTTCTCGCGGGCCCGGCGGATGCCGCCGATGAGGGCACCGAGGCCGGCCGAGTCCATGAACGGCACGTCCGAAAGGTCGACCAGCACGTAGGACTCCTCGGCCAGGTCGGTCAGGGCCTCGCGGAACTGGGCCACCGTGTAGGCGTCCAGCTCGCCGGCCGGGCGGCACAGCACGTAGCCGTCGTGTCGTTCGACCGTGATCTCCAGCATCGGGGCCCCCGTTCCTCGGATCCGTCCCTCAGCGGGGAGGGTAGACGCGTCCGGCCGAACCCGGTCACCGGCCTGTCCACGGCCCTGTCCACAGCGCGGGTCCGGCCGCACATCGGAGGCACCCGCGTCGGTACGATCCCCGCCGTGAGCGACACGACCGTCCTGGTGGCCACGGATGCCGACCACGTCCACGACGAGGTGGAGGCCGCCCTCGGCGGCGACCACGCCGTGGTCCGGGTCCACGCCGGCGCCGAGGTCCTCGACGCCGTGGCCGCCCACGAACCGGCCCTCGTCGTCCTCGACCTCCAGATCGGGAACATGGGCGGCATGGCCGCCTGCATGGACCTCCGCCTCGAGGAACGGGCCGGCCGCATCGGCCCCCAGCGCATCGTGATGCTGCTGGACCGCGAGGCCGACGACTTCCTGGCCCGGCGGGCCGAGGCCGACGCCTGGACGGTCAAGCCGGTCGACGCCCTGGCGTTGCGGCGGACCGCCCGCTCGGTCCTCGCCGAGTCCGCACCCGCCTGAGCGACGCTCCGGGACGGCGGGCCGTGGCGGTGCGTCTCCCGACCGGTCGGAGCGGGTCGCCGGTACCCTTCCCGGCCACACGGGTAGTGGCGCAGGTTGGTAGCGCGCCTCGTTCGGGACGAGGAGGTCGTGGGTTCAAATCCCGCCTACCCGACCATCTCCGCGGCGTCGGCCGCGTCGAGACGTGAGCCGGGTCGTGACCGGCTCGGCGACAGTCCCGCCCCCGGGGCCGGCCGAACGCCTCCACGCCATCGTGGAGCAGGGGCTGTGCATCGGCTGCGGGCTCTGCCAGGCCGTCGCCGGACCCGGTTCGATCAGCGTGCGCCGGGTGGCGAGCGGCTACGAGGCCCCGGTCGTCACCGGTCCGCTGGACCACGCCACCGTCGACACCATCTACGACGTGTGCCCGGGAACGCGCATCGACGGGCTCCCGGACCGCCTCGTCGACAAGCGGACCGTGGTGGATCCCGTCTGGGGTCCGTGGCGTCGCATCGTGCGGGCCTGGGCCGCCGATCCCGACGTCCGCCACCGGGGTTCCACCGGCGGGGTCCTCACCGCCCTGTGCGTCCACCTGCTGGAGTCCGGACAGGTCGACCACGTCCTCCACGTGCGGGCATCGTCCACCGAGCCGACGTTCGGCGAGCCGACCCTGAGCTCGACGCCCGACGAGGTCCTCGAGGCGGTCGGCTCCCGCTACGGCCCGACGGCCACGCTGCGCCACGTCACCGACGCCCTGGACCTCGGTCGACCGCTGGCCTTCGTCGGCAAGCCCTGCGACATCGCCGCCCTCCGCAACTGGGGGCGCCACGACCCGCGGGTCGACGACCTGGTCCGGGTCTGGCTGACGCCGGTCTGCGGTGGCTTCGGCACCCCGGACGCCACCCGGGGGTTCCTCGACCGGGTCGGGATCCATCCCGCCGAACTGACCGCGCTGCGCTACCGGGGCCACGGATGCCCGGGGCCGACCCGGGCCGAGACCGCCGACCGGGTCGAGGAACGCCACTACCTGGACTTCTGGGGCGACGACGAGAGCCAGTGGACCCTGCCGTGGCGGTGCAAGGTGTGCCCCGACGGGATCGGCGAGGCCGCCGACCTCGCCGCGTCGGACACCTGGCCCGGCGGGTCGCCCGACCGCGTCACCAGCGAGACCGATCCGGGCACCAACGCCGTGGTGGCCCGCACCGAGGTGGGTCGCCGCCTCCTGGCCGAGGCCGAGGCCGCCGGCGCCATCGAGGTCGAAGGCGACATCGGCCCGGCCGAGATGGGCGAGTACCAGCCCCACCAGGTGCGCAAGAAGTACGCGGCGGGGCCCCGCCACGAGGCGCTCGGCGCGGCGGGCCGGATCCAGCCCGTCACCCACCGGCTGCGGCTCCGCGACCTGGCCGCCGAACTCCCACCCGACGAGGTGGCCCGCCAGCACGAGGGCGTCCGCATCCGGATCGCCGACGGCCGGGCCACGCAACCCACCCCATCCATCGACGCCACGGAGAGCCCCACAGGAGGGTCCCCATGACCGACGCCCCGACGCCGGACCGGGACGGGACCCCGGATCCGATCCTCGTGCTGTGGGCGACGCCCCGCTCCACGTCGACGGCCTTCGAGTGGATGATGCGGATGCGGGGCGACTTCACCTGCTTCCACGAGCCGCTCGGCGAGCCCTGGCACCACGGCGACGACGCCCAGTGGCCCCGAGCCGACGCCGAACGCCACCAACCGGGCCTGACCATGGCGTCGGTGCTGGCCGGGATGCAGGAGGCGGCCCGGACCCGTCCGGTGTTCTCCAAGGACATGGCCTTCTACGTGTCGCACCTGTGGACGCCCGACTACCTCGACCACTTCCACCACAGCTTCATCATCCGGCACCCGGCGAAGGTGCTGCCGTCGTACCACTCGAAGATGGGCGACTTCGAGGAGATCGAGATCGGGTTCGCCGAGCAACGGGAGCTGTTCGACCGGGTCGTGGCGCACACCGGTTCGGTCCCGCCGATCATCGACAGCGACGACCTCCTCGAGGACCCGCCCGCCGTCGTCGAGGCGTACTGCGAGGCGGTGGGCATCGAGTTCCTGCCCGACGCCCTCTCGTGGGAGCCGGGCCAGCGCGACGAGGTGCTGTGGTACGACACCACCGGCGTCTGGCACGCCGCCCTGAAGGCCTCGACGGGCCTGCACGCCCAGGAGCGGACCTACGGCGACATCTCCGGCGAGCCGGACTGGATCCTCGAGATGTACGAGCGTTCGCTGCCCCACTACGAGCACCTGCACCGGCACCGCCTGGGCGCCTGAGCCGCCCGCGGCTCAGAGATGGAGCGACGCCAGGTCGAAGCAGCCCAGCACGCGGGCGACTTGCCCGGGGTCGCCGGTGGTGGTCGCCGAACCGTCGGCCACCGCGTCAGCCATCGTGCGGCGACCCGACAGCACGTCGGCCAGCACGTCGTGGGCGAGGGCCAGCTCCAGGCCGGCGTCGACGCCGTCGGTGGGCACGGCGACCCGGTTGCGCAGTCGGGACCCGCACACCACGTCGCCGTCGGCGGTGGCCACCCGCCAGCGCAGGTGGTCGTCGACGTCGACGGCCCGCTCGGGGTCGACGAGGACCCGTAGGCCGGCCAGCACCACGGCCGGATCGGTGGCCAGCACCTGGCCGCGTCCGAAGCGGTGGACCCGGTGCCGGTCCACGTCGACCAGGCCCTCGAGGTCGCGGGCCCGCGTCAGGCACCAGCCCCGCACGTTGGCCGAGGTGGTGCGCTGGCCGATGGTCCGCAGCACGTCGGCCAGCAGCGCCCGTTCGGCCTCGGTGCCTCCGTCGGCCCGGACCGGCCAGGTGGCCAGCTCGAGCGCCCACCGGAGGTCGTCGTCGGCCAGCGCGGCACGCGCCTGCATCGCCACCTCGCCGCGGCCGCCGAAGCCGTCGACGAGGCGGCGGCACCGCTCGGCGGTGGGCAGCGGGAACAACGACGCCTCGAAGCCGTCGAACCAGCCGACGAGGCCGGTGTGGATCTGACGGACGTGGTGCTCCACGAGCCCGTAGTTCTGCTGGGTCAGGTACGAGTCGTCGCAGTGGTCGGGGAGCTGCACGAACTCCACCAGCTCGCCGTGGGTGAGGCCTCGGTTGACGCCCCGGACCGTCTGGTCCCACAGGAACTGGATGGCGTCGCGGGCACCGGTCACCGCCTCGGCCACGGCGTCGCGGCCGCTCAGCGGCGGCCCGTGGGCGCAGACCAGGTGCTCGGGTTCGGCGTCGAGGATCCCATCGAAGCCGTCGAGCAGGACGCGGGGGTCGCGGTACGGCTCGCCCCGGATGGGGAACACGTTGAACAGCACCGGCCAGGCCAGGTTGTTGACGCACAGGTCCAGTTCGGGGAAGAAGAGGTTCAGGTTGTCATCGGCGTCCGACGGGGCCGGGACCATGTCGACGCGCAGGCCGGCGATGGTGGCCGTGGTCGGCGACGAGACGATCTCGGTCGGCGGCACGAACCCGGGGGTGAACGGGGCGTGGTCGGCCCTGCGGAATTCGAGGCCGAGGCCGACCTGGACGAGGCCGTCGGGCCCGTCGTCGGGCAGCAGCATCGAGAACTGGTGGACGAGGCCCCGCCCGGCGGTCGGCCCCAACTCGACGGCCCGGACCCCGAGGTTGGCCTCGATCCGTTCGTGGCCCCACACGGGCACCGACCCTCCGGCCTCGTCGAACACCGCCCGGGTGCCCCGGCAGTAGTGGGAGTGGGTGTACAGCACGGCCACGACCGGCGCCGACGTGTGGGCCCGGACCTCGCGCAGTGCCTCGGCCATCTCCTCGACCGACTCGCCGGTGTCGATGGCGATCAGCCCGTCGGGGCCCTCCACGAAGGCCTGGTTGGACAGGCCGTTGCCGACCAGGCACCACACCCCGTCGGCCACCTCGTACAGGCGGCGTTCGAGGCGCTCGAGCTGCTCGAACTGGCGGTGGTGGGCCCGCTGGCCGCGCGCACCGGTGACGACCACCGACTCGTCGGCGCCGAAGCTGGCCGGGACGTGGTGGTCGACCACGGCTGGTCCTTTCCGGGGGGAGGCGTGTCGGGACGTTCCTACCAGCGCGTCCGACCGGCCCGCCGATCGGGGCCTGTGGGAGGATGACCACGCGCGCCCGCCCGGGCGCGGACCGGTCTCACCGAGGAGGACCCCCCCATGGCCACCTACACCTGCTCCAACTGCGGCATGTCCGTGAACGCCACCTGCGGCCACTGCGACGAACCGCTCGTCGACGCCAGCCTCACCAAGGACGACGGCTCGACCGTGCAGGTCTCGAAGTGCCCGAACGACCACGGCAAGATCAAGTCGCCGCTGTGCTGCGGCGCCGACATGTCCTGCGCCGTCTGACCACGGCCGTCCCCGCGTGACCACCGACCCGCGTCGGACGACCCGGCGCCCCGAGGACCCGCGCCTCGAGGATCTGGACGTCGCCGGGACCGTCCTCGACCTGGTCGGCGGAACCCCGCTGGTCCGCCTGTCGCGCCTCGACGCGGACCTGCCGTGCCCGGTCCTGGTCAAGCTGGAGACGGCCAACCCGGGCGGCAGCATCAAGGACCGGGCGGCCATCGCCATGGTCGACGCCGCGGAGCGCGACGGCCTGCTCGAGCCCGGCGGCACCATCATCGAGCCCACGTCGGGCAACACCGGGGTGGGCCTCGCCATCGTGGCCGCCCAGCGCGGCTACCGCTGCGTGTTCGTCATGACCGACAAGGTCAGCGAGGAGAAGGTGTCGCTGCTGCGGGCCTACGGCTCCGAGGTGGTGGTGTGCCCGGTGGCCGTGCCACCCGAGGACCCGCAGTCGTACTACTCCACGGCCGACCGCCTGATGCGCGAGACGCCGGGCGCCTTCCAGCCGAACCAGTACCACAACCCGGCCAACCCGCAGGCCCACTACGAGACCACCGGCCCGGAGATCTGGGAGCAGACGAAGGGCCGCATCACCCACTTCGTGGCCGGTGCCGGAACCGGCGGGACGATCAGTGGAGTGGGCCGCTACCTCAAGGAACAGGACCCGACGGTGACCGTCGTCGTCGCCGACCCGGAGGGTTCCGTCTACTCGGGCGGGTCCGGTCGGCCGTACCTGGTCGAGGGCGTCGGCGAGGACTTCTGGCCCGCCACCTACCACCCCGACGTGGTCGACGAGACGGTGGCGGTGAGCGACGCCGACTCGTTCGCCATGGCCCACCGGGTGACCCGCGACGAGGGCCTGTTGATCGGCGGCTCCGGAGGCACGGCGGTCGCCGCGGCGCTCCGGGTGGCCGAAGGCCTCTCCGCCGACGACCTGGTGGTCGCCGTCGTCCCCGACTCCGGTCGGGGCTACCTGTCGAAGGTCTTCGACGACGGGTGGATGGCCACCATGGGCTTCTCGCGGGCCGACGGTCCGGTCATCGGCGACCTGCTCGACGACCGGGACGACGACCTGCCGGAGCTGATCTACGTCGGCCCGGAGGACACGGTGCGCGACGCCGCCCTGCTGATGCGCAAGTACGGGGTGTCGCAGATCGCCGTGGCCAAGGGCGAGATGCCGCTGTCGGCCGCTGAGGTCATGGGCTCGGTGTCCGAGCTGTGGCTGATGAGCCAGACCCACCGGTCGGACGAGGTCCTCGACCGCCCCATCGAGGAGGTGGTCCAGGATCCGCTGCCCACCATCGGGGCCGGCGAACCCGTCGACCGGGCCGTGGAGCTGCTCGAGCACGCCCCGGCGCTGCTGGTGCTCGACGGGGGCCGCCCACGGACGATCGTGTCGCGCTCGGACCTGCTGGGCTTCCTGTCGCCGGGGCCCGGCGAGGACCTCTGAGGTGGCCGACCACCCGATGGGCGGCGACCCACTCCGGTCGGGCTTCGAGGACCCCGACGACTACGGCTTCGAGACCCGGGCCATCCGGGCCGGCCAGCCCCACGACCCCCGGACCGGCGCGGTCGTCACCCCCATCAACCCGTCGACCACGTTCGCCCAGGACGCGGTGGGCGAGCCGAAGTTCGGCTACGAGTACGCCCGGACCGGCAACCCCACCCGCCACGCCTACCAGGAGTGCCTGGCCAGCCTGGAGGGGGCGGGCCACGGCTTCGCCTTCGCCAGCGGCCTGGCCGCCGAGGACGCCATGCTGCGGATGCTGGCCCCCGGCGACCGCGTGCTGCTCGGCGACGACGCCTACGGCGGGACCTTCCGCCTGATCTCGCGGGTCCACGGCGACGCCGGCGTCCGCCACGCCGCGGTCGACCTGACCGATCCCGAGGCGGTGCGTGCCGCGTGGACGCCGGAGACCCGCATGGTCTGGTTGGAGACGCCCACCAACCCGCTGCTCACGGTCATCGACATCGAACGGGTCGCCGCAGTGGCCCACGAGCTGGGCGGGATCGTCGTGGTCGACAACACGTTCGCCACCCCCTACCTGCAGCAGCCCCTCGCCCTCGGCGCCGACGCCGTGGTCCACTCGGCCACCAAGTACCTGGGCGGGCACAGCGACGTGGTCGGCGGCTTCGTGGCCACCTCCGACGACCGGATCGCCGAGCACCTCGGCTTCGTCCAGAACGCGGTGGGCGCCGTGCCCGGTCCGTTCGACTGCTACCTGGTCCTCCGGGGCCTCAAGACCCTGGCCGTCCGCATGGACCGGCACTGCGCCAGCGCGGCGGCGGTGGCCGACCACCTGTCGGGGCACCCGCGGGTGTCGCGGGTGCTGTACCCCGGCCTCGAGGGACACCCGGGCCACGACGTGGCGACCCGGCAGATGTCGGGCTTCGGGGGAATGGTGTCGTTCCGCCTCGCCGGTGGACGCGAGGCCGCCGAGAAGGTGGCGGTCAGCACCGAGGTGTTCACCCTGGCCGAGTCGCTGGGGGCCGTCGAGTCCCTCATCGAGCACCCCGGCGTCATGACGCACGCCTCGGCGGCCGGCTCGGCGCTCGAGGTGCCCGACGACCTGATCCGGATCTCGGTGGGCATCGAGACCCTGGACGACCTGCTCGCCGACCTGGACCGGGCGCTGGCCACCGCCTGACGGCCCGACCCCGCGACCAGCCCCCGCCACCGGGGCTCAGGCCTCGAGGGCCTCCCGGTAGGCATCCCAGATGAGGCGGCTGAAGAACAGGACCGGACCCTCGCTCTCCGCGATGTAGCGCATCCGCTCGAGGCGGCCGGTGCGCAGGTTGCGCTGCTGGACGCCCACGGCGTCGG
Organism: Acidimicrobiales bacterium; assembly: GCA_016845305.1. Lineage (GTDB taxonomy): Bacteria > Actinomycetota > Acidimicrobiia > Acidimicrobiales > MedAcidi-G1 > UBA9410. The sequence continues at coordinate 31,039 of JAERSW010000058.1, forward strand.
CGTCCTCGCTGAACGTCATGTCCCACAGGTCGATCCAGCGGTCCACCCGTTCGGGGTCGGCGTCGACGTGGGCGAAGTAGTGGCAGACGAACTCGCACGACTCGGGCCCGGTGGGCACGATCCGGGCCATGTACATGAAGTCGTCCTGCTGCACGGCGTGGTTGCCGGGGAAGGTCTGGATCGAGCAGTAGGAGTTGCTGCGCATCACGCCGTCGTCGCCGTCGCCGGGCTCCCCTGGCTCGAAGTGCGAGTGGGAGAACGTGTCGCAGGTGTCCCACTGGTAGCTGTCGCCGCCGACGTCGTAGGCGGCGGCGAACGACGATCCATGGATGTGGCGGCAGTGGTAGCACTCGACGCCGTTGTCGTACCAGAGCTTCCAGTTGGCCGGGTTCACGGTGGTGATCGCCCGGTGGAGGCGGTAGTTGGCCGGATCGTCGTCGAAGCCGCGGGCGGCCACGACCTCGGCGAGCCTGCGGTGGGCCTCGAGGAACGGCACGGCGTCGGGGTCGGGGTTGACGAACACGCCCTGCGCCCACACGTCCACGGCGACGGGCAGCAGGCCCATCTCCTCGGCCCGGAAGGTGGGGTCGGGTTCGCTGCCGGGGGCCCGGGCCAGCGAGCCGTCGAGGTGGTAGGTCCAGGCGTGGTAGCCGCACTGCAGCCGTGACTTCTGGCAGTCGCCGTCGACCACCCGGTAGCCGCGGTGCCGGCACACGTTGAGGAAGCCGTGGAGGGCGCCGTCGGTGCCGCGGGTGACGACGACGGGTAGGGCGCCGACGTCGCCGGTCACCACCGAGCCGGGTTCGGCCAACGACTCGCGGGGGGCGAAGTACTGCCACCGCCTCGAGAAGATGGCGTCCAACTCGAACTCGTGGATGGCCGGGTCGTGGTAGGCGTGGGCGGGGAGGCTCCAGCGGCCGTCGATCCCCTCCTGGATCGCCTCCACGTCGAGTCCGAGCCGACCCGCCGTCGTCGTGGCCCTCGTCGTGGCCGTCATCGCGGTCGTCACCGTCACCACCTCCCCTGCTCGTTGATCGGGTCGCGGGCGCGGATCATAGGACCGCGCCCACCTTGAGGCCATCGAGGACGGCCTCCTCGGCGGTCCGGGGGCTGAGGCAGTCGCCGACCCCGTGGACCTCGATCGACGCCGCCGCCAGGCCGTCCAGCAGGTCGGTCCGCGAACGGGGGGCGCCGGACACCACCAGCAGGTCGACGTCGTCGAGGACCACCGGTTCGCCGGTGATCACGTGCTGCAGGTAGGCGGTGTCGGCGTCGGCCCCCACGAGGCGCAGGTAGGTGGACACCTCGACGCCGGCGGCGTGCAGGCGACCGGCCAGCTGGTGGCGGACGTAGGACTGGAGCGACTGGCCGAGCGCCTCGCCGTTGACGCACAGGCGGACGTGGCACCGGTGGTCGGTGCGCAGCACCTCGGCGACGCCGGGGCCGATCCAGTCGCACCGCCAGTCGGCGACCACGACCCGTTCACCGGCACGCACCTCGGCGGTGCCGTCGAGCACGTCCGCGGCCGTGCACACCCGCGCCCCCTCGGTCCACGACGGGTCGGGCAGGGTGGGCGAGGCACCGGTGGCCACCACCACGGCGTCGACGCCGTCGGTGGCGAGGTCGTCGACCGTGGCGTCGGACCCGAGGCGCACGTCGACGCCGGCGGCCGCCACCTCGCGGGCCAGGTTGTCGACGATGCCGCCGAACTCGGCCCGACCGGGGAGCCGCTCGGCCAGCAGGGCCTGGCCGCCGAGGCGTCGGGCCCGTTCGTGCAGGACGACGTCGTGGCCGCGCGCCGCGGCCACCGCGGCGGCCTTCATCCCGGCCGGTCCACCTCCGACCACGGCGATGCGTCGGGATGGGTCGGCGGGCGCCAGGGAGCCGTAGGCCAGTTCCCGGCCGGTCTCGGGGTGCTGGATGCACGACACGGCGTGGCCGCTGGGGCGGTGGCCGATGCAGGCCTGGTTGCAGGCGATGCAGGCCCGGACGTCGTCGGCCCGCCCGTCGCGGACCTTGCCGGCGAATGCGGGGTCGGCGATGAAGGCCCGCACCATGACCACGGCGTCGGCGTCGCCGTCGGCCAGGGTGCGCTCCGCGTCCTGGGGCTGGTTGATCCGGCCACCGGCCAGCACCGGCACCGGTCGGGCGCAGTCGGCCAGGGCGCTGCGCACGGCCCGGGCGGTGGGACGCACGGCGGCGGCGCCCACGAACATGGACGGGACGATCTCGACGGTGCCCGACAGCGTGTGGGTGCCGCCGAGGGCCACGCTCACGTAGTCGCACAGGCCGGCCTCGGCCATGGCCACACAGGCCGGCACCGAGTCCTCGAGGCGGAGCCCGTCGGGGTCGTGGTCCTCGGGCACGATGCGGAAGCCGACCATTCGGTCGGGGCCGACGGCGTCCCGGATGGCGGCCAACGTCTCGGCCAGGAACCGCTGGCGGGCCTCGGGCGAGCCGCCGTAGTCGTCGGTGCGCAGGTTGGTCCGGGGGCTCAGGAACTGGGCGTGCAGGTAGCCCATGCCGACGAGGACCTCGACGCCGTCCACGCCCGCCGCGGCCATGCGCCCGGCCGCGGTGCCGAAGTTGGCGACCATGGCCCGGACGTCGTCGGTCGTCATGGCCCGGGGGACGATGTGGAACCGCTCGTCGGGCAGCGCCGAGGGGGCGACCGCCAACTCGCGGCTGCCGTCCACGCTGTTCATCCGGGCGCGACCCTCGTGGTACAGCTGGCCGACGTAGCGGCTGCCGTGGGAGCGGCACAGGTCGGCCATGCGGCGGAGCGGCTCGATGCAGGCGTCGGTGGAGGCGTCGCCGTTGGGGTAGGTCTGGCCGGCGATGGGCACCACGTGGTGGGCCTCGCCGACCACGAGGCCGACGCCGTGGGCGACGCGGGCCTCGATGTAGGCCATGGCCGCCTCGTCGAAGGAACCGCCCACCGCCATGCCGGTGCCGTGCGGCCCGAGGACCATCCGGTTGGCGAGGCGGACCGGGCCGACCTCGAGGGGTGCCAGCAGCCACGGGAACCCGTGGTCGTCGGGCACGGGGTCGGGCTCCTCGGCTCGGTCGGTCACCGACGTCGGAACACGACGACGGGGGACAGCTGGTCGACGTGCGGGCCGGCCCCGTAGGTGGGGACCCACCGGACGGTCGGCTCGGTGATGGTCCCGGCGGCCACGTCGCCGGCGAAGCGGGCCTCGAAGCCGTGGGCGACGTAGTGGTCGGGGTTGACGCCGATGGCGAACAGGGCGCCGGGCCGGGCGACGCGGTACAGCTCGTCGAAGGCGGCGGGGCCGACGTGGCCGTGGGTGAAGGTGCCGCAGCTGGTGATCCCCCCGTAGGCCCCGTCGGCGAGGTCGAGCACGGCGGTGAGGTCGCCGGTGTGGAGCTCGGCGTACACCGGGTGGCCGTCGGCGGTGGCCTTGGTGCGGGCCCGGTCCAGCATCTCGGTGGACAGGTCGAGGCCGTCGAGCGGGCCGGGGCAGGCCGGGTCGGCCCTCAGTGCCTCGCCGACCAGGCCCGTGCCGCAGCCCACGTCGAGGACCGGACCGTCGTCGGGGCCGGCGGCGTCGAGGAACGCCCCGGCCACGCCGAGGTGGTAGCGGTAGGCGTTGTCGGTGATGAAGCCGGACTCGTAGGTGTCGGCCCAGCGGGCGTACAGGTCGCGGTTGTCGTCCGGCGTCTCGACCGCGTAGGCGTCGGCCAGGTCGAAGTCATCGGCCATGTCCTGTCCCCCCTGTCACCGGGGCCTCGGACGACCCGAGGCCCACCGGACCGGGCAAGTCATACTTGAGGTGACCCATCCGCCACAAGGCTCGGAGGCGCCGGCGGCGCGCCGACCCGCGTCCCCTCCCCGATCCCTCGGAGCCGTGAGCACACACCGTCCCCGACGATCCAGCATGCGCCGCGCACGGATCGTCGCCGTGGCCGCCGCGCTGGCCGCGTTCGCCGCGCTGGCCGTGGCGACCGGTCCGGTGGGCGCGTCCGACGGCGTGTACGAGTGGGCGAAGGCGATCGGGGGCACCAGTGCCGACATGTCCATCGAGGTCACCGTCGACGCATCGGGCAACTCGTACCTGACCGGATACTTCCAGGGCACGGCCGACTTCGACCCCAGCGGCTCGACGGCCAACCTCACCTCGGCGGGTGGCAAGGACGCCTACGTCGCCAAGTACGACGCCTCGGGTGACTACGTCTGGGCCATCGGCCTCGGTGGCACGTCCGACGACTACGGCTACTCCACCGCCGTCGACTCGTCCGGCAACGTCTACGCCACCGGCTACTTCCAGGGCACCGCCGACTTCGACCCCGGGGCGGGCACGACCAACCTCACGTCCGCCGGCAACAAGGACGTCTACCTGGCCAAGTTCACGTCGGCGGGTGCGCTGTCGTGGGCCAAGGGCATCGGCGGCACCGGCGAGGACGGTGGCTACCGGGTGGCCCTCGACTCCTCCGGGAACCCGCTCATCGTGGGCGGCTTCGCCGACGGCGCCGACTTCGACCCGGGCTCGGGCACCACCACGCTCTCCTCCGTGGGCAGCCGCGACGCGTTCCTGGCCGAGTACACGACAGCCGGTGCCCTCTCGTGGGCGATCGGCTGGGGATCCACCGGCGACGACCGCAGCTACTCGGTGGTGCTGGACGGATCCGACAACGCCTACGTGACCGGCTTCATCCAGGGCACCACCGACTTCGACCCCAGCGGCTCGACGGCCAACCTCAGCCCGGCCGGAAGCTGGGAGGCCTATCTGGCCAAGTACGACTCGTCGGGCGACTACGTGTTCGCCAAGGCCATCGGTGGGACGGGCAACGACCGCGGCTACGACCTCGACCTCGACTCGTCCGGAAACGTCCTGGTGGTCGGCGAGTTCTCCGGCACGGCCGACTTCGACCCCAGCGGCTCGACGGCCAACCTCACCTCGGCCGGCGGCGTCGACGGATGGCTGGCCAAGTACGACTCGTCGGGCGACTACGAGTGGGCGGTCGCGCTCGGTGGCACGGGAACGGACAAGGCCATCCCCGTCGAGGTCGACTCGTCGGACAACGTCTACGTGGGCGGGTACTTCGCCGGCACGGTCGACTTCGACCCCAGCGGCTCGACGGCCAACCTCACCTCGGCCGGCGGTGCCGACGGCTTCGTCGCCCGCTACACCTCGGCGGGGGCCTACTCGTGGGCCATCGGCGTGGGTGGGACCAGCACCGACGTCCTCTTCTTCCTGGACGTCGACTCCTCGGCCGAGGTCCGGGCCACCGGCTACTTCGCCGGCACCGCCGACTTCGAGCCCCGTAGCGCGCTGTCGGCAGAGCTCACCTCGGCCGGGAACTACGACATCTTCCTGGCCAACTACGACGCCCGGACCGTCCCGGGCGTGCCGACCGGCCTGTCGGCCACCGCCGGCGACGGCCAGGCCGCCCTGTCGTGGACCGCCCCGAGCGACGACGGCGGCACGGCCATCACCGGCTACGTGGTCGAGAAGGACTGCGGCGGCGGCTGGTCCACGGTGACGTCGTCGGCCACCAGCCCCCACACCGTCACCGGCCTCACCAAGGGCACGGCGTGTTCGTTCCGCGTGTCGGCCACCAACACGACCGGGACCGGATCGACGTCGTCCACGGCGTCCGCGACCCCAACGGGCGTCCCCGACGCTCCCACCGGGCTGGTGGCCTCGGCATCGGCCGGCCAGGTGGAGCTGTCGTGGACGGCGCCGTCCAACACCGGCGGGCTGTCGATCACCGGCTACGTGGTCGAGAAGGACTGCGGCGGCGGCTGGTCCACGGTGACGTCGTCGGCCACCAGCCCCCACACCGTCACCGGCCTCACCAACGGCACCGCGTGTTCGTTCCGCGTGTCGGCCACCAACGCGTCGGGCACCGGCACGACCACGTCGACGGTCTCGGCCACACCCACCACCACGACGACCACGACCACCACGACGACGACCACCACGCTCCCGCCCGTTCCGGTGTTCACCGACGACGGCGCCAACGACGTCGACGGCGACGGCATCCCCGACTCGCTGGAGGGCCCCGAAGACCTCGACACCGACGGCGACGGCGCCCCCGACTGGGACGACACCGACTCGGACGGCGACGGCATCGACGACGCCGTCGAGGGCCTGGTCGACACCGACGGCGACGGGATCCCCGACTACCGGGACACCGACTCGGATGGTGACGGCCTGCCCGACGCCGACGAGGACCCCATCGACACCGACGGCGACGGCCTCATCGGCCGGTACGACACCGACAGCGACGGTGACGGCATCCCCGACGGGCTGGAGGGCGCTTCCGACCTGGACGGCGACAACACACCCAACCACCTCGACGAGGACGCCGACGGCGACCGCCTGATCGACCGGCTCGAGGGGTCGGGGGACACCGACGGCGACGGCACCCCGGACTTCCTCGACCTCGACTCGGACGGCGACGGCATCGCCGACCGGCGCGAGTTCAAGCTGGACACCGACGGGGACGGGACTCCGGACCGGCTCGACCTCGACTCGGACGGCGACGGGATCCCCGACGCCATCGAGGCCCGACCGTCTCCCGGACTCCTGCGTCGCACGTTCAGCGGCGACGGTGGCCTGGTGGTCCCGATCGACACCGACGGAGACGGCACGCCCGACTACCGGGACCTCGACACCGACGGGGACGGCCTTCCAGACGCCGAGGAGGGCACCGGCGACACGGACGGCGACGGCATCCCCGACTACCGGGATCCACGCGAACCCGACC
>JAERSW010000059.1 GCA_016845305.1 Acidimicrobiales bacterium
CACCACCCGACCGAGGTCGGGGCCACGCAGGGTCTCGACCACGGCGTGGCAGTCGACGCCGGCCGTGTACCCGGGGCCGAGGGCCACCACGAGGGGGGCGTCGTCGAGGCTGGTGTCCGGGTTGTGCTTGAGCAGGCGGGCGTCGACCACCACCGACCGGGCCAGCCGGTCGGGTGGAGGGAGCGCGGGGCTGACCAGTACCGGGACGGTGCCGGCGGCTGCCACCGGGTGCACCTCGTCGATCCCGGCGACCCGCTGGGCGGTCATCCCCTCCACGGTGGCCCGACCGTCCGGGTCGAGCAGCGCCGAGGCCACGGCCACGGTGCGTCGGACGACCAGGGGCCGGTCCAGCTCGCACACGGCCACCGGGAACCCGGCCCGGTGGAGGCGGAGGGCCACGCCGGTGGCCAGGTCGCCGCCGCCCCGCAGGAGGCACAGGTGGTCGCCGAACAGCACTCCGAGTCGACTCCCCGTCCCGGTCAGGCCGTCCGGCGGTGACCGACGACCTGGGCGAGGATGGACACGGCGATCTCCTCCGGGGTCTCGGCCCCGATCTCCACGCCGACCGGCGAGGTGACCCGTGCCAGATCGGCTTCGTCGGCTCCGCCGTCCAGCAGGGCCTGTCGGGTGGTGTCCCAACGGCGGAGGCTGCCCATGACGCCGATGGTGCCCACCCCGGTGGCCAGCAGGTGGGGGAGGTCGGCCACGTCGACCTGGGCGTTGCGGGTGACCACCACGGCATGGTCGTCCGGTCCCAGCCGGACCCCGGCCAGGACCTCGGACAGGTCGCCGGACCGGACCTCCACGGTGGAGCCGGCGGGCAGTCCGTCGGCGAGGCCGTCGGCCACGTCGGAGCGGTCGTCGGTGGCCACCACGTGGAAGCCCAGCCAGGCGGCCAGGTCGACGACGGCACGCCCGACGTGGCCGCAGCCGATGACGAGGACGGTGGAGGGGGGCATGTGGGGCTCCAGGTGGATCGTGACGTCGCCCCCGCACACGCCGGGGTCTCCGGCGCCGGGATCGACGAGGCGGTAGTCGAGGAGTCGGGAACGTCCGTCGGCCAGGCAGGCGGCGGCCTCGTCGGCCACCCGTGCCTCCATCTCGCCGCCACCGACGGTTCCGATGCGGCGTCCGTCGTCGACGACCAGCATCTTGGCCCCGGCCCGGCGGGGGACCGAGCGCGAGGTGGCGATCACCGTGGCCAGGACCACCGACCTCCCCTCGGACACCAGGCCGTGGAGGGAGTCGAGGATCCGGGGGTCGACGGTCCCGCCGGTCAGCGCCGGCCGGGGGCGGGGCTCGTCGTCGCCGACGACGTCCGGACGGGGGTTCACGCGGCACTCCAGAGTCGCCGGGCCTGCTCGTGGAGCCGGGCCCGCTGCGCCTCGGGATCGACGTCGAGGACCCGTCCGTCGCGGACCCGCCACCGGCCGGCGACCATCACCGAGTCGACGTGGTGGGCGCCGCGGAACAGCACCAGCTGCTCGGCCAGGTTGGCCTCGGTGACCGGGGTGGGGAATCGGCCGTCGACCACCTGCAGGTCCGCCGACCAGCCCGGCTCGAGGCGGCCCACGCGGTCCAGGGCCAGGGCCTCGGCACCACCGCTGGTGGCCATGGCAAGGACCCGATGGGCGTCCATCACCCCGGGATCCATCAGGCGGGCCTTGTGGACCAGGAAAGCACCGCGCATGACCTCGTACAGGTCGTTGACGTAGCCGTCGGACCCCAGGCCGACGGTGACGCCGGCGTCGAGGAGCTCGGGAACGGGGGCGATGCCACCGCCCACCTCCCCGTTGGCCAGGGGCATGTGGCTGCACCGGATCCCGCGTTCGGCCACGATCCGCCGCTCCGTCTCGGACAGGTGGACGACCTGGGAGGCCAGGAAGCCGGGCCCGGCCACGCCGAGGGACTCGTAGTGCTCGAGGGTCCGGTGGCCGTGGTGGGCTTCGCACCACTCGCCCTCGTGGACGCCCTCGTTGCAGTGGGCGTGGACCAGGACGTCCAGCTCCGCCGCCCGGTCGAAGGCCTCCCGGACGAAGTCGTCCGAGCAGGTGAAGAGGGTGTGGATGCTGACCAGCCCCGACACCAGGTCGTCGGCGCCGCCGTTCCGGCAGTCCGCGATGAAGCGGACGTTCTCGTCCAGGCCGGCGGCCGCCACCTCGGGGCCCGACCGCTCGGTGGCCTCGAAGCTGAGGATCCCCCGGAGCCCCGACCGTCGCACCGCCTCGGCCTGGGCGTCGAGTCCGCCGGGGAGGGCGTTGGGGGCCTCCAGGATGTCGAGGAAGGTCGTGGTGCCCGACCGGAGCATCTCGCCGCAGGCCCAGTCGGCGGCCGCGGCAACCATGTCGTGGTCGAGGCGGTCCTCGACCTTCGGCCACCAGAACTCCTCCAGGAACGCCCAGAAGCCCGACGGGGCGGCGTCCAGCGGGATGCCGTGGGCCAGGAGGCCGTAGAGGTGGACGTGGGCGTTGACGAAACCCGGCAGCACCACCCGGTCGGGGAGGTCGACCACCTCGTCGTCGGGGTGGTCGGCGACCATGGCGATGCCCGGGCCGACGGCGTCCACCCGGTCGTCGACGATCCGGATGGCGTGGCCGGCCACCGGCGCCACCGAGGCATCGGCCAGCAGCCAGTCGGGCCGCAGGATGGTGCCGGCGGCCGACCCGGAGCCGGTCGACCCCGCGGACCGGGCCGCGGCCATCCTCAGCCCTTCTGGAGGGCGTCGAACACCCGCTCCGGGGTGAACGGCAGCTGGTCGATCCGGACGCCGACGGCGTTGACGAGGGCGTTGCGGATGGCCGGGGCGACGCCGTCCTTGGGGATCTCGGCCACCGCCTTGGCGCCGAACGGCCCGCTGTCCTCCATGGTCTGGACCAGGAAGACGTCGGTGCGCGGCATCTCGTCGGCCCGGTAGATCCAGTACGGGCCGAACGCCGCGTTGAGCATCCGCCCGTCCTCGTCGAGGGCGAACTCCTCGCAGTGTGCGTAGCCCAGGGCCTGCAGCAGGCCTCCCTCCACCTGGCCGCTGGCCGTCACCGGGTTGATGGCCACGCCGCAGTCCACGGCCATGACCATGTGCCCGACGGTGACCTGTCCGGTCTCGAGGTCCACCTCGACCTCCACGAACGTGGCACCGAAGGGCGGCGGGCAGTCGGGCGAGACGTGCGACCCGGTGCCCATGATCTGCTCCTGCTCGTTGAGGTGCAGCGAGTCCAGGGCGATCTCCTCGAGGCTGACCGACCGACCGTCCGGGGCGTACGCCCGGCGGTCCCGGAGCTCGATGGAGCACGGGACGTCGATGCCCAGCAGCATCGCCGCCCGCTCCTTGAGGCGCTTGCGCACCACCTCGGCAGCCCGCAGGGCGGCCGTGCCCGAGATGTAGGTGGTGCTCGAGGCGTAGGCACCGGTGTCGAACGGGGTCATGTCGGTGTCCGACGAGTACACCCGGATGTCGTCCAGCGGGACGCCGAGGACCTCGGCGGCGATCTGGCCCAGCACGGTGTCGGCGCCGGTCCCCAGGTCGGTGGCCCCGACCAGCATGTTGAACGAACCGTCGTCGTTCAGCTTGATGGAGCAACCGCCCATGTCCAGGAACGGGATGGCCGTGCCGTGCATGGCGTGGGCGTAGCCGATGCCCCGCCGTACGTGGGGCCGGTCCGCCGGCTCCCGCCACGAGCGGTCGTCGCGTCGGTGCCAGCCGATGGCCCGGGCTCCCTGGGCCACGCACTCCTCGATCCCGTCGGACATGACTTTCGGGTACTCGTCGAGTTCCTCCTCGAGCACGCCCTGCTCGCCGAGGTGGGGGGCGATGTTCATCTCGTCGCCGGTCTTGGTCCAGTTCTGCCGGCGGAACTCGATGGGGTCGATGCCCAGGTCGGCGGCGATGTCCTCCATGTGGGACTCCAGGCCGAACAGGGCCTGTGGCGCGCCGTAGCCCCGGTAGGCACCGGGCACCGGGATGTTGGTGTAGGCCACCTCGCAGTCGAAGCGCTTGTTGGGGGCGTTGTAGGAGGTCAGGCCGCGGAGGCCGGCCACCGTCTGGACGGTGTAGCCGTGGGTGCCGAACGGGCCGGTGTTGCCGATCAGCTTCATGTCCTGGGCGACCAGGGTCCCGTCGCCGTCCACGCCGGTCCGGTACGTCATGGTCTGGGGATGGCGGGTCCGGCTGGAGGCGAACTCCTCCTCACGGGTGAGCTCGAGGCGGACCGGTCGCCGGGTGGTGATGGCCAGGTGGGCCACCACGTCCTCGAGCAGCATCTCCTGCTTGACGCCGAACCCGCCACCGATGCGCGGCTTGATGATCCGGATGTCCTTGATGTCGCGGCCGACCAGGGGGGCCAGCATCCGTCGGGTGTGGAACGGCACCTGGGTGGCCGTGCGCACCACGAGGCGCTCGTCGGAGTCCAGCCAGGCCACCGAGATGTGGGGTTCGATGGGGCACTGCTGGACCTGGTGGACCCGGAAGGTCTGCTCGTAGCGGTGGTCGGCCGAGGCCAGGGCCGCCTCCACGTCGCCCCGCTCGGCGACCATGTGGTGCACGAGGTTGCGCGACGCGTCGGCGATGTCGGCCGTGTCGTCCTCGTCGTGGATGACCGGGGCGTCTCCCGAGATGGCCTCCACCTCGTCGAAGACGGCCGGGAGCACCTCGTACTCCACCTCGATCAGCGAACACGCCTGCTGGGCGATCTCGACCGTCTCGGCGGCCACCGCGGCCACCCGGTCGCCGACGTGGCGGACCTTGTCGTCGAACGAGACCTGGTCGTGGGGCTTGGGGTTCGGGTAGGACTGGCCGCCCGAGGCGTACTTGACCCGGGCCACGTTGCCGTGGTGGATCACCGCGTGCACGCCGGGCAGGGCACGGGCCGCCGAGTCGTCGATGGAGAGGATCCGGGCGTGGGCGTGGGGGCTCCGCAGGACCTTGGCGTGGAGCAACCCACGCATCTCGAAGTCGTCGGTGAAGGCCGGGTTGCCCTTCACGAGTCGCAGGGCGTCGACCTTGACCTCGGGATGGCCGACCACCGAGGTCGACGGCACGTCGCGCGACGGGACCACCCGGGGGATGGCCGGTGAACCGGTCGGTGGGGGATCGGCGGGGTCGTGGTCGACGGCGTGGACGCCGTCGGTCATCGGGGTGACCAGCAGGGGCCGGAACGGTTCGGCCTCCTCCCCGCGCAGCACGGCCGCCGCCTGCTGGATGGCGGCCACCGGCTTCACGTAGGCCGTCTCGCGGTCGAGGATTCCCGAGAGCATGTCCCGGATGGCCTCCTCGTCGGGGTCCGGGTCGCGTTCCAGGAGGGCCAGGGTGCCCAGCACCATGGCGCCGACGGAGTAGCCGGACTGCATGGCGCCGGTGGCGGCGAACGCGGCCTGGACGGGGTGGAGGTCGGAGTCGACGTTCAGGGACTCCACGGTGGTGACCGAGTGCCCGTCGGCCTGGGCGGCCAGGACGACCTCCGAACTTGCCAGACGTCCGTCGAGCAGGACGGCCGAGGCGCCTGTCTCGCCGGAGGTCGAGCCGAAGCGGACGCTGACCATGCCCTCGCGGCGCAGGACGGTCAGCAGGGTCTCGTGGGGGGCGCACTCCACGGTGCGCGGAGCGCCGTTGAGTTCGAGGGTGATCTCCATCAGCGGACCTCCCCGGACTCGGCGACGGCTCGGGTGGCCAGCACCTCGGCGAGGCGGAGGCGGTAGTCGGCGCTGCCCCGGAAGTCGCCGGTCGGTGCCAGGCCGGCGGTCGGGTCGGTCGGATCGGCCGGTACGGGGTGGTCGGCCACCCCGGTGAGGGCCAGTCGGACGCCGTCGGTGGTGGTCCGTGCGGTGGCCGACACGATCGGGGCGTCGGCCGGGGTGCGGCCGGTGGCGTGTCGGACGCAGTCGCCGGCCGGGTCGACGTCGACCGCGGTGGCCACGTGGCCCGGTGGGACGCCGGCGGTCAGGAGGTCGGCCAGGGGTGTGGTGGCGGCTCCCTCGGGTCCGACCACGTCGACCCGGGCGTCGTGGACGATCAGGGCGGCTAGCAGCACGCTGTCCGGTCCGCCGGAGACTACCGTCCCGCCCACCGTGGCCAGGGTGCGCAGCGTGCTGGGAAGCTCGGCGCGGGCCGCGTCGGAGAGCCCCGACGGCACGCGGCCGTCGTCGACCAGGTCCTCGAGGGTGGCCATGGCCCCCAGGCGGAGGCGCCCGTCGGCCTCGGTGATGCCGTCCAGCCCACAGGCCTGCAGGTCGACCATGGTGACCGGCGTCGGGTCGTCGTCGGCGTTGAGGACCGTTCCACCGGCCAGGGCCAGGTGGTCGGTTCCCGCGAGGAGTCCGACGACGGCGTCGACGGAGTCGGGACGGTGGTAGGCGAGCGCTCGAGGCACAGCGGTCTCCCTGATCAGGTTCAGCCCTCCCGGGGATGCGCCTCGCGGTCGAGCCTGACGTTTTCGATTGCCCGGTGACGGTAGCACCGGGGCCCCGCCGGGTGCCAAGGATCGTCGGCGTCCTCAGTGATTGAGCCGGGTCTCCATCCCGGCGGCGGCCAGTACCCGCCGGGCCGCCACCTCGGCTTCGGCCACCACGGACGGCTCGTCGGCGGTGGTGAGCGACCGGTCGCGCACCAGGAACCGGCCGTCGACCAGCACGTGGACCACGTCGCGTGGCGTGGTGTTGTACACGAGCGCCGACGGCACGCGGTTCACCGGAGCGGTGAACGGGCTGCGGAGGTCGACCACCACCAGGTCGGCCCGACGTCCCGCCACGACGGCTCCGAGGTCGTCGCCCCGGCCGAGCAGTCGGGCGCCGCCCCGGCAGGCCATGGCCAGCACCTCCTCGGGCTGGAGCACGGTGGCGTCGAGGTGGTCGACCTTCTGGAGCAGGGCGGCCACCTTGCACGCCTCGAACATGTCCTGGCGGTTGTTGGAGCCGGGGCCGTCGGTGGCCAGGGCCACGTTCACCCCCCGGTCCAGCATCGAGCGGATGGGTGCCACGCCCGAGGCCAGGTACATGTTGGACACCGGGCAGTGGACGACCGACGCGCCCCGTTCGGCGACCAGGTCGATCTCGGCGTCGTCCAGCCACACCGAGTGGGCGAGCTGCACGTCGGGTCCGAGGACGCCCAGGGAGTCCAGCCACGGGGCGTGGCGGAGGCCGCGCTCCTCGAGGCTCATGTCCACCTCGACGGCCGTCTCGGCGCAGTGGGTGTGGACGTTGCCGCCCCACGACCGGCAGGCGGCCGTGGTGGCGACCATCGCCTCGTCCGAGCAGCCCCACGGGATCAGGGGGGCCAGGCCGATGGTGATGCGACCGTCCGACGCGCCGTGCCAGTCGCGGCGCAGTGGTTCGACCCGCTCCAGCACGGTGGCGGCCGACTCGGTGAGCGGCGGGTGGTAGTTGCGGTCGGCCCACCCCCGGGCCAGCTCGTAGCGGATCCCGAGGGCATCGGCGGCCCGGCAGACGGCGTCGTCGATGTCCGGGTCGGCGTGGACGTACTGGTGGTCGACCACCGTGGTGGCGCCGGTCCGCAGGTTCTCGATCAGGCCGAGGGTGGCCGCCGCGGTGGCCGCTTCGGCGTCGATCTCCCCAGCGGCCGGCCAGATGCAGTCGCGGAGCCAGTCCAGCAGGGGCTTGTCGTCGGCCAGGCCCCGCAGGAGGGTCTGGAACAGGTGGGTGTGGCCGTTCACCATCCCGGGCATGACTGCTGCTCCGGTCGCATCGAGTTCCACGGTGGCCGCCCGGCGGGCCGCCTCCGGTGGGTCACCCGGTCCGACCCCGGCGATGGAGGCACCGTCGATGAGGACCCAGCCCGGGTCGTGGATGGTGCCGTGGTCGTCGACGGTCACCACGGCGCCGCCGGTCAGCAGCGTGGTCCCGGGTGCTCCGAGCGTCATGGCGGGGGCCGTCGGGTGGGCCGGGTCGACGGGTCGACCGGGGTCAGGGCGTCCAGCCTGCGAAGGCGTCGATCACCGGGACCATGTCGTCCATCAGCGGGTAGAGGATGGGGCAGGTCACGCCGGCGTCCACGAACTCGGCCACCGTGTCGATGCACTCGGTGGTCGTGCCGACGGCCATCAGCGACCGGGCCAGGTCGTCGGGGATGAGGTCGGCGGCCTTCCGGTAGTCGGCCTCGGTGGCCGGCCAGCCCACCACCTCCTGGACGCGGGCCACCAGGTCCGGGTCGGCCCCGCTGGCCTCCATGATGTGCGGCTCGGTGCCCAGGTAGTAGGCGATCAGCGACTTGCCGGTCCGGACGGCCTCGGCCGGGTCGTCGTCGGACAGCGAGCACACCAGCAGCTCGGGGCGGTCGACCTGGTCGATGGTGCGGCCCGACCGCTCGGCGCCGGCGGCCACCCGTTCCACCGACCGGCGGATGTGCTCGGCGGTCACCACGTAGTTCAGCACCACGCCGTCGCAGGTCTCACCGGCCAACTCCAAGGCCTTCGGCCCGGTGGCGCCGAGGTAGAGGGGGACGTCCCGGGGGCCGGTGTCGCCGTACGCCACGTCGAGCTTGACCCGGTCGAGGTGGACGAACTCGCCCTCGTAGGAGACCTCCTCCATGGTGAACAGGGCCCGGATGGCCTCGATGTTCTCCCGGAGCGCCTTCAGGGGGCGTCGGCGGTCCTCGCCGACCCGCGAGGCGATGGGTTCCCACCAGGCGCCGAGGCCCAGCATGGCCCGACTCCGGCCGTCCGGCGTCGGCCCGGCCAGCTCCCACATGGTGCTCCACGAGGCGGCGATCACGGCCGGGTTCCGGGTCCAGATGGGGAGCACCCCGGATCCGACCCGGGTGGTCCGGGTCCCGGCCAGCAGTGCGCCCATCATCACCACGCAGTCGCGGGCCAGACGGGTGTCGGCCTGCCAGATCTCGGTGATGCCCTTCTCCTCGGCGTAGCGGGCCATGGCCAGCTCGACCTCGATGGGGTGCTTGTCCTGGAAGTAGAGGGCGACCCGCTGTTCGACGGGCTGGTTCAGGAAGTCGGTCATCGGCGACGACCATAGCCGTGCGCGTTCTTCCGGTCGGGGCTACGGTCCGGCGATGGCCAACGTCCGGATCGACCCCGATGGCATCTCTCCGCCGGTGGCCCGCTTCGCCCACGGGGTGCTGGCCGTCGACGCGGAGAGGATCCTCCACACCTCGGGCATGGTTCCCGTGGCCCCCGACGGGACCGTTCCGGGCGACCTGGCCGGCCAGGCCGAGGTGGTGTGGGCCAACGTGCTGTCCGTGCTGGAGGAGGCGGGCATGGTGGCGGCCGACGTGGTGTCGATGACCACCTACGTGGTGCCCGGCCAGGACCTGGCCGTGGTGATGGCGGCCCGCGACCGGGCGCTCGGTGGGCACCTCGCCGCGTCGACGCTGGTGGTGGTGCCCGAACTGGCCCAGCCGGCGTGGCTGGTCGAAGTGTCGGTGGTGGCCGTCGCCTGAGGGGCGGTCGGCCGACGCCGGGCCGGGGAGGGTCAGCCGACGCCGGTGGTGGTCTCGTGCCAGCGGCCGATGGCACGCTCCTGGAGCCAACCGAAGAACAGGAACACGGCCACGCCGAGGGCCGAGGACATGATCACCGCGGCCAGCAGTTCCTCTCCCTGGAGCTGGTTGGCGTACCGGCGCAGCAACTGGCCGATCCCCGCCTCGCCCTTGCCGAAGAAGAAGTCGCCGACGATGGCGCCGATGACCGACAGGCCGGCCGAGATCCGCAGACCGGCGAACACGGCGGGCAGGGCGCCCGGGAACATCAGCTTGCGCATCCTGGTGAGGCGGTTGGCGTGGTGGAGGGTGAACAGGTCGTGGAGCCCGCGGTCGGCCGACTGCAGCCCGAACAGGGTGTTCACGATGATCGGGAACAGCGAGATGATCACGCAGACCACCACCCGCGAGGTCTGGCCGGTCCCGAACCAGAAGGCGATCAGCGGGACGATGGCCAGGATGGGGATGGCCTGGAGGGTCACCATGAACGGGAAGACGGCCCGTTCCACGACCTTGGCCTGGCTCATCAGGATGGCCAGGACGAAACCGATGGTGATGGCGATGGCCAGCCCGATCATGGCCACCTTGGTGCTCGACCAGAGGGCGTTGAGGATGTCGGACAGGTTGTCCCACTCGAGGAAGCCGACCTGGAGGACGTCGTGTGGTGGGCGCAGCAGGAACCGGCGCCTCGGCTCGAGGAGCCCATAGGAGATCAGGTACCAGATCCCGAGGAAGCCCGACCCGAGGACGATCGGAGGGATGATCCGCTCGGCCAGCCCACGGATCGTCCGCGGGGTCGACCGGGTTGCGGGCCCGCTCACGAGTGCGACCCCCGGAGCTCGACGGACACCTGCCCGCACAGTTCGGCGAAGGCCGGCTCGAAGCGGAGCTCGGGGACCCGGGGGTAGTCGAAGTCGATGTCGAACTCGGCCACGATCCGTCCCGGTCGGGCCGACATGACCAGCACCCGGGTGGACAGGAAGACCGCCTCGCTGATCGAGTGGGTGATGAAGAGGCCGGCGAAGTCCTCGGTGCGGAAGAGTCGCTGGGTCTCGTCGTTGAGGTGTTCTCGGGTGATCTCGTCGACGGCCCCGAACGGTTCGTCGAACAGGAACACGGGGGGCTTCAGGGTCAGTGAACGGGCCAGCGAGCAGCGCATCTTCATGCCGCCGGACAGTGAACGGGGGTAGTGGTCCTCGAAGCCGTCGAGGCCGACCAGGTCGATGGCCTCGCCGGCCAACCGGCGCCGTTCGGCGGCTTCGACGCCGTGCAGCTCGGCCAGGAGCTCGACGTTGCCCCGCACGGTCCGCCAGTCGAGCAGCGTGGCGTCCTGGAAGACGTAGCCCAGGTGGTCGCGGTCGGCGTGCACCCTGCCGGCGGTCGGCTCGAGCAGGCCGGAGGCGATCTTCAACAGGGTGGACTTGCCGCAGCCCGACGGCCCGACGATCGTCACGAACTCGCCGCGGTCGACCGTGAAGGAGATGTCGCGCAGGGCCTCGGTGCCGTCGGGGAACACCATGCTGGTGCCCTCGAAGGCCAGCGATCCGGCGGTGGTGGTCGAGGTGGCGGTGGGGGGCATCGGGCGGGTGAATCTCGCGTGGGGTGGGGACGGGAGTAGTCCGGTCGTACGTCGGGACCGGGCGGCAACCTAATCGGTGGGGCCGAGGTGGTGCGACCCGAGGCCGGTCGGTGCCCTACGGTCCCCGCCATGCGTACCGGGGTGTTCCTCTTCGGAGGGGTGGAGATGGACGACGCCGGCGGCGGTCCGCCGGCGCCGACCGATCGGCGGTTCGACAACGAGGCCGTCTGGGCAGCCACCGAGCGGCTCATCGGAGCGGGGGTCACCGCCGAGCGGCTGGGCTTCGACTCGTACTGGCTGACCGAGCACCACTTCCAGTACGAGGGCTACGAGGTGGTGCCCAACGGCCTGATGCTGGGGGTGGCCATCGCCGAGCGGACCGAGCGGATCCGCCTCGGCATGGCCTTCAACATCCTCCCGCAGTGGCATCCGCTGCGGTTCGCCGAGGACTTCGCCACCCTGCACAACCTGTCCGGCGGCCGGGCCATCATGGGCGTGGGTCGGGGCACCGTGCCCCGCGAGGCGCAGCCACTGGGGACGGCCATCGGCAGCTTCGACAACCCGGACCAGGCGGCCGCCGACGAGCGGAACCGCCTCCAGTTCGACGAGGCCATGGAGGTCGTGCGCCTCGCCCTCGACCAGGAGAGGTTCTCCTACCACGGCGAGGTGTACGACCTCCCGCCGCCCGGGATTCCCGACCGGGGAGGCACCGTCGAGGAGTTGACCCTGGTGCCCCGCCCCCGTCATCCGTACGAGACGTGGCAGGCCATCACCTCGCCGCCCACCCTCGAGCAGGTGCCCCGACGGGGCTGGGGCGGGGTGTTCTGGAACAACCACCCCACCATCCTCGAGCAGCGCTGGCACCGTTTCGCCGAGGTGTACGAGGAGGCCCACGGTCGGCCCCTGGCCCCCGGCGAGCATCGGATGCTGGTGCTGTGCACCCGGGTGGGCGACACCCGGGAGGCGGCGGTCGAGGACCTGCGACCCGGGCACGACGAGTTCTGGAAGTTCCTCGGCCCCTACGGGTGGAGCCGGGGCTACATGGGCGACGACGGGAAGCCGGCGTCGGCAGGGCTGGTCCCCACCCTCGACCAGTCCCTGGACCAGCGGATCTTCCTGGCCGGAACGGCCGAGGACGTCGCCGAGTCGATCGCCTGGTACCGGGACCTGTTGGGTGTCGAGGACCTCCTCGTCTTCCCCGGGATGCCCGGCGACCGGTACGACGTGGTCGAGGAGCAGATGGCACGCATCGCCCACGAGGTGCTGCCGCTGGTCTCGTGACGACGTCGGGCGTGACCGCGACCGGCGACGCGCAGGTCCTGGTGGTCGGAGGCGGCCACAACGGGATGGTCGCCGCGGCGTACCTGGCCCGGTCCGGGGTCGACGTGCTGGTCGTCGAGGCGCGTTCCGAGGTCGGCGGCTGCGCGTCGACGGTGGACGACCTGGGGGCCCGCTTCAACGTGTGCCACTGCACCCATTCCCTGATCCGCGCCCTCCCGCTGGAGGAGGAGCTGGACCTGGCCGCCCACGGACTGTCGTACGTGTCGGCGGACGCCGACGCGGTCTTCGCCTTCCACGACGACCGGGATCCGTGGGTCCTGTTCCACGACGTGGAGCGGACGCTGGACGGCCTGGCCGCCACCCACCCGGGTTCGCTCGACGGCTACCACAGGTACCTCGACGAGGCGCTTCCGGCCGCCCGCCTGCTGCTCGACGTCCTGCGGACCCCGCCGACCGCCCGACGCCTCGCCGCCACCGCGGCCCGCCGTCGGATGGTGGGGCTGGGGCGCCTGCTGCGGTGGTCGCGACAGAGCGCTGCCGACGTGCTGGGGCGGTTCTTCGATGACTGGCGCCTGGCCATGCCGGCCACCTCCATCGGCCCCACCGTGTGGGGGGTCCCGCCCGACACGCCCGGAACCGGCCTGGCTGCGCTGGCCTACGCCATCCGGCACCTGGTGCGGTCGGGTCGGCCGGTGGGAGGCAGCGGTGCCCTGGTGGCCGCCCTCCGGGGCTCGTTCGAGGCGGCGGGCGGGCGGGTGCGCTGCGACGCCCGGGTGGCCGCCCTCGTGGTGGACGGTGATCGGGTGGACGGTGTCCGCCTCGTCGACGGGAGCCGCCTCCGGGCGCCGGTGGTGCTCGCCGCCTGCGATCCGACCGTGGTACTCGCCGAGTGGCTGGCCGGCGAGCCCCCGGCGGGGATCGCCCCGCTGGTGGCCGACCATCGGGCCCGACCCCGGCCCGAGGGCTACGAGTCGAAGGTCGATGCCCTGCTGGACGGCGTGCCCGTGCCCCGGTCCGCCGACGCGCTCCGTGCCGCCCTGCCCGGCTTCGATCCGATCGGACAGCTGTCCGTGGTCTCGCCGGATCCCGACGACCTGGCCGAGGCCCACCACCGGCGGGCCGAGGGTCGGGTGGCCGACCGGCCGACCCTCCTGGTGGACGTTCCGTCCCACGTCGATCCGGCGATGGCGCCCGGACCGGGCCGACACGTCCTCAGCCTCGAGGTGCTCTTCACGCCCTACGCGCACCCCGGCGGTTGGGAGAACTCGACGGAGCCCGAACGGTGGCTGGACATGTGGGCGGAGCGGATGGAGCCCGGTGCGCGGTCGTTGGTGTCCGACTGGCGGGTCATGACGCCCGACCGGTACCGGGACGAGTTCCTGCTGGACCGGGGCCACTCGCCGGCGTGGGCGGGCACGCCGCTGGATGCCTTCCTCGGACGTTCGCCGGAGACCACCCGCTACCGGACGCCCCTGGACGGCCTGTTCCTGACCGGCGCCGGCACCTTTCCGGGCGCCGGCATCGTGGGTGCCTCGGGTCGCAACGCCGCCCGGGCCGTGATGGCCGGGCTGGGGGCCGCACGGTGAGCACCACCGGTGTCGACCTCCCCCTGGGAGTGAGCCTGATGGCCCACGGCCCGACAGCCGACCTGGTCGAGGACGCCCGGCGGGCCGAGGCCGCCGGGTGCCGGCGCTGCTGGGTGTACGACGAGGGCCTGGCCACACGGGACGCCTGGGTGACGATGACCGCCGTGGCGTTGGCCACCTCGCGGATCCGGATCGGTCCGGGCATCACCAACCCGTACACCCGCCATCCCGGGACGACGGCGGCGGCGCTGGCCAGCCTCGACGAGGTGAGCGGTGGACGGGCCTTCCTGGGGCTGGGCGCCGGCGGCGGGATCACCCTCGGGCCGATGGGCGTCGACCGGGTCCGCCCGCTGGAGGCCGTGGAACAGGCGGTGGTCGCCGTCCGGGGCCTGCTGGACGGCGGCCCGGTGGAACTGGCGTCGTCGACCTTCTCCCTGTCGTCCGCCCGGATGGGGTTCGGTCGTCCGGGGACCGAGGTGTTCCTCGCCGGACGTGGTCCCCGCATGACCGACCTCGGGGCGCGGGTGGCCGACGGCTTCGTCCTGGGCTGGATCCACCGTGACCTGATGGGCGACCACGTGGCGGCCCTGCGGGTCGCCTCGGCCGGCCGGGATCGGCCGATGACGCTGGTCTGGTCGACCCTGCCGGTCGTCGACGAGGACGGATTCCGGCTGGCCCGCGAGTCGTTGACCTTCCGGCTGGCCGATTCGCCGACGGCGGTGAAGGAGCGCATCGGCATGACGGCCGACGACACGGCCGACATCCGCGACGCCCTCCGGTCGGGTGGTCCGCCGGCCGCCGCCCACCTGGTGCGCGAGGAGTGGGTGGACCCCTTCGTGGTGATGGGCGACCGCCGTGCCGTCGGTGCCGAGGTGCGCGCGACGATGGCTCGCCTGGGGATCGACGAGTTCCAGGTGCCGGCCGTGGACGACGTGGGCGACGCCCTCGACTTGTTGGTGCCGGCTCTGGCCTGACGGCGGAGTGGGACGATGGCCCGGGCGGGTCGGTCCGGTCAGTCGGTCAGGTACTCGCCCAGGTCGATGCTCGGGTAGCGGACCCGCTCGCCGTATTCGCGGCGTTCGCGCTTGTAGGTGGCGTCGAAGCCCACCTTGGTCCCCACCCCCCGCTGGTCGCCCACCGGGTCCATCTCGTGGCCCTGTGCGCCCGGAATGGTGAACACGTCGTCGGGCCAGTGGACCCGGTTGGTGAGCGCCCACTGCACCTCGGTGGCCTGGTGCATGTCGACGTCGCGGTCCACGACGACCACCTGGCGCACGTTCAGGTGGGCGGCCAGGGCGGCCAGGGCCAGGTTCTTCGGCGTGCCCGGGTTGTCGCGCTCGATCTGCACCACGGCGAGGAACCCGTTGGCCCACGGGGGGATGTGGACGTCGGCGTCGGGGTCGAGGTGTCGGACGAACCGTCGCAGCAGCGGCTCGCGGGGGAGCACGTTGCCCAGGTAGACGTGCTCGAAGGACCCGGGGACGATCGTCTGGTAGATCGGGTCGTCCCGCCACGAGATGGCGGTGACCTCGAACGTGGGGCTGTTCCAGGCCTCCCCGTGGTAGCCGTGGAACTCGGCCAGCGGCCCCTCCGGTTCGCGCACCGCCGGATGGAGCAGGCCCTCCACGACGACCTCGGCGTCGACCGGGACGTCGACGTCCACGGTGGTGGCTCGGCAGACCTCGATGCCCCGGCCCCGGATGGCTCCGGCGATGAGGAGTTCGTCGACCGGCGTCTTGACCCCGGCGGCGATCATCACCGCCGGGTCGAGGCCGATGGCCAGGGCGATGGGGAACGGGGCGTCGGGGTCGGTCCGCGACTTCCAGAAGGTCCCCACGTCCCGCCACTCGTTGACGTTGAAGCCGAAGCGTCGGCGGTCGAGTCGGAGCATCCGGTTGTACCCGAGGTTGCCCCGCCCCGAGACGGGATCTCGGGCCACGGTCACCGCACCGGTGATGAAGGCGCCTCCGTCGCCCCGGGAGTGCACCGGGATGGGGAGCATGCCGGTGTCGAGGTCGTCGCCCCGGACGACGTTGGCCTGCCACGGGGCCCGGTCCACGACGGTCGGGGGGATGCCGTGGGCCGGCTCGAGGACGTGCTCCATCACGTCGACGATGTCGGCGAGTCCGCATCCGAGGGCCAGGGCGGTCCGCCGGTGCGAGGCCACCCCGCCCGAGAAGATCGGCCAGGGGCTGTCCGTCGGCTGCTCGAAGAGGGCGGCGCCCCCACCGGTGCGCTCCAGCGTGGCTCCGACGTCGGCCAGCTCGTGGTGCAGCGACACGGGTCGACGAATGCGGGCCAGCTGCCCGGCATCGTCGAGGGCGGCGACGAAGGACCGGAGGTCGTGGATGGCGCCCGATGGCGGGGGCGTCGGAGGAGTCGTCTTCTCGGGCGGGGTCACCGGTGGATCCTCGCCTCCTGGTCGACCGAGGCGACCAGCTCGCCGCCTCGGAAGACCCTCCGGGACATGGGGGCGTCGGCGACCGCACCACGGATCGATGGGGCGTCGATGGCCAACAGGTCGGCGACCGCGCCGACCGTCGGTCCGGCGGGCGGGAGGTCCATGCAGGCCCGGGCGTGCTCGCCGACCATCGAGAAGGCCTCGTCGGGGAGGCGGTGGCCGGCCATGACCATCAGGGCGGCGGTTTCCAGGGGGTCGCTGCGGCCGACCAGGTTGAACGGGTCCTGGACGTTGTCGGCGCCGGCGCAGACCGTCGCACCTGCGTCGACGAGGGCCGCCACCGCGGTCAGGCCCCTCGGGGTCGCCACCGGGTGGTCCCGGCCCTGGAGGAACAGGTTGGTCTGGGGGAGGGCCACCACCCCGATCCCGGCCTCGGCCACCTCGCGGGCCACGGCGTCTCGGACGTCGGGGGCCTGGAGGCCGAGGGTGACGCAGTGGCTGGCCGTGACACCGTTTCCGAAGCCCTTCTCGAGGGTCATCCGGGCCAGGTCGCGGAGGAACAGCACGTCGGGGTCGAGCATCTCGTCCACGTGGAGGTCGAGGCCGATGCCGGCGTCGGTGGCCGCGGCGAAGGCGTCGACCATCAGGGTCGTGCCGTCCGGGTCGAGGTGGGGGCAGCCGCCCACCAGGTCGACGCCGATCTCCAGTGCGGTGGCCAGCGCCTCCCGGTTGGCCCGACCCTCGGATCCGGTGATCGGGTTGCTGGTCAGGGCCACGATCTGGACGTCCATCAGGTCGGCCATGCGTTGGCGTGCCTCGCGGACGCCCCGGAGGAAGTCCTCGCCGGCTCCCACGTTGACGTGGGTGCGGACGGCGGTGACCCCGCGAACGAGGAGCATCTCCAGAGCGGTGGTCGCCCGACCGACGACGTCGTCGTGGGTGAAGGTGCCGGCCTCCGCTTCGGCCATCCAGGCCCGGATGGCGCCCATCAGGTCGCCGGCCGGATTGGGGACCTGCTCGGCGGTGAGTGCCTTGTCCAGGTGGGCGTGCGGTTCGGCCGGGGCGCCGACGAGGAGCCAGCCGGCGAGGTCGGTGGTCGGCACGTCGGGATGCCCGTCGCCCGTCCCGGTCGGCGACACGTCGACCACGGTCCCCGCCGAGACGTGGACGTCCACGTGCCGCCCGTCGGCGAGCCGCCCGTTCCGGAGGATCCGGTCCGGGACGTCGTTCGGGGATCCGACCATCGGCCGAGACTAGCGACGGGCTCCGGTCGGCCTGTGGGGCGGGCCTGTGGGGCCTTCGCGGAGGGCGACCTGCTAGGAACGTGCACCGTGTCGGATGCGGACCTCCGCCGGATCGTCGTCGGGATGACCGGGGCCAGTGGCGTGGTGTACGGCATCCGCGCCCTGGAGCTCCTCCGGGACGTGGCCGACGTCGAGGCCCATCTGGTGGTCACCGCGGCGGCCCGCCTGACGGTGGGGCTGGAGACCGACCGGACGATGGAGGAGGTGGAGGGCCTCGCCGACGTCGTCCACCCGATCCGGGACGTGGCGGCCGGCCCGGCCAGCGGGTCGTTTCCCGTCGCCGGGATGCTGGTCGCCCCGTGTTCCATCCGGGCGTTGTCGGCCATCGCCAACTCGTACGCCTCCGACCTGCTGACCAGGGCGGCCGACGTGACCCTGAAGGAGCGGCGGCCCCTCGTGCTCATGGTCCGCGAGGCGCCGCTGCACCTCGGCCATCTACGCCTCATGGCCTCGGTGACCGAGGTGGGGGCGGTGGTGTTCCCTCCCGTCCCCGCGTTCTACGAGCGGCCCGTCGACCTCGACGAGTTGGTGACCGACACCACGGTGGGAGCGCTGGCCCGCGTCGGCGTGGAGGTGCCGGGTCGGAAGCGCTGGGAAGGCCCGCCGACACGGCACGGGTAGGGTCGTCGACATGTCGGGACGGCTCGCAGACCTCGCGGGACCTGCGGTGGCCGAGGCCCTCGGGCCGGATTCCGTGGTCGTCCAGCCCATCGGGGCCATCGAGCAGCATGGCCCCCACCTGCCCATGTCGGTCGACGCGGTGATCGCCGACGAGGTGGCCTCGGCACTGCTGGCGGCCGTCGGGGCCGACGTCGACCTGTGGCTCCTTCCGACCCTGTCCGTCTCCAGGTCCGACGAGCACGTCTGGTCGCCGGGCACCCTGTCGATCTCGGGCGACACCCTGGGGCGGGTCCTCGACGACCTGGCGGGGTGCGTGGCGGCCACGGGGGCGCGTCGCCTCGTCTTCCTCAACGGCCACGGTGGCAACTCGTCGCTCCTGACCACGGCCTGTCGGGACGTCCGCCTGGCCCACGGCCTGCTGGCCTTCCTCGTCCACCCCTTCGTGCCACCGGCCGCCGGCGGTCCGTCGACCGAGGAGGAGTCGGGCTTCGGGATCCACGGCGGGCTCCACGAGACGGCGCTGTTCGCCCATCTCCGCCCCGACGAGGTCGACATGGGGATGGCGCTGCGAAACGTGCCCGAGTGGATGGCCGACAACCGGTGGGTCCGGTTCGGCGGCCCGGTCCAGTTCGGCTGGACGAGCCGTGACTTCGGGCCCGACGGGCTGATCGGCGATCCCACCGGGGCGACACCCGAGTTGGGCCGAGAGCTCTTCGACGAGGTGGTGGCGACCCTGGCCGGCCAGGTCCGGGAGATCGCCGACTTCGACTTTCCCGACGCCGAGCCGAATCCGCCGAGGGTCTGAGCGCACCGGGCGGCCGTCCCTCCCGGAGGTGGCTGGAAGGGTGGCGGGACGGTGACCGACGCGACTACCGTCTCTTCCGGCCATCGGACCGGTGGCATCCATGATGAGGGGAACCCAATGCGTAGGTACTTCAAATTCTTGGCGCTCCTGCTGAGCGTCGCCATGCTCGCCGCGGCCTGCGGTTCAGATGGCGACGAGGGTGGGGGGAGCGCTTCGGCATCCGGCGGAGATTCGTCGTCGAGCGATTCCTCGTCCGGCGGCTCGTCGTCGAGCGATTCCTCGTCGAGCGATTCGTCGTCCGGCGATTCGTCGTCCGGCGACTCGGGTGACTCCGGCGGCGAGGCGGCGGCTCCGGCTGAGCCCGGCATGCTGGCCGGGATCTGTCCGGATCTGGTGGTGATCCAGACCGACTGGTTCCCGGAGTCCGAGCACGGTGCCGTCTACAACATCATCGGCGACGACTACGTGGTCGACGGTGAGAACCAGACCACCACCGGTTCGCTCGTCGCCTCGGGCGGCGTCGACACCGGCGTGGACGTCCAGGTGCGTGCCGGCGGTCCGGCCATCGGCTTCCAGAACACGGTGGCCCAGATGTACACCGACACCGACATCACGCTGGCGTACGCCGACACCGACTCCATTGCCTTCTACTGGGAGGACGCTCCGGCCATCCAGGTCGTGACACCACTGGACAAGAACCCGCAGATGGTGATGTGGGATCCCGAGGTGTACCCGGACGTCCACACCATGGCCGACCTCGGCCGTGCGGGCGTGACGGTCAACGTCTTCGCCGGTGGCACGTGGGTTGACCTGTTCATTGCCGAGGGTGTGCTGTCGGCCGACCAGGTCGACGCCTCCTACGACGGTTCACCGGCCCGGTTCATCGCCGAGGGTGACATCGCCCAGCAGGGCTACGCCTCGGCCGAGCCGTACGACTACAAGAACACCTTCACCGACTTCGGCAAGGACGTGCGCCTGCAGTTGGTGCATGACGCCGGCTTCGAGGTGTACAAGTCGGCACCGGCGGTGCGTGCCGGGGAGCTGGATGCCCTGGCTCCCTGCCTGGAGAAGTTGGTGCCGATCATCCAGCAGTCCCAGGTCGACTTCGTGGCCGATCCGGACCGCGCCAACGCGATGATCATCGACGCGGTCACCACCATCGACTCGTTCTGGACCTACCACGACGAGATCGCCGCCTTCTCGGTGAACGCCATGATGGAGCTGGGGCTCGTCTCGAACGGCCCGAACGCCACGCTCGGCGACTTCATCGACGCCCGGACCGACGCGGTGCTCGACCAGATGCGGGCGGCGGGGATGGACATCCCGGCCGACCTGACGGCGGCCGACATCTCCACCAACCGGTTCATCGACATGTCGATCGGCCTGCCCGGTGGCGCGGAAGCGGAGCGCGAGACCGCGGCCGCTGCCCTGCCGGGTGAGGGTGTGTCGTTGACGATGTGTCGTGCGAACTGGGCGTCTGGGTACATCCAGGCCGAGATCGTGCGCCAGATCCTGCAGACGGCCGGTTACGAGGTCTCCGATCCGTCGGTGATCGAGCTGGGTCCGTCGAATGCGTACACGGCGATGGCCGAGGGTTCGTGTGACTTCTGGGCCAACTCGTGGTACCCGGGTCACTTCTCGTGGTACGAGAACCAGCTGACCGACGGCAGCCTCGTGGGCGACCACGTGGAGGCCGTGCCGGGCCTGTTCCAGGACTCCGGCGTGCAGGGCTTCCTGGTGACCAAGACGTGGGCCGAGGACAACAACGTGTCCACCATCGACCAGATCAACCGGGACCCGGCGCTGTACAGCCAGCTGGACAGCGACGGCAACGGCAAGGCCGAGATCCTGG
>JAERSW010000060.1 GCA_016845305.1 Acidimicrobiales bacterium
ATGGACCTGAGCGGGGTGCGCGAGGCGTACGAGACCGGGGGCTTCGACGAGGCCGACCTGGCCGACGACCCGTTCGCCCAGTTCCAGCGGTGGTTCGGCGAGGTCGAGGCGGCCGGCTACTGGGAGCCCAACGCCATGGTGCTGAGCACCGTCACCGTCGACGGGTGGCCGTCGGCCCGCAACGTGCTGCTGAAGAAGGTCGACGCCGACGGGTTCGTCCTGTTCACCAACTACACCAGCGACAAGGCCGTCGAGATGGACGCCTCGGGTCGGGCCGCGCTGACCTTCAGTTGGACCGAGTTGCGCCGCCAGGTCCGGGTGACCGGCACCGCCGAGCGTCTGGCCGACGCCGAGTCCGACGCCTACTGGACGACCCGGCCGAGGGGGAGCCAGCTGGGCGCCTGGGCCTCGGACCAGAGCGTCGTGGTGCCCGACCGGGCCACCCTGGAGGCCGCCTACGCCGAGGCGGAGGACCGCTGGGCCGGCCGCGACGTGGAGCGGCCCGGGCACTGGGGCGGCTACCGGGTCCGACCCTCGATGGTCGAGTTCTGGCAGGGGCGCCCCGACCGGCTCCACGACCGGCTCCGGTACCGCCGTGGCGGTGATGGGGCCGGAGACGGCTGGATCGTGGAGCGCCGGGCCCCCTAGCCGGTCACCCTCCCGGGCCACCGCCGGGGACGGGTCGCTCGGGGTCGTCGAGGGCGGCCACCAGGCCGTCGATCAGCAGCTGCAGGTGCTCCGCGCGCGGCGTGCCGTCGCGGTCCGACCAGTCGCGGTGGTCGCGGTTCCACCGGATGCTGGGCGGGAGCTCCACCTGGACGCCGCCACCGGTCCGGTTCACCGGGTTGTTGGGATGGAGTCCGCGCAGGCTGCGGGGCATGGCCTCCACGTCGTCGACCACCCGGTACTCCTCGGGGAGCACGCCCCGGAGATGGCCGGCCACGTGGTGGGCGGCGGCCCGGTCGGCGCCACCGACCAGCACGGCCCAGAAGTCGTCGTGCCGTCCGTAGCCGTGGATGGACAGCACCGTGTCGACGCGGTCGAGGAAGGCGTCGAGGTTGTCCGAGGTGCCGGGGGTGAACCGGGTGGATGGCAGGTGGCGTCGACAGCCGTCGGGTTGGACCACCGCGTAGGAGGAGGCTCCGGCGCGTTGGGCCACCTCGCGGGCCACGACCTCGGTGGCCCGTTCCAGGCCGCCGCCGTGCAGGGCGCACACCCCGATCGTCGAGCGCAACGCCAGCTCCTCCACCACGCCGGGCAGGGCCAGCAGGTCGGCCAGGCTCCCGATGGGCTCGACCCGGCCCGGGGTGCGGTCGTCGACGGCGGTGGAGGAGCGTCGGCTCATCGCCGCCGGCCGGCCATCGCCCCCCGCACCGTCCCGTAGGCGGTCAGGACCACGGCGACGGTCAGCAGCGCCTCCAACGGGGTGGCCCACCGCCAGGGGTCGTCGAACCAGTTGCCGATCCGGGCCGGCCAGTCGAGGGCGAGGCGGCCCACCGGGACGACCACCAGGTCGCCGCGGTGGACGATGCCCTCGGCCACCACCCAGGCCACGGCCACGGAACCCCAGGCCCACCGTCGGAACCGCCCCACCAGGGCCGGTCCGATCCCCCAGACGACGAGGGTGCCGACCACCAGCCACAGGGCGAGGCCGAGGCGCAGGCCGCCGACCTGCATGGTCCAGTTGGTGAGGTGCGACTGGAGGTCGGTGACGGCGTCCACGATCGGGTTCGACCCGACCCCCGGGTTCCGCAGCACCCGGAGCTGGGAGTCGCCGTAGACGATCAGGGAGGCGCCGCCGAGCATGAGGAACACGGCGCCGATCCGGTCGAAGTGGGGCAGGAGGCGCCGCAGGTGCCGGGCCAGGCCACCCCGGGCCATGGCCAGTGACAGGGTCAGCGAGGTGACCACGGCGGCCATGCCGGCGGCGAAGGCCAGATAGGTGGCGATCCCGTCCACGACCCCGTCCCGGCCGAAGCTGCCGGCCACGTGCAGCAGGAAGATCGGTGCCGCGCAGCCGATCGACACCACGGCGTAGGAGGCCCCGAAGCCGAGGACCGACCAGAACTCCCGGGTCCGGGGGCCCCTCCCGGGCTTGAGGAACGGGATCCGGACCTGGCGGCCGGCCAGCAGGGCCAGCCCCCACGGTACGAAGGCGATGCCGAGGGCCACGGTCACCCACGGGGTGCGCGAGGCCACGGCCTCCTCGCTGACCACCGTGTTGACGGCCAGGCCGAGGAGCCCGAACACCAGCACGAAGGCGGTGGTCAGGGTGAGGCTGACCGAGAGGCCGCGCAGGGCCTGTTCGGGGCGGGCCTCGCCGTCGGCCGTGTCGCGTCCGACGAAGTAGCCCAGCCAGGTGGGGAGCATGGCGAAGCCGAACGGGTTGACCGCGGTGACGATGCCCAGGGTGAACGGCAGGGCCAGGCTGACGTCGATCACGAGGCGTCCCGGGTCACGGCAGGGTCAGGCGGTCGGCGATGGTGGTGGACAGGGACTCGGCGTCCAACGGACCGTGGTGGACGTGGACGACGTCACCCGAGCGGTCCACGAAGGCGGTCACCGGGAGTCCCACCGCGCCGAGGGCCTCGCTGAAGTCGCCGTCGGGGTCACGTCCGAGAAGGTAGGTGATGCCCATCTCCTCGGCC
>JAERSW010000061.1 GCA_016845305.1 Acidimicrobiales bacterium
CTCTAGGGGGCGTACAATAAGTTCACAGGTCAGGGCCGGTCTTTCGAGGCTGGCCCTGTTCGCGTCCAAAGCCAGGGGTTCGGCTGAATCTCCCCGGGTTTCGTAGAGGCTCTAGCTATTGAGTCACGGCCTCGGCGGCCGGGACATCTTGACTGTAGAAGGCGGTCTCGTGGGCTGCTGGGGTGGTGAACTTCCGGCGGCCGTCGAGGATCTCGCCGTGGCGTCGTCGGTAGTTGAACCAGTCGATGTATTCGAGGGTGGCGAACTCGACATCCTCGAGGCCCGCCCAGGGGCCCTGGGGGTAGATCAGCTCCCACTTGTAGAGCCCGTTGAACGATTCGATCATG
The DNA here is from genome assembly GCA_016845305.1 of Acidimicrobiales bacterium. Lineage (GTDB taxonomy): Bacteria > Actinomycetota > Acidimicrobiia > Acidimicrobiales > MedAcidi-G1 > UBA9410. The sequence continues at coordinate 348 of JAERSW010000061.1, forward strand.
GCGTTGTCGTAGCTGTCGCCCTTGGAGCCGACCGACGCGACGATCTCGTTGTCGGCGAGGCGCTGGGAGTAGCGCACCAAGAGGTATTGGACTCCGCGGTCGCTGTGATGGGTCAACTGGGACAGGTCCGCTCCCTCACGTCGGCGGTTGTGGACCGCCATCTCCAGGGCGTCGATCGCCAGATCCGACCGCAGCGACCGAGACGCTTGCCAGCCGACGAAGAACCGAGAGTAGGCGTCGATGATGAACGCCACGTACACCCACCCGGCATGGGTCTTGACGTAGGTGAGGTCGGCCAGCCAGAGCCGGTTCGGGGCCGGCGCGGTGAAGTCCCGGTCGACCAGATCGGTGGGCCGCTCCACACGGTCGTCCACGATGGTGGTCTTGACCCAAGCTCGGCCTCGACGCACACCCGACAAGCCCATCTGGGCCATCAGCCGTTCAACGGTGCAGCGGGCGACACGGATGCCGTCCACGTTGTTGAGGTGGTCCCACATCTTGTCGGCGCCATAGGCCACGTAGTTCTCCGCGTGCACCCGGGCGATCACCGGCATCAACTCGGCGTCACGGACCGCCCGCGCCGAGGGTGGACGGTTGCGGGCCGCGTAGAAGGTGGAGGGAGCGATCTTGACGCCGTGCTCGGTGAGCACCCGACAGATCGGCTCGACTCCCCACACCTTCCCAGCAGTGCGGCGATGACGGTGTGTGTCGATGAACGTCACGACCTGGGCAGTCGCGGGTCGAGCTCCCGCGCGAAGAAACTCGACGCCGCTTTGAGGATCTCATTGGCCCGACGAAGCTCGCGGTTCTCCTTCTCGAGCTCGAGCATCCGCTGACGCTCGTCGATCGTGAGCCCGCCCCGAACCCGCCGTCGACCTCGGCCTGGCGCACCCACTTGCGGACCGTCTCCGGGATCGGGCCGAGTTTCTCAGCGACCGAACTGATCGCTTCCCACTGCGACCCGTACGCGTGCTGGTGCTCGAGCACCATCCGCACCGCCCGCTCGCGCATCTCCGCCGGGTACCTCCCCGGCCGGCGTTGATCTGTCATGGCTCCATCCTCTCAAGGGTTGGAGCATCCACCAGACCCGGGGAGCTTCAGTCCGAGCTCCTGCATCCACCCGACGACGAGGTCGCGGCCGGCGCGGTCTTGGTCGGCAAGCGCGAGCCGCGAGCAGCCTGTGGTTCCGTCGATGGCGCCGATCCTTGCCAACTCGTCGAGCCGATCGAGAAGGCGGGCGTTGTCGATGTGAAGACCCGTGAGCTAGCGCGTCGCCCTGGCGCTCATGGGTGCCCCCCAGTGCTTCTCGGGGCCGGGCGCTCGAGGCCGGCTCGCACTCTCGGCAGTGTCAGCGAGGACGCGTCGAGCCAGACGTTGGTGTCGTCGATTCCGCCATGGTGTTTGGGTGGTCGAACCGCAGACGTGCCTTCGGTCGGCATGCACCTGGTCGCGTACTCAGCCACTGCTGCGCGCCCTCCAGATGAAGATCATGACGGTGAGTGCGGCCACCGCCGCTGCAGCCGCACGGCGCTCTCTGGGCAAGACGAGCGCACCAATGTCGACCACATCGCTGCCCTCCCGCGTGCCCTCCGGGGGCGCGGCAACCGACTCGGCGCCCGCTGTGGCCTCGGATTGCAGCTCACTCGAAAGGTTCTCGACGAACTGATCGATGAGCCGGCCGGAGACATCTGTGATCGCGCCGCGTCCGAATTGTGCGATCTTTCCCGTGATAGCGAGTTCCGTTCTGATACTGACGGTTGTGGCCGCAGCATCGCCTCGCAAGTGAGCGTGGATCACTGCCTTGGCGGTACCGGCAGACTTCGTGTCACGGCCCTCGGCTTCGATCACGGCCTGCCGTGCTTGTCGATCTTGGCTAAGAAATCGTGCCGCGCCGGCGTACTGGCTCGTGATGGGACCGACCTTGATCCGGACAGTGCCGAGGTAGTCCTCGCCGTCACGACCGGTGAGCGACGCGCCGGGCATACAGGGCGCGATCCGCTCGAGGTCCGTGAGTGTGTTCCATGCCTCGTCGATCGGGAGGAGAACCTGGAACTCGTTGTCAATGTCCATTGGAGACACTTCTCCTGTCAGGGTCGGGCGTTCACGTACTGGTAGCCGAAGCGACCTTTGATGCAGAGGTTGCCCCAGGTCACCGAATGGTCATCGGGGCTGGTGCACTTGACGATCTCGTTGTCCTGGACGTGCAGCTCGAGGTTGCAGCCCACCCCGCAGTACGAGCACACGGTCCGAGTGGTCGTCTGGTCCTCGGGGCGCCAGTTGCCTGCGTTTCGGAGGTCGAACTCGGTCTTGAACTGCAGGGCGTTGGTGGGGCATACCGCCACGCAGTTGCCGCAATAAACACAGGCCGAGTCCGGCAAGGCGATGTCGAACTCTGTGCTGACACCATGGGCACGGTGAGTCGCGGCTTAGCCATCGTCGGCTCCGAAGCTGGTAGTCGCGAAGTCCGTACTCTCAGACCAGTCATCGGCGCCCGACATCATCCGCCCTCTGAGCTGCATGAGGGCCACCGTCCCGTCGATCGCGAGCGCACCGATGAGCCGATCTTCTCGCCGATAGAGCGCGAGATAGTCGGCGTGATCAGCGCCGCAGGAAATCTCGACCAGTTCGTCGGCGTGTGTCCGGCCGGCGAACTGGATCCGGTGGCCGTACTGGTCGGACCAGAAATACGGAATCGAGTCGCAGACGCGTGGCGAATCGCCATTGACGATGTTGTGGGCCACGACCGTCGCTTGCTCGACGGTGGTCGTCCAGTGCTCGATTCGCATCGATTCGCCGTAGCGGGGGTTGGTCCACTGCGCCACATCACCGAGGGCGTAGACACCGGCGGGCCCTGCGCGTAGGTACTGGTCGCAGGCAACGCCGTTGGAGATGTCGAGTCCCGAACCGTCGAGCCACTCCACATTGGGAACGACACCGATACCGACAACGACGAGGTCTGCCGGCAGGCGCCGGCCGTCAGCCAGCGTGACAGCCTTCACGGATTCGTCGCCTTCGAGCCCGTCGACGCCGACCCCGCAGAGCACTGTCGTGCCGTTGCGAGCGTGCAGCCCGGCGCAGGCCGCGCCCGCTTGGCGGCCGATGGCTCGCTCGAGGGGGTGCTCGAGCGCCTCCACGACCGTGACGTCGACCCCCAGCTGTCGAGCGGACCCGGCCACTTCCGCGCCGATGAAGCCAGCTCCCACGACGACGACTCGCGATGCGGCGTCCAACGCGGCGCTGATCGCGGTTGCGTCCTCTCTCGTGCGGATGGTGTGCACGCCGGCGAGCCGGTCAGCTCCAGGAATCTGGCGGGGGCGGGCACCCGTCGCGATGACCAGGTGTGCGTAGTCGAACGCCCCGCTCTTGGTGATCACGGTTCGGCTCGCGCAATCAACACCCGTGGCTGGGGTGTCGACATGGACCTCGATGCCGTTGTCGGTCAACTCACGTGCTGTCCGGAACTCCGTGTCCGCTGGGCTCTGCTTGCCGGTCAACACCTCCTTTGAGAGGGGCGGACGGTCATAGGGCAGATGCGTTTCTGCACCGAGGAGCCAGATCGAGTCGGTGTACCCGGCTTTCCGCAGGCCTTCCGCGACACGCAGCCCGCCCAGGGAGGCGCCCACGATCACCGTTCCGGTCATGTCTCAGTCTCCGAGAAACTCGCTCAGGTGAGTGGCGAGCGAGCCCGGGTTGTCGACCGGTATCACGTGACCTGCGTCCGCGATCTCGACCAGCGTGCTATCGGGCACGGACTCGTGCATGCGCTTCATTACCTCGGCGCGTACGAACGTGTAGCCGGCATGGACGAGCAGCGTCGGTGCCTCGACCCTCGATAGGGCGTCCCAGTGGTCACCGTTTCGGAATGGCCAACGCTCGAAGAAGACCGGATCATGCTTCGGGGCGATGCGACCGGCGTGATTCGGGGCGAACGCGCCGTAGGTGAGCGCCTTGGTAGCAGAGTCGGGTGCCCGCGGGTTCGATTCCTCGACCCATGCCAGCGCGTCAACCATTGATTCGAACTCGGTCGGGCGAGGAGGAACGTCAGACTCGGCAGCTTCAAAGGATGGCTCGATGTCGACGAGCGCGAGATGTGCGACACGGTCCGCGTTGGCCACGCAATACTCGAGCGCGACGAGTGCCCCCCATGACGAACCGACCAGGGACACCTTGTCGCTACCCAACGCGTCGATCTGAGCGCTCAGATCCAAGGCGTGGTCAGCCGTGTCGTAGGCGCCGGAAGACGACCGAGCACTGTCACCGTGTCCCCGCATGTCGACTGCGACGACGCGACGCGGCGCCAGAGCGGCGGCGACATCGTGCCATCCCCAAGCCGAGCCGGTCACACCGTGCAGACACACGATCGGCGTACCCGAACCCCCATAGTCGATCGCGTGTAATGGTCCGGTCGGGCCTTCGACAAATGAGTGCGTGATCGGACCGAGACGTACTGGTGCCATGGGTGTCCCTCGTTACGACGCTGGGGCGAGCTGGTAGGTGCCGTTTGAGATCTCAATAAGCCAGCGCCGATACTCGAGGGTGCCGGCATCCGCGCCCTTGACGTGCATCTCGGCCGCCAGGTCATCGGGAAGCTCCTCGGGTCGTTGGGATTCGACGACTGGCTTGTCCTGCTCCAGGATCAGGGCCTGGAGATCGCGGAACTCCTGGTCCTGGTCCAGTGCATAATTTCGGGACTGGATCGTGAAGCACCGGGAACGACGCGGCTCCACCGGCGCGACGGCGACGAACAGCGTGTAATCCTGACCCTCCGAGCCGGCGCTGGAGTGCAACAGCATCGTGTTCGGCATAAAAATGCGGTACCGCTTCCATGCCTCGTACGTCTCGCCACTGGTGGCCACTCCCTTGTTCTTCGGATTGTCGGTGAACTCGAGAAAGGGCCCGGCGTCGATTCGGATCTCGCCGCCATCGCGGCGTACGGAGTAGTCGGCGATCGCCGCATCGTTTCGATCACCCAGTACGCCGTGGTGCACGTGTGCGAAGTGAGAGAAGTCGAAGTAGTTCTCCAGGCGCCGAGCCATCGAGCAGCGCCAGTCGTAGGGCTCGTAGAAGAGATGCGTGTAGTCCCGGTCTTCGAGGACGGGGAGCTCGGGCACGGGGAACTTCGGTTCGGGGTCGAGGCAAGCCCACACTAGGCCGGCCGACTCCGCGGCCGGGAACGATTCCACACCGACGTTGAGGCTCCCCGACAGATCGGGTCGGGCCGGGATGTCGACCACGGTCCCTGACTCATCGTAGGCCCAGCCGTGATAGGCGCACCGCAGGCACCCCTGGTCGATCCGGCCCAGCGCCAGCGAGGCGCCCCGATGACGACAGAGATCGCGAAACACTCGAATCGAGCCGTCATGTCGCCAGATCGCGAGACGCTCCCCCATGAGCTCGCCCTGCACCGGTTGGTCGTCGGTGATGTCGGCAGAGAACGCTACGGGATGCCAGAAGTGGCGGAGGTGCTGATGGAGTCGGCTCTCACCGGCGACGTCGAGGTGGGTCTCGGTCGTGACGGCGGGCTCTGGGCCGCTGCTCATTGCTTCACTTCGGCCGCGAGTTCGCTGAGCCACTGCCGATAGCCGAGTGTGATCGCATCCGCAGTCTTGACATACATCTCCTCGCCGAGCCGCGACGGAATCACGTCGGGGGTCAGAGACTCGACAATCGGTTTGTCCTGAGCGAGGATCTCCCACTCGAAATCGAGGAACTCCTTATCGGCCTCCTCATCCGTCGCGTAGTTGCGCCCGATGAACCAAAACGACTTCGTCCTGTTTGCCGAGATCGGTGAAGCACTCATGAACAGCACGTAGCGGGCGCCGCCCTCGAAGTGCCGGTCGAGGAGCACGGTGTGCGGCATGCTGATCCAGTACTCGTTGCGGGCGGTGATGAGGTCACCGACGTCGCTCAAATGCTTCTTCATCTTGCCAGAGGGAGGCTCGACCACCGTCGCTGTACACCGCAGCGAGCCATCCTCACGCCAGGTCTCATGCACACCAACCTCGGCATGGTCTCGCGACCCCAGATAGCCGTCGTGGACCCATGCGAAGTGTCCGAAGTCCACGTAGTTCTCGAGACGCCGGACCGACGCGCAGTCCCACTCGTAGGGATCACAGGAGATGACCCTGAACTCGGGATCCTCAAGATGGGGAAAGTCGGGAATGTCGAACGCCGGGTCGTCAGTGAGGCTCACCCATATCAGGCCGTGGCGCACCACACAGGGGTAGCGGCGCAATCCGACGGCGAGGCCCTCGCTCACCTCGGGGTTGGCCGGCACCTCGACGACGGTACCTTCGGAGTCGTAGGCCCATCCGTGGTATGCGCAACGCAAGCAGCTCCCTTCGACCGTGCCCAACGACAGCGACGCCCCGCGGTGCACGCAGCGGTCGTCGAACGCAACGAGACCGCCATTGATGCGGGCAAGAACGAGCCGGCGGTCCAGAAGCGTCGCTAGCTGGGGGGAATCGCCGACATCGTCGTCTCGAGCCACAGGATGCCAGAACTGGTCCAAGCAGTCGTAGAAGCGATGGTCGCCCTGAACGCCATGTTCGGTATCGGTGAGCATCGCGTCCCCCTCGTCGGCAATGTCGTCAGGGCACCATAGGAACTTCACAGGTAGCCTTGTAGTTGCATCCTACGATGTTGTATTGCTGTAATCAATAATCACTGGAGGCCTCGGCATGGACGCAGACGAGACTGAGATCGCACCACAGCTCGGTCCCTCGCTGCGGCGGCGCCGCAAGGCAGCTGGCTTGACCATGAAGCAGCTCGCGGAGGAGTGCGATCTGTCACAGCCGTTCCTCTCGCAGATCGAGAACTCACGGGCGATGCCGAGTCTCATCGCTCTTCACCGCGTCGCGCAGGCTCTGAAGACGACGACGGTTGCCCTCCTCGAGCACTCCTACTCAGCGATCACGCTCGTCCGCAACGGTGAGGGTGAACGATTCGTACTCGCAGACGGGGCCACCACCCGGTTCCTGACCCCCGGGGAGGGGCACCGCCTGGAGGCCAACGAGAGTACGGCCGCGCCGGGCGTGGCGATGTCGCACTCGATCGTCCATGATGGCCAAGAACTGATCCGAGTGCTCGAGGGTGAGCTCACCGTGCACCTCGAGGGCGAGGATCCGGTGGTGCTCGAAACCGGCGACACAATGTCCTACCCAGCGGTCACGCCACACCGTTGGAGCTCGGGCGACGCGGGGGCGAGATTCTTGATTGTCTCGAGCCCCCCGTCGTTCTAGCTCTGGCCAGGGCTCTCGCGCCCGGATGTCTACCGGCGCACCCAGCCACCTACTGCATGTGGGCGCCGCCGTTGACGAGAAACGACTGTCCAGTGATGAACTCCGCTCCGGGAGAGGCAAGGAATAGCACGATCCCAACCATGTCCGCAGGCACCGATGTTCTCTTGAGGACCCTTTGAGCCACGACGGCGTCGTCGTGGCCCGGCTGGTGATCCAGCAGGTGTTCGTCAGGGATGAAGTCCGGAGCAACGGTGTTGACGGTGATTCCGTACTCCCCAAGTTCCTTGGCCAAGGACCGTGTAAACCCAAGCGAGGCCGACTTGGAGGTTACGTAATGCAGGAAGTGGGGGACGCCTTTCCACACCGTGTTGGAGGAGATGTTGACGATCGCCCCCGATCCCTGCGCCTTCATGGCCGGAGCGACGGCTCTGGCGCACAGCCAGGGCCCACGGACATTGACGGCCATGCAGGTGTCCCACTCATCCGGATCGATGTCTTCGAACGGCGACCGGGTCACGCTCTTGAAGAAGGCCGCATTGTTGACGAGAACGTCGACGGTGCCGAACTCCCGTGATGCAGCCTCTGCCATGGATTCGGTGGCTTCGACGCTGCTGACATCGGCATCGACGCCGATGGCAGCTGCGCCCTCGGCGCGTAGGGCCGACGCGAACTCATCCGATCCTGCGATGTCAACGGCAACAACATTCGCGTCATGATCCGCGAAGGCCCGGGCGTAGGTGCTCCCTATGCCGCCGCAGGCCCCAGTGATGATGACCGTCTTGCCCTTAAGGTCTGGATCCATCGGTGTGTCCATCGGCCTAGTGGAAGCCCGACCCGCCGTTGACCCAGACGTTCTGTCCGGTGACGAAGTCCGACAGCGGTGAAACGAGGTACAGCAGAGTTCCGACCATGTCCTCGGGCTCCATCGTTCGTCGGAACGCTCGCTTACTGGTGATGATCTCGTCGACTTGAGGTTGCTGCGCGGCATACTCCTCGTCGTGAGGGATGTAGTCGGGCGTCAACGTGTTCACGGCGATCCCGGCTGGCCCGAGCTCCTTAGCCAGGGACCGGGTGAGGCCCCAGATCGCGGCCTTCGAGGCAACGTAGTGAGGGAAACCGGGTGTCCCATCGTTGACCGTCATCGAGGCGATGTTGACGATCTTGCCGCTGCCCTGCGCCTTCATAGGAGGTACTACGGCTCTGCTGCAGAGCCACGGACCCTTCACATTGACGTTGAAACACAGATCCCATTCATCGAGCGGCACGTCCTCCATCGGGCCGTGAGTGACAGCCATGTAGAACGCGGCGTTGTTCACCAACGCGTCGATTCTCCCGAATCGCTCGACCGCAACGCGGGCCATATTCTCGGTCGACGCAGCGTCGCTGACGTCCGCCTTCACCGCGACAGCCTCGCTTCCGAGCTTCTCCACCGCCGAAGCCACGTCGCTGCAATCGGCCAGGTCCGCGGCTATCACTCGTGCACCTTCTCGCGCCAGGCCTTCGCAATAGGCCTTGCCGATGCCCTTGGCTGCACCCGTGACGATCACGACCTGATCTTCGACTAGCCCCACTGTCGCTCCTTTAGCTCAGGGATTAGCGGCCGGCACCGCCCAGCGGATGGAGGGACATCCGATGGGCGGTACCACTGCCTGACTCTCGTCGATACGAACCGCTGTCAGAATCCGCCGTCGTAGGGAACCTCGAGCGTGCCCGCATTGAGCGCCGCGATCGCCTCGTCATAGGCCGCGAGCACGTCAGAGGGCACCTCGCCCGCATACCCGGGATTGAGGATCACTTCCACGGCTCCCGACGCCACGCCGTGACGGTAGAGCTGCCCGGGGTTGAATGTGCCAGCCTCAATGTCGGCCACCATTGCTTCCCAGACCACGTCTGTGTGCCAGACCACCGACGTCAGGACTACCTCGGTGTTCACCACCGACATGTCTCCGACGTAGCCGATCACCGACAGTCCATTCTCGGCGGCAGCTTCGATCGCACCAAGGGCTGGTCCCTGGCCACAGGTCGAGAACACATCTGCGCCCTGCTCAGCCTGGGCGAGGACGGCCTCCTTGTTGAGCGCCACGTCGTTCCAGTCTCCAGAGGCTGCCGTTTGCAAGGCGATGGTGGGATCGACGCTCTGGGCCCCGGCGATGAACGCCGCGTGCATGGCATGACAGACGGGGACGTCCTGGCCCGACAGCGAACCGAGTACGCCGGTCTCTGTCACGCCAGCGGCGAGAATTCCGGCGAGGTAGGACCCTTCGTAGAACGGTTGGTCGTAGTCGGCGACGTTGTCTGATGTGCCGCCGATTCCTCCAGCCCAGGCGAAGTTCACGTCGGCGTTTTCGGGTCCGAGCGTCTGCAAGATGGCATCCATGTAGTCGAAGCCGTGGCCGATGACGAGATCAGCGCCGTCGTCGATCACGCCCTTGGCAGCGCGGATGAACCCGTCGGCCTCGAGGCCAACGTTCTCCTGCGAGATCAGGTTGATCCGTCCGGCGGCCTCGAGCGCTTGCGCTCCTTCGAGGGCCCGCTGGTTCCAGGACAGGTCGTTCGCCGCGAAACCAAGAAGGAGCGCGACGGTGACAGGTTGATCGTCGCCTGTCGGCTTCTCAGCCGCGGGTTCATCGGCCGCGGGTTCATCGGCCGCGGGTTCTTCGGTCGCCGGTTCTGCGGCCGTGGGCTCTTCGGCCGACGGCTCCTCAGCAGCAGGCTGTTCAGCCGATGTGTCGTCATCGTCACCACAGCTTGTGGCAACGAGCGCGAACAGAAGAAACGTCGCGACTATCCATCGCAAGCGAGTCTGCATATCTCCCCCCTTGAGGAAGCCCATGTGGACATTGATACTACCAATGTTACAGGTAACATTGATATTGTCAATACCCGCCGTGCTCAAGCTTCGCGAGTGCCAGCGAGCTCGACCGCTGCCTCGACAATCGACTGGTAGCCGGTGCATCGACAGAGGTTGCCGGAAAGGAGCTCTCGAATCTCTGGTTCGGTCATGCCCTGTTCGAGCTCACCGGCGATGCTCATCAGGAAGCCAGCAGTACAGAATCCACATTGCAGTGAGAAATGATCTGCAAAGGCCTGCTGGACCGTGCTCAGTGTGCCGTCCGGTTCTGCGAGGCCCTCGATGGTGGTGATGTCCGCCTCGTCGGCTTGCACCGCCAACGTGAGACACGACCGCGCAGCAGTCCCATCGATCAGCACGGTGCACGCGCCACAGACCCCATGCTCGCACCCAACGTGCGTGCCGGTCAGTCCGAGCCCCTCCCGCAGGAAGTCCGAAAGCAGCAGTCGCGGAGGCACCGCTGCGCTCTCGGTCGACCCGTTGACCCGGAGTCGGATAGGCACTCGACGGTTCTCAGCCGTAGTGTCGCTTGTCATCGTCGTCCTCCGCAGTCTGCGAGCGCCAAGATCACGAGCTCCCCCAGCAGCTCCAATCGGTATGTCCCGTCGGCCTGCCCATCGCTGGTCGGCGATGGGACATCGGTCGCGATGGCATCATCGAGCGCGCTCTGCGAGTAGTCCCCCGACTCGATCAAACGCTCGGTTGCGGTCATCCGCACCGGAGCTGACGCGACGCCGAAGGCTCCGACGCTGGCACGAGGAGTCCCGTCGCCCGAGGTGCCGCGGATAGCAACGCCGGCGATGGCGAAATCGCCGCTACGTCGAGCGTACTCACGGACCGACGACTGTATGCCGGGCGTGTCCACGGGGAGTCGAACCTCGGTCAGGAGGTCGCCTTCCTCGAGCGCGGTCCAGAAGGGTGCCAGGTAGAAGTCGCGAGCAGCGATCACGCGTTCACCTGTCCTGTTGCGGACGATGAACTCCGCATCGGTCGCCACTGCGACTGCGGGAAGCTCCGACGAAGGATCGCCGTGCGCAAGTGATCCACAGACCGTTCCCCGATTGCGGATCTGGGGGTGACCGACCCAGCGAAGTGCTGCGGCGACTAGTGCGCATGACCGGGCCGCGACCACAGAGCGCTCGGCCTCGCGTTGGCGCACTCCCGCACCGATACAGAGCTTGTCATCACGCACCTCGATGAAGTCGAGCTCATCCAGTCGGGAGATGTCGACAAGCAGGGTCGGGCTCGCCAGCCGAAAGTTCATGAGCGGGACGAGGCTCTGGCCGCCCGCGATTACCTTGGCATCGGGGTCAGAAGCCAGGGCGCTGACAGCGTCCTGGACCGACGACGGTCGCACGTAGTCGAAAACCGCGGGCTTCATGTCCTGTCCTTCGACCCGCGGATGGCTGCCCGGATCGTCATGGGGGTCACCGGAGTCTCCGTAATGTCGAGGTGGTAGTCAGCGAGCGCAAAGCACACGGCGTTGGTGATCGCCGCTGGGGGCCCGATCGTGCCAGCCTCGCCGACACCCTTGATCCCCAGCGGCATCTCCGGCGCAGGGGACTCGAAGTGCTCGGTCTGTACCGGGGGGATCTCGCTCATCGTGGGAACCAGGTACTCCATGAACGAGGCAAACTGAGGCTGGCCGGTTTCCGGGTCGTAGGGCAGGTTTTCGTACATCGCGCCCGCAATGCCCTGCGCGACGCCGCCCACGATCTGGCCTTCGACGACATTCGGATGAATGATCGTGCCGCAATCGTGGACCACGAAGTACTCCTCGATCGAGATGTGTCCGGATCGCAGGTCAACCGCGACGACGGCCGCGTGGGCGGCGTTGGACCAGGTTGCGGCCGCATGGATTCGCCCCGACTCGTCAGGGAAATGCTCGAGGGCATAGGGCTCATAGGTCGCGGCTGCGTCGAGCCCGCCTTCCAGTCCCTTCGGGAGCTCGATAGTGCGGATAACCCCTGCCGTGGCCACCTCGGCCCAGGTCACTGCCGTCCCTCCAGGCGACCCGCGAACCGTAAACGCTCCATCTTCCAGCACAACATCGGCTGCAGCGGCCTCAAGCTTGTGCGCAGCGATGACGCGGGCCTTGTCCAAGACGACTTCGGCGGCCTTGACCACGGATCCAGCCATCACAACGGCACCGCGGCTGCCCCATGCCCCGAGCCCATAGGGAGCGCGGTCGGTGTCGCCCATCACGACAGCCACGTCGTCGAGATTCATGCCAAGAGCGTCAGCGGCAAGCATTCGCGTCGTGACCACCATCCCCTGCCCGATCTCGGCGACGCCGACTGCGACGGTCGCGCCGCCATCAGGCTCGATCCGAATCGTCGCGGCGTCGTAGCCCGCCCAATGTCCGGTCGTCGCGAAATACGTCGGGACGCAGGGCTCGACATAGTTCGTGTAGCCAACTCCAACCCGAACCTTTGGGTCGTCCTCGAACCGCGCCTGAACCCGCTGGAGCGCCTCGGTCCCGAGCTCGATCACTCGCTCGAACGTCTGTTGATGGCTCCCGGAGTCGATGCGCCCGCCCCCCGGCATCGTGTAGGGCATCTGACTCTGCTGAAGGATCATGGGCGCACGGACGTCGTTTGGATCCTTTCCGACGAGGCGGGCCACTCGCTCGATAACACGCTCCATCACGAAGACGCCTTCGGGTGCACCGAAACCCCGATACGCCCCCGCCGGCGTCTTGTTGGTCACCACGCACGTCGTGGAGACCTCCAGGTTCGGGAAGTCGTATGAGCCCGTCATCACCCCGCCGCTTACGAGCGAAGGGCACGTGCCCGCCATGAACACCTCACCCGACCCGACATCACAGATCACGTGGCAGCGCATCGCATGAATGTGACCCTCATCGTCATAGCCCACGTCAACCACATGGCGTTGATCGCGAGCGTGAACACTTGCCACGAGATGCTCGGCCCGGTCTTCGATCCAGCGAACCGGTCGCCCAAGCTTCATGGCGAGGTGGGCAACGACGATCTCTTCTGAATACACGTGGGTCTTGCCACCGAAGCCACCCCCGACCCGCGGACACACCACGCGCACGTCGGCCTCACGCAGCCCCAACAGCATCGCGTAGGTCGTTCGCGCGATGTGGGGACTCTGGTGGGAGACCCACACGGAGAGTCGCCCATCTCGGTACTCCGCGACAACGCCACGCGTCTCCATCGGCAACGGGGTCTGGCGCTGGACGACATAGGTCTCAGTGAACCGGTGCGGGGCCGCATCAAGCGCCGCCCGAACCTCGGGCCGGTCACCCACGAGGTCGACGACCTTGTTGTCCCCCCACTCGGGATAGAGCAACGGAGCCTCGTCGGAGGTTGCTTGTTCGACCGTCATGACCGGAGAGAGCTCGTCGATCTCCAACGTCGCCGCAAGTGCCTCCACGGCATCCTCAGCGGCGTAGCGGTCGGTCGCAGCAACGGCTGCAATCGGCGCGCCGACATAGCGAACGACGTCACCCCGCAGTGGCCGCTGGTTCACGGGCTTGTTGATGACGATGTAGTCGGGGTACGTGCCAACGTCGTCGACGTCATCGGCAGTCACCACCGCCTCAACGTCAGGGGCCTGCCGCGCCGCCGTCACGTCAAGGCTACGGATTCGTCCATGCGCGACCGGACTACGAAGAAACGCGACATCGAGCATCCCGACGCGGCGAACATCACCGACGTACGTAGCCCGACCCGTCAGCACGCTCAGATCCTCGTCGCGCTGCACGGTGGTGCCCATGACGCCGGGCCGACCCCGCACCGCCTCGTGAAGCTCGAGCGCCTCAGGTTCGGTCGCCATACTCAGTCCTCGATGGAGATCGCTTCAACAGGACAGCACACGACCGCTGACTCGACCTTCGGCCGGTCGCGCTCATCTGCCTCGGCGGCCACCGCCTTACCGTCAGAGTCGAGGCTGAACAACTCAGGGGCGATGCCCAGGCACATGCCGGAGCTGATGCACCGTTCTCGGTCAACCGTGATTCGCACAGCATCCCCCTTCAATCTCAAGTCTTGCCAACTCATTGATCATATCTATATTGCACTCTCTGTCTAGAGCGGCACACCCAGCGCTGCTGGCGCCGCGGACCGGCGCCCCCTTATCGAGGCGACGACGAGCACAAGCAGCGTGGTCACGTACGGCAGCATCTGGAAGAACTCGACCGGCACATTCGAGTCGAGCCCTCCGCTGGCCGCCTGGACGCGTAGCTGGAACGAGTCAGCTACCCCGAACACGAATGCTCCGGCAAGTGCGCCGGGAATAGTCCAGCGGCTCAAGATGACCATGGCGATCGCGATCCAACCTCGCCCAGCGATCAGTCCGAACGAGTACAGCTGCAGCTGGCCGAGGACCAGAACGGCGCCCCCCAGCCCAGCCAGCCCGGCCCCGGTCAGTACCGCGACCCAGCGCACCTGTGCCACGGACTTCCCCGCCGCCGCGACGGTTTCGGGATCCTCTCCCGCCGCGCGAATTGTCAAGCCAATCGCCGACCGGTGCAGCACCCACCATGCGCCGACACACGTAGCCAAGGCGACGTAGACCACCGTGGGTTGTTGAAAGAGGATCACACCAACCGCGGGGACCGATGAGAGTCCCGGGATGTCAACCGGCTCGAATCCGTCGATGCGAGGTGGTGACTCGGCGTCGCCGAAGATGGAGTCGTAGACGAAGTCGGAGCAGCTGACACCCAGTAGTACGAGCATGATCCCGGTCACGATCTGGTCGAGCTTCAAATTTATTGTCAGCGCCGCGTGTAACGCACCGAGTCCCATTGCCGCAACGACGGCGGTCATCATGCCAACCCACGCGCTATTGCCGTACCACTCACCCAAGAAGGCACCCAAGGCGCCCACGGTGAGCATCCCTTCCACACCAAGGTTCAAGACTCCAGAGCGTTCCGTCACGGTCTCGCCCACAGCAGCGATAGCCGTTGGAAGCGCGAGGCGGACACCAGCGCCCAGCAGGGGGATGATCGCCCCTGCGCCGACAACTGCCGACCAGTCCATCAGCTCACCTCGGCTTCGTGGTTCACGACCGGCCTTGCTGGTCCATGACGAGAACGACGAGGATGGCGACTGCCTGGATCATCGGCACAATGAACGCGGACAGACCATCGGATCGTTGAACCGTCTCACCGCCCACTGTGAGCATTACGACGAATGCCGAGGCAAGCAGGACACCGAGCGCCCGCATTCTGGCAACCAAGACGACGACGATCGCAGTGAAGCCGAGGCCGCTGTTCAGGCTCTGCACGATCCGGCCCTCGATTGCGACGGTCTGGATGACGCCCGCCATTCCGGCGCATGCGCCTGACAACGCCATGGCGACCGTCGCCGTCCGGGCGATCGCGATTCCGCTCGCCCGTGCGACCTCTTCGCTGGCTCCTAGCGCCTGGAGCCTGAATCCGAATGGGGTGTGGTCAACGAGTAGCCACAACAACGGCACCACGGCGAGCGCTATGAGGAGACCGATGTGAACGTCAACGACTTGTAGTTCGGGGAGCTTCGTCGATTCGGGCAATCGCGCCGACTGTGGCAGGAAGCCATCACGCCAGGGGTCTCTGACCAAGTAGCGCAGGATGAAGTCGGCCACGAAGATCAACAGCAGCGAGCTAAGGACTTCGCTCACTCCGTAGCGTCCGCGCAGGACGCCGCTGAGGGCGCCCCAGGCGGCACCGCCTACCGCCCCGAGAACGAGCACGGCTACGACGCCAACCAGCCGCGGCGCGCCGGAAAGCTCGATGCCGACTCCTCCTCCGACGATGGCTCCAGCAATCATCTGGCCATCCGCCCCGATGTTGTAGAGACCGCCGCGAAACGCGATGGCGAGACCGCACGACACCAGCAGCAGCGGAGTCAGCGCAAGCAGGTACTGCTCGAAGTTCGAGACCGACTCAAAGGGCGTGCGGGTGATGTTCCACGCAACCGAGAAGGGGTTCGCCCCCGCAGCGATCACAACGGCAGAGACGATCAAGAACAGCGCAATCCCTACACGGACCACAGCCCGCGACGCCATCATCGCCCGGCGAGCTGTGGTCGGGGCTTCGACCGTTAGGGATTCTGCGGAGGCGGTCATGGCGCCACGTGGGCTACATGACTTCCACCCATAGCCTGTCCGATCTCGGCCCTCGATCCGCCCGGGTCGGACCACGCACCGACGATCCTCCCCCGGTACATCACCAGAACCCGGTCCGAAACCTCCAGCAGTTCATCGAGATCAGATGAGATCAACAGGACGCCAACTCCCCTATCTGCCTGATCGAGCAACGCCTGACGAACGAACGCCGCGGCACCAACGTCGAGGCCTCGTGTTGGTTGCGCCGCGAGCAAGAGCCGAGGATTGGAGTCGAGGCAACGGGCCAACACCACCCGCTGCGCATGGCCCCCTGAAAGAGATTCGACCGTAGTCACCGGTTTGGCCTTCACGGAAAAGTCTCTGATCAGGCGAACCGCCTGTTCGCGGACCTCGCGATGGTCAATTCGTCCACGCCGAGCGAACGGCCGCTTCGAGATCGTCAACAGCGCGAGGTTCCGCTCCACGGACCACGATCCGATGACACCAGATCGGTACCTATCTGACGGGATCACGCTGAGCCCCTCACTCATGCGCGTGCCCGGCGTCGCCGACGTTACGTCCCTTCCTCCAACGACTACAGCGCCAGAGTCGACACGAACAGTTCCGACGATTGCTCCCTCGAGCTCGACCTGTCCATTTCCCTCGACGCCTGCGATTCCAACCACTTCACCAGAGCGGACCTCAAAATCGACGCCTGCGATTCCCACGGCCCCGCCAAGCGAGCGGGCGCGGAGATCATCCACGCGCATAATCACATCGTCAGCACTGCGGTCAGATCGACACTCTCGGCTCACGACGCGGCCCGCAGCCTCAGACCCGACCATCATCTCCGCCAACTCACGCACCGACGTATCAGCTGGCGACACCTCGCCAACCTTTCTGCCCTGCCGCAGCACCGTGATCCGATCCGAACCCCGCATCACCTCATCAAGATGATGCGTGATCACGACAATCGAACGACCGGCATCTGCGAGTTGGCGCATCTGGTCGACAAAGCGCTCAGCTTCTCCAGGCGTCAGAACTGCGGTCGGCTCATCAAGGATGAGAATCCTCGCCTCGTGATAGAGGGCCCGAAGGATCTCGAGCCGCTGGCGATCCCCCACCGACATCTGCCATACTGATAGCCCGCGCGGAACCTCTAGTCCGAACTGCTCGCTGAGAGCCGCGATTCGGTCGTCAATCTCTCGCAGCTCCTTGGGTCGAACCAGGCGCTGCCCGGACAGCCCCAACGCAATGTTCTGTGCCGCGGTTAGCGTGGGGACGAGCCGGAAGTGCTGGTGCACCATCCCGATCCCAAGGCTGGCAGAGTCTTGAGGTGACCGAATCTCCGCTGGCGTGCCATGGATCGCTATTGATCCCTCATCGGCGCGATGAAGCCCGAACAAGACGCTCATGAGCGTCGACTTGCCCGCACCGTTCTCGCCCAGAAGCGCATGAACTTCGCCACACGCGATATCGAAATCAACGCCGTCGAGCGCTACCAAGCGCCCAAAGGTTTTGGAGACCCCGCGCATGTCCACCGCTGGGGGAAGCGAGCCTTTCGTCAAGAGACCCCCCACGTACCGATTCCGAGCATTGGTGACGACAATACTGCTCTCAACGCCGATAGCCAGCACGCCTAGGCGATCGCCGCCACCAGCGACCCGCGTGCCGCCAGCTTGCGCCTTGCGGGCGGGCCCACGAGCAACCACGGTGACGCAACCACCTCGGCCGCTGTCCTAGTCGGCTACGCAGAGAAGTCAGGGATCACAGAGGCGCGAGCGCGCCCGCTGGAATCCGACGACGCCCGACACACCCGTGCGGTGCCACGTGCTTCACGACGCAGCAAGTGCGGCGTCTGCAGGCCGAAGCACTCGACACCAGGAGCCCCAATGTCCACCAGCGCAGCCGGGGGCCATGGGTAGCCGCGGGTAGGCCGCCTCAGATACATCGGTCGGACACGCGACGGGAATCCGAACATCGGGAGCACACCTCTCTCGGCGAGGTGCTGACTGAGGGCCTCTTGTCGAACTGGCATCTCCAGCGAATCGTCGATGCGACGAAGAAGGCTGTCTTCGGCATCGTCGGTCTGAAGCGGCCACATCACCCCCCCCCCGAGGATGTCAAGCCCACCGCCAGCGCGACTTGACGCCCCTGCCACTGGGTGGTGGCCTCGTCGACCATGTCCGGCTACCGACCTGAGCATCTGGTCCTCATCCCCGGGGCGTACTCGACGAAGGCAACGTGGGATCTCCTGATTCCCCACCTCCCCGGCGGCGTCACCGCCCACCCCGTCACCTACCCGGCGATCGATGACCTCCACGGGATCGCCGATGCGCTGCTGGCCGACCTTCCCGAGCACTTCGCAGTCGCCGGCCAGTCGCTCGGCGGACAGGTGGCCCTGGCTGTCCACGACCGAGCGCCGGATCGCGTCGACAACCTCATCGTCATCGGCATGTCGGACGGGCCCGAGATCGACCAAGGCGTCAGCCAGTCCCTGCAGACCCAGAAGGCGGTCGGCTTCGATGCCTTCGCCGAGGGCTTCATCCACACCCTGGGATTCGAGGGGGCCGCTGCCGACGTGGCCCGGGCTCGCTTCCACGAATACGGAGCGGAGCGCGCCGATGCCCATCTTCGGGCGATCCTGTCGCGACCCGACTGGTCTGACTCGCTGTCGGCTCTAGCGGTGCCATCCCTGTTCATCGGGATGACCGCCGACCAGGTGGTCCCGACGCAGGGCGTCCGAGAACTGGCCGCGAGGGCAGCGGGATCCGACTACCGGGAGATATCCGACTGCGGCCACACGCCCCACGTCGAGCGACCCGCTGATCTGGCGGCCACCATCGTCGACTGGTGGGACTCCTTGGGCTGACCAGCCTCGGAGCCGCCTCAGGGGGTCCGGCCGCAGAGGGCGAGCAGGCGGTCCATGGTCGATGACCCATCGGCCACGTCGACCTCGGTCGCGAGGAAGCCATTCGGCCGAAGGACGCTCTCGAAGTACCCGCCGCTGAAGTCGATGGCCGCCTGGGCGAGCTCGTCCGGTGGGTCGATGTCCTGACCGGTGCCCCGGGCCAGGTCCCAGGCGTGGACCAGGAGGTCCCAGGCCAGGTGACCGAGCACGAACTCGACGGTCTTCATGCCCGTGTGGTGGCCGGCCGGACCGTGGATGTCCTCGATCCCGTCGACCACCTCGCCCATGGCGGCCAGCGCCGAGGTGACCGTCGCCCGCGGGTCGTCACCGGCCAACTCGGCGTACCGGTCGCTCGTGATGGCGGCGGGGGCTCCCGAGCCCTGCCATTCCTGTCCCTGCAGCGACGGGACCCGAACCAGGTGGCCCGAGGCCACGTGGCCGATCAGGCTGCGAACCGGCCACTCAGCGCAGGGCGTGGGATCGTCCAACTGGCCGTCGTCCATCCCATCCAGCACCTGCCCGAAGATCTCCGCTGCGCCTCGCCACTGATCCCGCGGATCCATGGTCCCGCCTCCCCCACTCATGTCGACCGGGCCCGTCCCGGACGATCGCCGGCGAACGTATGCCCCCCCGAGACGGGATCAAGCAGAGACCCGGCTGCTTGACGCCCCCCCCTGACGCGTGGTGGCCTTCGGCGCCATGAGCGGATACCGACCCGACCACGTCGTCCTCCTGCCCGGCATCATGGCGATCGAAGCCTCGTGGGACCTCCTGGTGCCCCACCTCCCCGACGGCCCCGAGGTCCACCGCGCCGTGTACCCGGCCGTCGACGATCTGCTGGCTCTCGCAGACGCGGTCCTGGCCGACCTACCCGGACGGTTCGCCCTGGTCGGCCACTCGTTCGGCGGACAGGTGGCCCTCGCCGTCCACCACCAGGCACCCGAGCGGGTCGAGAACCTGGTCGTCGTCGCCCAGACGGACGGGCCGGAGTTGGACGCCATCGTCACCGGAACCCGCTCCGTGCTCGACGAGCACGGCTTCGACGGCGTCGTAGCGGGCTTCATCCAGAACCTGGGGCTCGAGGGCGACGCGGCCGACCTGGCCGACGGCCGCATGCGCGAGTACGGCGAGGCCCGCTTTCGGGCGCACGGCTCGGCGGCCCTGACCCGGCCCGACTGGTCGGCGTCGCTGGACGCACTGGCCGTCCCGTCGCTCTTCGTCGGCCTCACCGACGACCAGATGATCCCCGCGGAAGGGGTCCGTGCCCTGGCCGCCCGGGCCACCGGCTCCACCTACGTGGAGATCCCCGACTGCGGTCACGCCGTGCACGTGGAACGACCCGCCGAACTGGCCGCCGCCATCGTCGGCTGGTGGGACGCCCTGGGCTGACCTCAGTGGTCTTCGTCCGCGTGGTCCTCTTCTGGGTGGCCCTCTGAATGGTCCTCGTCCGAGTGGACCCCGTGGTCCTGGTGGCCGTGCCCGTGCTCGAGAACGCCGGCACCGTTCAGGGCGACGAGTAGCACCGACAGGACCACCGCGCTCGACAGCACGTTGCGCACTGCGCGCCGGCCGACCTCCGGGTTGTGGATGGCGGGAAGGGTGTCGACGGTCGCCACGTAGACGAAGGTCCCCGCCGAGAAGAGCAGCACGAGGGCCAGGGTCGACGGGTCGGCGCCATCGAGCAGGAGGGCCGACGGCACCAGAGCCGCCGGCGTCGCCAGGGTGAACAGCAGCAGGCCCCGGACGGCCGTCCGGCGACCGCCGGGCTGGTGGAGCAGGAAGATCCCGAGGCTGAGCGCCGCCGGCACCCGGTGGACGGCCACGGCGAAGGCGACCAGCAGCGAGAACGACGCCTCGCCCGAGGCCGTGGCCGCGCCGATCGCCAGGCCGTCGGCCAGGGCGTGCACGGACAGCCCGATCGCCGCCAATCCGCCCGAGCCCGGATGGTGGACGTGCTCGTGGCCGTGGCCCTCCTCGTGGTCGTGGTGCTCCTCGTGGACGGCGTGGCCGATGCCCAGGCCCTCGAGGAGCAGCAGCATCAGGAAGCCGGCGAGCGCTGCGAGGCCGAGGACGGCCGGATCGAGGTCGAATCGGCCGCCACCCGTGCTGGCCGTGTGGAAGCCCTCCGGAACGACGAGGACGAAGGCCGACGCCAGGAGCAGCCCCGAGGCGAGGCCGGTCAGGTCCGAGAGGCGGGAGAGGGTGAGGCGGGTGGCGAACGCCTGCGGAAGCAGCCCGGCGCCGAGCGACGCCACGACGAGCAGCACGACGGCGACCAGGACCTCCATCCCCCGAAACTATCGGGAATGGTTCCTGTTTCCATTCGACGTCCCCCGTCGTCACTGGCCGGCCCGGGCGCCAGGCGGCCAATGCTGCGAGGTATTCGCTACGATCTTCCTCCATGAGCACGGCCCAGAGAGTGCGCGATCGGATCGATGCCTCCCCGGAGAGATCGTTCGTCACCGCTCTGACCACGGACGGACCACGCCGCGCCGTCGAGAGCGAGCTGTCCCGCCTGGCCCAGCGCGGCGACCTCCTGCGCGTTCGCCGAGGCCTCTACTGGAAGGGCACCCCCACCCGCTTCGGGGTGGCACCACCGCGCCCCGTCGAGATCGCCCTCGAGGTCGCCGGCCCGGGTTCGGGACCCGCCCGGCTCTCGGCCGTCTCGCACCTCGGCCTGACGACCCAGGTCCCCTCCATCGACACCATCGCCGTCCCCGGGCGTGTTCCCACCCCGCCGGATGCCATCCACTTCGTCGCCCGGTCGATCGAACGCCGCATCCACGACCTCTCCCCGACCGAGGTCGCAGTGCTCGAAGTGCTCCGCGACGGACCCGGCCTCCTCGAGTCGCCCTGGGCGTCGTTCCTCGATCTGATCGCCGAACTCGTCGACGCCGCTCGCCTCCGCCCCGACGTGATCCTCGACCAGCTCGAGCACGAGCACCACGTCGCCGCCCGGACGCGGTGGCGTCTCGTCGCCGACTCCCTCGACAAGTGAGCGAACCGCTCCGCACGCGCCCCCACGAACTCGAGGTCTACGTACTCCGGGTCGCCGAGCTGCTCTAGCCCCTCCGTGCCACCCACCGCTCGGTGGCGTCGAGTGGACTCAGTCGTCCGGCCAGCACATGGTCACGTAGGGGGCCGCCGCTCCGTCCTTGACCTCCTGCGGCCACGACTCGTAGTCGGCCAGCCGGAACGCCGACATCAGGCCGTCGAGGGTGCACCGGCACACGTCGGTCACCGAGATCGACGGGTCGTCCGCGGCCTTGGCCGTGACCGCCTCGCAGATCCCCATCCACAGCCCCTGGTAGTCGTCGGGCCAGGCCTCCTCATCGTCGCTCCCCCCGCACCCGACGACGGCCGCCAGGGCGACCACCAAGGCGAGCAAGCCAGCGGAGACGGCCGGGAGTCGACGCATCCCCGGAGTCTGGCAGCAGGCGGGCGGCTCCCGGCGAACCGATCGGGGAACGACGCCCGGCCGACGGTGGCGTGACGAATACGGTGCCGGGGTGACCAGCCACGCCCACCGGGACGCACCGACGCCCCACGGATGGGCGGGGGTGGCGGCACTCGGCCTCGTCACCATCACGTCCTACGGGTCGTGGATGTACGGCTTCGGCGTCCTGATCGGACCGATCCACGACGACACCGGGTGGAGCACCACCGTCCTCGGCACCACCTTCGGGATCGCCATGCTGCTGACCGGCATCGGGGCGTTCCTCGGCGGTCGGCTGCTGGACCGCTACGGCGGACCGGGCCCGTTCCTGCTCCAGGCGGCGGCCGGCGGCGGCCTGCTCCTGGCCGCCATGTGGGCCGACCGGGTGTTCACGTTCGGCGCCCTGTACTCCCTGGGGGCCGGCATCACCGGCGCCACCGGCTTCTACCACGTGACCACCGCGGCAGCCGCACGGCTCCGCCCACGACGACCCGACCAGTCGATCGCCGTGGTGACCCTCATCGGCGCCTTCTGCAGCCCCATCTACCTGCCGCTCACCGCGTGGATGACGACCACCTGGGACTGGCGGACCGCCGGACGGGTCCTGGCCCTGCTCTCGGTCGTCGGCGGCCTGGTCGCCGCACCGGTCACCGCCCACGCACGGAGTTCGCAGACCGGGCCGTCGCTGCGTCCGGTCGACGCCATCCGCGACACCGTGGCCCGCCCGGCCGTCCGTCGCATGCTGGCCGCCTACCTGGCCACCGGTGTGGCGTTCGCCTCGGTGCTCGTCTACCAGGTCCCGATCCTCACCGCCTCGGGCATGACCCTGGCCATGGCGGGCTCCATCGCCGGCCTTCGCGGCCTCTTCCAGTTCTTTGGACGCCTCGGCCTCACCGGCCTGATCGAACGCCACGGTTCGGGCACCCTGCTGCGTCTGGCCTTCCTCACCAGCGCCGTCGGCATCGCCTTCCTGCTCGTCGGGACCGACCCGGCAGGTGTGGCCTTCGCCGTGCTGGCCGGGATCTCCATGGGCGCGACCACCCCGCTGCAGAGCGTGCACGCCCGCAGCCACTTCGCCGAAGGCGACCTCGGCCTCCTGATGGGCCTCCAGGGACTGGCCATGGGCGTGGCCGGGGCCCTCGGGCCGATCCTGGGAGGGGCCATGCAGGACCTGACCGGAAGCTGGGTGCCGACGATCGTCATGGGCTCGGCGACCATGGCCCTGGGCGCCCACCTGCTCAGGCCCGACGGGAGCCGGTCGCCCCGGCCGGGATCGCCCCCACCCACCGGCCGGTAGGTTCGATCCATGCCCAGCGATCGACAGTTCAAGAACATCAATCGCCTCCACCGGACCCTGCTGAAGTTGAGCTTCGGGGGCTACGGATGGGCGGCCGCCAAGATGCCCGTCCTCGAGTTGACGACCACGGGCCGCAGGTCCGGCCAGCCCCGCTCGGTGATGCTGACCACCCCGTACGGCGAGGGCGACGTGCGGGTGATCGTCGCCTCCCGGGGCGGCGACCACCGCCACCCCGACTGGTTCCTGAACCTCCGCGAGAACCCGGCGGTCACCGTGACCACCAAGGGCTCCAAGGATCGGCCGATGACCGCACGGATCGCCACCGACGAGGAGCGGGAACGGATCTGGCCGCTCATCACGAAGGACTTCGCCAACTACGCCGGCTACCAGGCCAAGACCGACCGGGTCATCCCCCTCGTCTTCCTCGAGCCGGCCGGCTGACCACCGGGCCGCGCCCACGACCCCGGTGGCCCGTCCGCGCTCCACGCCCGTCCGGTGGGCGCTCCGGCTCCTGCTGGTGCCCGTCGGGCTCCTGACGGTCGTCGGGCTCGGCATCGTCGCCGTCCTCGTCGACGACGCCGTCCGCGGTGGGGGGCCGTGCACGTCGGCGGTGCTACCCAAGGCGGCGGTCGTGTTCGACGTGGTCACCGTCTGCGCCACCGGCGACGTCGACGATACCTCGCTGGTCCACGCCGCGGCCGTCGCCGCCCAGTGGCTCGACAACGACGCCGACGGCACCCCCGACGACCCGGGCCTCATGGCCGCCCTCGCCGACGGGCGACCTGTCGTCGTCATGACGCCCGAGGAGCTCACGTTCTGGCCGGGCGTCCGGGCCATGGTCGCCCTCCGGGGCCGCACCTTCCAGGACCTCGGGGCGCACGAGACCGACCCGCCGTGGGGGCGCGACGCCGCCCCCGAGGAGGTCCACCACGTCATCGTCAACGCCGGCTGGCAGCGGTACCTCCCCTACGTGTTCAGCGAGGACGCCGACGACAACAGCCTCCTGTACCGGGCGTGGCGGGCCGCGTGGGGCGGGGGCCTGCACTGGTACGACGACCCGACGTGCGACGACGCCTGCCGGGTCACCGAGTACGTCTACCTGGCCACCGCCGCCTACCTCGGTTCCGACGCCGACCTCCAGACCGACGAGCTCCGGGCCCTCGACCGGGAGGAGCTCCGCCTCCGCAGCCCGGCCACCGTCCAGATCTTCGAGTCGACCGACTACCGCTACCCCACCACGGCCTGGCCCGACGGCCAGTACCCGCACGCCGCCGCCTTCTCGTTCCAGGGCCTCGACGGCCGGCACGACTGAGCCCACGGAGCCGCCGGACCCCACGGCCCGACGGCGAGGGGTCCGGGGCCCCGCCGCCGAGCGAGCGGGACCCCGGACCCGGGTTCCGCCACGGACCGGACCGAGGGTGGATCGTCCCCGGTCCGTGGCGGCAGCGTCCCGACCGTCGACCGTGACCACTCGGGGGACGGATCGGGACGCCGGATCGTCGATCAGTCCACGGTCGTCACCACCGGGTCGGGCGACGCCCAGGCCTCCCTCACCGCCCTGGTGAGGCTGCGGCGGGTCAAGGGCGAGTGGACCGGGTGCGTGCCGACCAGCAGCTCGTTCAGCGACGCGACCTTCGGCTTCGGCACCTCGACCACGATCGGCGTCGACGGATGTCGCCGCTTCAGGGCCCGCAGCACCGTCTGGTTCTCGGGATCCGAGATCCGCAGTGAGAACAGGATCACGTCGGCGAGGCTCGCCGCCGGACACCCTTCGCCCGCCACCAACGGGCACCGGGACCCCGGATGGTCGTCCGGACCCCCACAGCCCACCGCCTCGAAGCCGGCTTCCTCCAGCACCTGGACCATCGAGTCGCGCACGGCCCCGTCGGACTCCTCGACCAGCACCCGTGGGTCGGTCCGCCACCGGCTGAAGCGGGGCGCCTCGAACCGTCGGTTGAACCTCATACGACGCAGCACGTCATTCACCCCTTTCCTCGCCAGGTCCCATCACGAGACCGACAGCTCCCCGACCATCCCGGCCTCGCGGTGGCCCGGGATGCTGCAGTACAGGACGTAGCGCCCCGGGGCGAGGCGCACGGAGCCCTCGTCCACATCGCCGGGATGCGCCCGCAGCTCGAAGTCGTCGACACCCTCGATCCGCAGGTCGTGGAACGTGGCACCGTCGTTGCGCATCCGCAGCGTCACCTCGGCACCCGACTCGATCCGGGCCGGCGTGTAGGAGAACTCGTCGGCCACCACCAGGCCGTCCCCGCCCGGATCGGTGGAGCCGCCGTCGTCGCCGCCATCCGACAGGGCGGCCAGCACCAGCAGCCCCACGGTCAACACCAGGACGAACCCGATGAACCCCGGGAGGATGGCGAACTCCCACGCCAGACGACCCGACGGGCTGGCGCCGGTCCGCCGGGATCGACGCACGGGGACCGGGAGTTTCGACGGACTCGTGGTGGGCATGGCCTCAACGTACGAATCCCGCCGGAGGCCGGTCAGGGCCGAAGGTCCCGACCTTTCAGCCACCCTCCGAGACCGTCTCCCTGACCATGCCCGGCAGCCGGCCGGGAACGTGACGACAAGGGGACCTTCGCCCCTGATCGCCGTCGACCACCCTCCGTACCGTCCGATCGACCAGCCACGTGCCGATCGGAGTGCCATGCCCCTCACCCGCCGAGAGTTCATGATCGCCGGCAGCGCCATCGGCGCCGCCCTCGGAGGCGGCATCGTCGCCCCGGTCGCCCTCACCTGGGAACGCGACGCCTCCGGTGACGTCGCCGCGGTCACCGCCCGGTTCCCCGAACGGACGGTCGGCCGGTGGTCCGAGCTGGTCGTCGGCGAGTCCACCACGTTCGACTACCCCGCCGAGGGCCAACCCAACGTGCTGGTCCGCGTCGGTCGACCGGTCGCCCACGGCATCGGGCGCGAGCACGACCTCGTCGGCTTCTCGTCGACCTGCACCCACATGGGTTGCCCACTCACCGAGTACCGCGCCGACACTGCCACCCTCGGCCCCTGCCCGTGCCATTTCACGACGTTCGACCTGGCTGCCGACGGCATCCCGGCCTTCGGCCAGGCCACCCAGCACCTGTCGCGGGTGCTCCTCCGCCTCGACGGCGACGAGGTCGTCGCCTTCGGGCTCCGCCGCCCCATCTACGGCCACGCCGATCCGCTGCACGGCGTGGGCGTCCGAGTCCTGGCGTCGACGTGACCGCCACGGTCCCCATCCCGCCGCCGGACGCCACGTCGTCCACGACCTGCTGCGAGTACTGCCCCATGGCCTGCGGCTACCGGGTCTTCACGTGGCCGCTGGGCAGCGACGGCGGCCCTGCCGCTGCCGACAACGCCCTCGGCCGGGACCTGCCCGTCGGCCCACTGGCCGGCGGATGGACCACGGAGAACATGCACACCGTCGTGCGCGTCGACGGCGAGGAACGCAACTGCGTCGTCCTCCCCGACCCCGACGCCACCGTCGTCAACCCGGGTGGCGGCCACTCGGTCCGCGGCGGCGCGCTGGCCCGCAAGCTGTACCGACACGACGGCCCGACGTCGGACCGGCTCACCACCCCACTGCTCCGCGTCGACGGCACCCTCGTCCCCGTCCCGTGGGACCTCGCCCTCGACCTGGTCGCCGACCTGTCACGCCACGTCGTCGACCTCCACGGTCCGCTGGCGTGGGGCATGAAGATCTACTCGTACGAGTTCTTCGAGAACACGTACGCAGCCAGCAAGCTCGCGCTCGCCTCGATCCGCACCCCGAACTGGTCACCACACCACGCTCCCGCCGAGGGCGACGACGTCCCGGGCCTCAGCGACGCCGGCATCGACGCCTTCGGCGCCTGCTTCGCCGACGACCGGGCCGCCGAGGTGATCCTCATCGCCGGGTCCGACCCGTACGAGACGAAGTCGGTGCGGTTCACCCAGTGGCAGTCGGCTGGCGGCGCCCGCCTCGT
This sequence comes from Acidimicrobiales bacterium, assembly GCA_016845305.1. Lineage (GTDB taxonomy): Bacteria > Actinomycetota > Acidimicrobiia > Acidimicrobiales > MedAcidi-G1 > UBA9410. The sequence goes on from JAERSW010000061.1 coordinate 28,100, forward strand.
CGTCGTCGACCCCCGTCGCACCTTCACGGCGGCCTGGGCCGAGGCCAACGGCGGCCTGCACCTCCAGGTCGAACCCGGCACCGACGCGTTTCTCTACTCGGCGATCGTCCGCGACGTCCTCGAGCACGGCTGGGAGGACCACGCCTTCGTCCGCGACCACACGGCGACCCGCGCCCTCCTCGACACCGAACCGAAGTGGCGCCGGGCCCGATTCGGACGAACCCGCGCCGAGCTCCTCGACGAGCTCCGCTCCGACCCCGACCTCTCCCTGACGGGTGCGGCCCGCATCACCGGCGTGCCGTCGGAGAAGATCCGCGAGGCGGCGCTGCTCCTGAGCGGAGGCACCGGCCCCCAGCCCCGCACCAGCGTCCTGTTCGAGAAGGGCGTCTACTGGACCCACAACTACGAGAACACCGCGGCCATCGCGAACCTCGGCCTGGTGCTCGGGGCGACCGGCCGGGAGGGTCGGGCCACGGCCCGGATGGGCGGCCACCAGCGCGGTGGCGTCAAGGCCGCCGGCTACCCGCACGACCTGTCACCGCACTCCGTCGACGGACATCCCGTCGAGATGGACACCGAGCGGTGGCTGGTCGAGGGCAACACCCGTCTGCGGTGGGTGGTCGGCACCAACTGGCTGGGCGCCACGGCGGGCACCTCGGCGCTGCGGGCCCGCGTCGCCGAGCTGGTCGGCACCGGCGACCCGGTCACCGTCGCCGACCTCGACCACGCCCGTCAGCGCCTCGTGGAGCGGATCGACGCCGGTGGCATGGTCCTCGTCCACCAGGAGACCTACCCCAACGACAGCACCCGGTACGCCGACGTGGTCCTCCCGGCGGCCACGTGGGGCGAGGAGGACTTCACCCGGGCCAACGCGGAGCGCCGGGTCCGCCTCTACCAGCGGTTCATGGATCCGCCCGGCGCCGCCCGGCCCGACTGGTGGATCTTCGCCGAGGTCGGCCGACGCATGGGCTACGACGGCTTCGACTGGCCGGACGCCAACGCCGTCGCCACCGAGGCGCTGCCCCGGACCGCCGGGAGCCGCAAGGACTGCGCGGTCCTCGTCGACGTGGCCGAGGCGTCCGGTCGTCGCGTCCACGAGGTGCTCGCCGACGTCGGCACCACCGGCTTCCAGGCGCCCCTGGGCCTCGACGGCGGCACGATCACCGAGACGCCCCGTCTGCACGCCGACCTGCGCTTCAAGACCGACAGCGGCCGGGCCAACTTCGTCCACGTCGACCTCGACGCGGTGCGCACCCGCAACCGGGTCCTGGCCCCCCGACACGACCGGGGCGAGGTGTGGGTGTTGAACGGTCGGGTCAACGCGCTGTGGAACAACCTGTCCGACTACGTCCGTCGCCCCCTCGCCATGGAGCGCTGGCCGGCCAACCTGCTCGAGGTCAACCCGCTCGACGCCCGGCGCTGGGGCCTGGACGCCGGCGACCTGGTGGCCGTCGAGAACGCCGAGGTGCTCGACCACGTCGGCGCCACCATCTCGGGTGGATTCACCGCGGTCGTGTACCCGACCGACGTCGTCCCGCCCGGCGTGACGTTCACGTACTTCCTCTACCCGGGGTCCGACGCCAACGACGTGGTGGCCGCCGACACGTCGTTGCAGCCGCTGAACCTCCGCTACCCGTTCAAGCTCGGTAGGGGCACCGTGCGCCGCCTCGGGCGCGCACCCGGAATCGAGGGCATGTCGTTCGCCCCCCGCAACCTCGTCCCGTCCACCGACACCGGAGCCCACGACCATGACCACTGACCCACCAGCCCACCCACCGACGCGCATCGTCGAGACCCGCGCGGAACCCCGTCTGGTCGACGCCGACGGCGAACGGCGACTCCGGACCGTGGTGGCGGCCACCCTCGCCTCGGCCGTCGTCCTCACCGGGTTCCTCGCCCTCGTCACCTACCTCGTCGCCCCCGAGCACGGGGTGGTCGCCGCCCTCGCCGTCGGCGGCCTGTCGGGCATCTGGGTGTCGGTCCTGGGAGGCGGCGTGGTCGGCAACGGCATCCACGAAGCCCGGCACGAGCGGGCCGAACGTGGTAGGTCCGGGGCGTGAACCTGCGCGTCTTCCTCGTCGACGACCACGACGTCGTCCGCCGCGGCCTGACCGCGCTGGTCGACGCCGAGGAGGACCTCAAGGTGGTCGGAACGTCGGGATCGGCCGCCGGAACGCTCGAGGCGATCGCCGACTGCCGGCCCGACGTGGCCGTGCTCGACGTCCGCCTCGGCGATGGCAACGGCGTGGAGGTGTGCCGCGACGTCCGCTCCGCCCACCCGGAGGTGGCGTGCCTGATCCTCACCTCCTTCGAGGACGACCAGGCCCTCGTCGAGGCCAGCCTGGCCGGAGCCGCCGGCTACGTCCTGAAGCGCGTCCAGGGTGGCGAACTGCTGTCGGCCATCCGCCTCGTCGGGGCGGGACGCCGCCTCCTCGATCCCGGCACCACCCGACTGGCGCTGCGTCGACTCCGTGAGAGCGGCGAGGCGGCGGTCGGCGAGCTCTCCGGGCAGGAGCGCCGGATCTTCGACCTGATCGGCGACGGCCTGTCGAACCGGGAGATCGCGGCTCGCATGTACCTGGCCGAGAAGACGGTCAAGAACTACATCACCAACCTGCTCCGCAAGCTCGGCATGTCGCGACGCACCGAGGCCGCAGCGTTCGCCGCCCGTCTCGACGAGCGCCGCAACGGACCGGGCTGACCACCGCCCCGACCCAGGCCAGCGTCAGGCGCCGGCGCCGGGCATGGGCACCGACCACTCCACCACCGTGCCGCCCATCGGGTTCGGGTAGGCGCTGAACGTGCCGTCGTGGCGGGCGGCCCGATCGGCGAGGTTGGCCAGGCCGCTTCGACGGGTCGGCTCGTCGGCGATGCCGACCCCATCATCCACGATCTCCACCACGAGGCGGTCGGCCACGTCGATCCGCAGGTCGACCGTCGAGGCCCCGGCGTGGCGGGCCACGTTGGTGAGTCCCTCGCGCACCACGGCGACCGCCTCCTCGACCAGGTCGTCCGGCACGCCGGTGTCGAGCGGCCCGGTGAAGTGGCAGCGCGGCTCGATGCCGAGCGTGCGGACCACGTCACCCACCAGGTCGTCGACCCGACTCCGCAGGCCCGACCGGGCGTGCACCGGCGACGACAGGTCGAAGATGACCGTCCGGATGGTCCGGATGGTCCCGTCGAGCGCGGCGACCACCTCGCCGAGGCGTTCGGGCTGCGGGCTGGTGGCCTGCAGGGCCTGCAGGCCGATGCCGGCGGCGAACAGCTCCTGAATGACGGTGTCGTGCAGTTCGCGGGCGATCCGCTCGTGGTCCTCGGCCAGGTCGCGTGAGCGTTCGGCCCGGCGGAGGCGCTCCTCGGCATCGACCCAGTCGGTCATGTCCCGGACCGCCGCCAGCGTCCGTGTCCCGCCCTCGAACGGCGCCAGGCTGACGTGGACGGGGATCGACGTCCCGTCGGCCCGCTGTCCGAGCAGTCGACGCCCGATGCCCATGGGACGTGCCAGCGGATCACCCTCGAACGTGGCCCGATGGCCGACATGGACGTCGCGCAGGTCGTCAGGGACGAGGTCCTCCACGGACCGACCCATCAGGGCGTGCGCCGGATAGCCGAACAACAGGTGGGCCGCCTGGTTGGCGGCACGGATCCGTCCTCCCCGTTCGACGACGATCAGGGCGTCCGGGGACCCCTCCCAGAGTTCCTCGACCGAGACCCCGTAGGTCGGCTCCGCTGGCGCCCGCTCCACGGTTCGAGCGTACGACGGAGCGGTCGACGGCGCCCGGTGCCGAACCGGGACCTTCGTCCCGACTTCGACGGCCGGGACGATGGTCCCTGTTCACGGGGACGTCGCTGGCCCGAGGCTCCACCCATGGAACACGCCACGGACCAGCCCACCGATGTGCCCGTCGACGACGTCCCCGTGGCGCAGCCCCGCGTCGTGATCACCGGCCCCGACGACGCCCTCCGCGACACCGTCATGGACCTGCTGTCCGCCTCGGGCTTCGACGTCGTGGACTGCGAATGCCACGACGGTGACGACAGTTCTCCCCTGGCCGAGGCGGACGAGCGGATCCGACCGAGCGACGTCCTCTTCTTCTCGTTCCGAGAGGCCACCGAGGCCCGACGTGACGCCTGTCGCGCCGCCCGACGCTGCCACCCGAGGAACCCGGTCGTCATCGAGCTCCTGAACCCGCGGACGTTCCGCTACGCCGACCTCCTCCGTGGCGCCCGGATCGTCTGCGCCCCGGCATCCCGGGAGTCGTTGCGCGAGGCCGTCCTCGACGCCTGGTCGGCGCCCGACCCCATCTACGAGACCCTCCGGAGGTAGCGCGATGACCGGACCCGCCCGCCGACGAGGGGCCGTCCGGCTCCTCACCACCATCTTCTCGTTCGCCCTCGCCGCAGCGTCCTGCGGCACCACGTCCTCCGGCGATCCCGGTGCCGGGTCTCCCCGCCTGGCACCGAGCACCGGGATCGCCGGAACCTCCGCCCCGGGGGCGACTGACCCGATCCTCCCCGACCTGGTCCCGGTCGCCGAACTGCCCGACGCCGGGGCCGACGAGATCCACGCGACCACCGCCCCGGCCGTCCCACCGGCCGCCGAGCGCACCGACCAGCGCCGCTTCGCCGTCCACCTCGAGGTCACCGAGGCGCTGTGCCCCCTCGACCCGGCCAGCGGCACGTCCACCGAGGTCTGGGGCTACCGGATCGCCGGCAGCCACGACGACGTCTGCGGATCGCCGGGACCGGTCCTGCGCGGACGCGTCGGCGACCTGGCCGTGGTGACCCTCACCAACCCGGCCGCCAACCAACGGGCGCACAACATCGACTTCCACGCCGTCACCGGCCCAGGCGGAGGAGCGGCCGGGCTGACCGTCGGCCCCGGCGAGACCCGAACCATCGCCGTGCGGCTGCTCTACCCGGGGGCCTTCATGTACCACTGCGCCTTCGGCGACGTCCCCCGCCACATCGCCCACGGCATGTCGGGCATGTTCATCGTCGATCCGGCCGGTCCGTTGCCTCCGGTCGACCATGAGTGGGCCGTCGTCCAGTCGGAGTGGTACGTCGGTCCCACCGGCGACGACGGCGAGGCGATCTACGACCCCGTCGGCCTGTTCGACGAGGTGCCCCGCTTCGTGACCCTCAACGGGCGCACTGACGCCCTCGTCGACGATCGGGCCCTCCGGATGCGGGTCGGCGAGCGGGCCCGCCTCTATCTGGTGAACGCCGGTCTGAACCTGGCCTCCAACTGGCATCCCATCGGGTCGCACTGGGACTTGGTGTGGCCCGAGGGCGCCACCCACCCGGCCAACCGGACGATCCGCGGCTCGCAGAGCACCCTGGTCGTCGCCGGTGGCGCGACCGTGACCGAGCTGGTGGGCGTGGTGCCCGCCACGGTGCTTCTCGTCGACCACGCACTGGTGCGGACGTTCGCCAAGGGGGCGATCGGCCACGTGGTGATCGACGGCCCCGGGAATCCCGAGGTCTACGCCGAGGTCGCCCCCGACGAAGCCCCGGCGGCCGCTCCACCCGACGCCGTCGATCCCGTCGCCGGGGAGGGTGCCGTCGTCATGCCTGCCGGAGCCTGGAACCCGGCCAATGCGGCGACCGCCTACCTGCCCGGCGACCTCGTGGTCCCGGCCGGCACCACCATCACCTGGCGCAACGACGACACCGTCGTCCACACCGTCACCTCCGGACCGGTCCGCGACAACCGGGCCACCCCGGACGGACGCTTCGATTCCGGCGACATCGACCCCGGCGGATCCTTCTCCCGGACGTTCGACGAGCCCGGGAGGTACCCGTACCACTGTGCGCCGCACCCCTGGATGGCCGCCCGCATCGTCGTGACGAACTGACGGGGAGGACGACGGGCTCCTGTGGAAGACTCGGCGCCATGGCAGGGCCTCGACCGGACCACCTCGTCCTGATCCCCGGGGCGGGCTCGTTCGCCTCCATCTGGGACCCGGTCGTCGCCGGCCTCCCGAGCGGCATCACCGTCCATCCCGTCGACCACCTCGCGCTCGACGACCTCGGAGCGATCGCCCGGGCACTCGTCGGCGACCTGCCCGACCGGTTCGCCCTCATGGGCCACTCGTTCGGCAACCACGTGGCCCTCGCCGTCCTGGCGGCCGCCCCCGAGCGGGTCGAGAGCCTCGTGGTCGTGGCCACCTCGACCGGCCCGGAGATCGACGTGCGGATGGACGCCATGCTGGCCCGCCTCGCCGACGAGGGCTACGACGCGGTCGTCGAGGGCTACCGCACCGCCTACCTCGACGCCGGCCAGGACCCGGCACTCGTCGACGAGATGGTCGGGACGATGCACGCCTACGGCGCCGAACGGTTCACCGCCAACATCCGGGCGCTGCGGAACCGACCCGACTGGGCCGATCCGCTTGGCGCCCTCACCGTTCCGTCGCTGTTCGTCGCAGCCGCGGACGACACCACCACGCCGCCGGCCGGCGTCCGCGCCCTCGCCGACCTGGCACCGGGCTCGACCTACGTGGAGATCCCCGACTGCACCCACGCCGTCCCCACCGAGAAGCCGTCCGAGCTGGCCGCCATCGTCACCGACTGGTGGGCCGCCACGAGCTGAGGCCCGGCCCGCCTCCATCTCCAGCGATATATCCCCGATGGGCCGTCGCTCTATACTCGCGACATGACGAAGCGACTGGTGGACATCGACGACGACCTCCTCGCCGAGGCCCGCGAGGCCCTCGGCACGGACACCATGAAGGCCACGGTGAACCAGGCGCTCAAGCGCGTCTCGGATGAGACCATCCTGCGTCGGCACGCCATCCGTCTCATGACCATGGAGGGCATGGATCTCGACGACCCCGAGGTCATGAAGGGCGCCTGGCGGTGACGACCCCCCGGTACCTGGCCGACAAGAGCGCGCTCGTCCGCCAACCCGTGGACGAGGTCGCCGACCACCTCCTCCCCCGGATCGCCCTCGGCCTCGTGGCGACCTGCCCGATGGTGGACCTGGAGGTTCTCTACAGCGCGAGGAACGCCCGGGAGTACGCCCACATCGTCGAGGAACGGTCCCGCCACCCCCAGGTGACCATCGATCCGACGGTCACCGACCGGGC
>JAERSW010000062.1 GCA_016845305.1 Acidimicrobiales bacterium
GGCTGGTGCAGCAGGGTGCGGAACACGCTCAGCTCGGCCATGGTCTCCGGGATGCCGACCTCGGCGGCCCGACGGCGGGCCTCGTCGACGTCGAGCAGCGGGATGCGGCCCCCGGCGGCTCCCCTCGGCATGCCCGTCATCAGCACTCCTCCCCCTACTCCTCCCGCCGGATCGGGACCCGTCGGCGGTCGGTGCGTACGCTACGAGGCCGTCAGGAGGTGGTCATGACCGGGAACCCGATCGACGGCTCCCCCCGCCCCACGTCGGCCCGGGCCCTGGTCCTGACCGCACCCCGGTCGCTCGAGGTCCGGGACCTGCCCATCCCTGACCGGTCGCACGACGCGGCCCTGCTGCGCGTCGAGGCGTGTGGGCTGTGCGGGACCGACCACGAGCTGTTCACCGGGCACCTCCCGGCCCGCACCCCGATGGTCCCCGGCCACGAGACGGTCGGCGTCCTCGAGGAGGTCGGCGAGACCGTCGCCGAGCGGTGGGGCGTGGCCGTCGGCGACCGGGTGGCCGTGGAGTGCTTCCGGTCGTGCGGGGACTGCGACCCGTGCACCACCGGCACCTACCGCCGCTGCCGCACACACGGCCTGCGGACGGCCTACGGGCTCTCGCCGCTGGACGTCGAACCGGCCCTCTCTGGAGGATGGGCCAGCCACCACTGGCTGGCCACCGACTCGATGCTGGTCCCCGTCCCCGACGGCCTCGACCCCGTCGACGCCACCCTGTTCAACCCGGTCGGCGCCGGGATCCGCTGGGGCGCCGACCTCCCGGCGACGAGCCCGGGGGACGTGGTCGCGGTGTTGGGGCCGGGCATCCGCGGGCTGGCGGCTGCTGCGGCGGCAAAGGACGCCGGTGCGGAGTACGTGATGGTCACCGGCCTCGGCGAACACGACCACCCCCGCCTCGAAGCGGCCCGCTCGTTCGGCGCCGACCTGGTGGTGGACGTGGCCGACGCCGACCCGGTCGTCGCCCTCCGGGACGCCACGGGAGGACGACGGGCCGACGTGGTCGTGGACGTCACCGCCAATGCTCCGGCCGCACTCGGGCAGGGCCTCGACCTGGCCGCCACCGGCGGACGGATCGTGCTGGCCGGGACCCGCAACAGCACCGACACGCCGGGCTTCGTCCCCGACCTGGTCACCTTCAAGGAGCTCACCCTGATCGGCGCGCTCGGCGTGGACGCCCCCGTCTACCGACGGGCCCTCGACCTCCTGGCGTCTGATCGGTGGCCGTTCCGGACGGTGTCGCGCACCGTGGCCCGCCTCGACCACGCCGCGGAGCTCCTGGCCACCATGGCCGGCGAGGGAGACGCTCACCCACCCGTCCACGCGGTGCTCGTGCCGTGACAGCGGCGACTCGGCCCCGTATGCGAACCGCCGTCCAGTTGGCCGCCGAGGCGGGCGCGTGGCCGGAGCTCGTGCAGTACGTCGTCGAGGCCGAACGCCTCGGGGTCGACCACTGCTGGGTGGCCGAAGCCTGGGGTGGCGACGCGGCGACCCCCATCGCGGCCCTGGCCCAGCACACCACCCGGATGACATTCGGCTCCGGGGTGTTCCAGGTGGGCGCCCGCTCGGCGGCCAACACGGCCATGACGGCGTTGACGCTCCAGCGGGTCACCGACGGGCGGTTCAGCCTCGGTCTGGGTGCCTCGGGCCCGCAGGTCGTCGAGGGGCTCCACGGCGTGCCGTTCGCACGGCCACTCACCCGGATGCGGGAGACGATCGAGGTGGTCCGCCTCGCCGAGGCCGGCGAGAGGCTGGCCCTGGACGGCGAGCAGGTTCGGCTCCCGCTTCCCGACGGGGAGGGCAAGGCGTTGCGCCTGTCGTTGCGTCCCGACGAGCGACCACTCCCGATCTACATCGCCTCGCTGTCGCCGCGGATGCTGGCCCTGACCGGCGAGGTGGCCGACGGGTGGCTGGGCACCAGCTTCGTCCCCGAGGGCGCGGCATCCTCGTTCGAGGCCTTGTCCGCCGGTGCAGGCCAAGCCGGGCGGACCCTGGCCGACCTGGACCTCTGCCAGGGCGCCGAGGTGGCCTTCGCCCGCGACGAGGCCCATCTCGCCGAGATGGTCGACGCCCGACGGGCGGGGCTGGCCTTCAGCCTCGGCGGCATGGGCTCGGCCGACACCAACTTCTACAACGACGCCTACGCCCGACAGGGCTTCGCCGAGGTGGCCGCCGAGTCCCAGCGCCTCTGGCTGGCCGGCGACCGGGCCGCAGCGGCGGCCGCCATCCCCGACGAGATGGTGCTGGCCACCACCCTGATCGGCTCCGAGGAGCGGGTGGCCGAACGACTCCGCGCCTGGCGGGACACGGGCATCACCCATGTGCGCCTCTACCCGGCCGGCGACACCCTGGACGAACGGCTCGACACCCTCGGACGGGCCCTCGATCTGGTGCCCGCCTGACCACACGGCCCCATAGGGTCGACGCCATGAGCGACCCGGACTACGCCCCCAGCCCCTACTCCCCGAGCGCCGACCACGTCGAGCGCTATCTGGCCACCGACGGGGCCGACGGCTTCGAGTTCAACGGCGCCGAGTGCATCATCCTCACCACCGTGGGCCGGAAGTCCGGCAAGGTGCGCCGCACGCCGCTGATCCGGGTCCACGACGGCGAGAACTACCTCGTGGTGGCCTCCCAGGGCGGCGCCCGGAAGAACCCCGTCTGGTACCTGAACCTGGTGGCCAACCCGGAGATCACCATCCAGGACCGGGCCGACGTCCACGAGTTGACGGCCCGGACCGCCTCACCGGAGGAGAAGGCCCGCCGCTGGCCCGC
>JAERSW010000063.1 GCA_016845305.1 Acidimicrobiales bacterium
CTACGAGTACGCCCCCGGCGGCTCGTTCCAGGTCGGCACGGTCATGCAGGTCGAGATCCCGCTGACCGCCACCTGGCGCGGCGTGACCGCCGAGTCGATCCACATCGCGGCGACCACCATCGACTTCGACTGGCTGGTCGAGCGGGGCTTCTCGCCCAACGGCTGGGGCGACCAGACGCTGGTCTGGGAGGCCATGGTGGCCGACCTGAACGACCGGGGCGGCATCAACGGCCGGACCGTCGTGCTCGACGCGGTGCGTCCCTTCAGCGCCATCCCGGGGATGGGGATCAGCGCCGACGGGGTGTGCGTCGAGGTGGCCGGCGACTTCGAGACCTTCGCCGTCCTCGGCGGCTTCGTCGGTCCGGCGGAGATCTCCAACGTCTGCATCGCCGGCCAGCAGGAGACCATCCTGATCGGCGGCCGGGTGAACACCGAGCGCCTCGCCCAGGTCACGGCTCCGTGGCTGGAGAACGGGACGGCCAAGTCCCGCCGGGTCGCCGTGTACCTGTCGTTGCTCCAGCAGAACGGCTACCTGGATGGCAAGACGGTGGCCGTGGTCGGCCGCGAGGACGGCCCGGAGGCCCACGAGGTCGCCGTGTCGGCCCTCGAGGACATGGGCATCGAGATCGCCCTCGACGTGGTCAGCGACGTGACCGGTGGCGAGACCCAGGCCGAGGACGCCTGGTGGGACGTCATGACCGAGCGGATCCGGGCCTCCGGTGCCGATGCCGTGGTGTTCAGCGGCGGCGCCCGTGCCGGGTACCGGGGCATCCATCGTGCCGGTCTGGACGTGGAGATGTTCCCGTTCAACAGCGAGACCCTCACGTCGCTGAGCAGCGACGTCACCTCGGAGATGGTCATGGGCCTCGTGACCCTGACCGGCCTGACCGAACAGGAGCAGTTCGAGCAGGACGAGGTGCAGGAACTCTGCGTCAAGCCCTTCCAGGCCCGACACCCCGAGATCGAGGTCGGCTCGCCCGACACGCACGTGGACGGGGTCGAGAAGTGGTGGCGTTCGATCATGACCCACTGCACCCAGCTGCGACTGTTCGAGTTGATCGCGAGCAAGGCCGGCCCCGTGCTGACCCATGACACGTTCCGCGAGGCGTACGAGTCGATGCCGCAGTTCCGGCTGCCCTTCGCTCCCTTCGCCTCGCTGGGACCGGACAAGGTCGACGCCGACGACTCGTTCCGCCTGTCGCAGTACGTGGCGGACGACGACGACGGGCACCTCGAGCCGGTGACCGACATCATGGACGGCACTCCGTAGGGGAGCGTTCGACCAGGGCGACAGCGCCCAGCGACCGGCGCCCCGGTCGGCCCGGATCCCGCCTCGACGGCGGGATGCCGGAGCCGGCCGGGGCGTCGGCGTCTCCCGGCTCCGGTGACCGGGTGCCTTGGACCAGATGCCCCTCGGCCTGGTGACCCTGTCGGCCGGTGGCCGGTGGCCGGTGCGAGCGGGAAGATCTCGGCTGGAATCTGACAGACCGTCAGATTCTGTGTAGGGTTCGGCGATCGGCGGCGACGCCGTGGACCAACGATGACCGGTGGGCCGTTCCGGGCCCGACCGGAGTCCAGACCGGACCACAGGCCCGACTGACTGGCCCGACAAGGGGAGAACAATGCACAAGAGGGGTATGACGCGCTGGTTGTTGGCGCTCGTCACGGCGTTCGCGCTGGTGGCGGGAGCCTGCGGAAGCGATGACGGGGACGCATCGTCGGCTTCGGGGAGCGCTTCGGCGGCGGCCACCACGGCCGCGCCGGCTGACAGCGGGGGCGATGACGCTCCGGCGACGACCGCCGCACCGGCCACGACCGCGGCTCCGGCGACGACCGCCGCGCCGGAACCCGAGGAGGTGGGCACTGCGACCGACCATCTGGGTGACGGCAGCCTCGGCGAGGTCCGGGTCGGTCCGGGCGAGGACATCCAGATCCGGTCGCTGAACGCGATCTCCGGTGACGTGGCCTTCCTCGGCATCCCGAACCAGCGCGGCGTCGAGTTGGCCATCGCTGACTACGGGCCCATCGCGGGCCACGACGTCACGATCGGGACCGGTCTGGACGACCTGTGCTCGGCAGATGGTGGCCAGGCGGCCGCCCAGACGATCGTCGCCGACGACTCCGTCGTGGGCGTGATCGGCACCTCCTGTTCGGGCGCTGCGGCTGCGGCGGCTCCGCTGGTGAGCGAGGCCGGCATGGTCATGGTCTCGCCGTCGAACACCTCGCCGTCGCTCACGAGCGACCTGGCGGGCACGGCCGGTGAGAACAACTACCCCGGCTACTACCGGACCGCCCACAACGACCTGTACCAGGGCGCGGCGGCGGCCAACTTCGCCGTCGACGTGCTCGGCGTGACGTCTGCGGCGGCGATCCACGACGGTGATCCGTACACCAACGGCCTGGCGCAGGCGTTCGCCGATGCCTTCGAGGCCGCCGGTGGGACGGTCACCACGTTCACCGCGGTCAACAAGGGCGACACCGACATGGTCCCGGTCCTGACCGAGATCGCCGCAGGGTCCCCGGAGCTGCTGTTCTTCCCGATCTTCCAGCCCGAGGGCGACTTCATCGTCCAGCAGGTCCGCGGCGTGGCCGGCATGGAGGAGACCACGCTGATGGCGGCCGACGGCCTGCTGAACAGCAACTTCATGGCCATCGCCGAGACCGAGGGCATGTACTTCTCCGGTCCGGACATCCGCTACGGGGCCAACTACAACCAGTCGACGGGCCAGACGGCCGACGCCTTCCTCGAGGCGTACAACGCCGAGTGGGGCGAGGATCCCGCCGCGCCGTTCTGGGCGCACGCCTATGACGCCACGACGCTGCTGCTGGACGCCATCGCCGCGGCCAGTTACGACGACGGCGGCACGCTGGTCATCGACCGGGCCGGGGTGCGCGAGTACCTGGGGTCCGTTGCCGACTACGAGGGCATCATCGGCCTGATCTCCTGTGACGGCTTCGGTGACTGCGGTTCGCAGAAGATCACCGTCATCGGCCACGCCGACTCGGGTGACCTCGACGCCTCGAACGCCAACGTGATCTACGAGTACGCCCCCGGCGGTTCGTTCCAGGTCGGCACGGTGATGCAGGTCGAGATCCCGCTGACCGCCACGTGGCGTGGCGTGACCGCCGAGTCGATCCACATCGCGGCGACCACCATCGACTTCGACTGGCTGGTCGACAACGGCTTCTCGCCCAACGGCTGGGGCGACCAGACCCTGGTCTGGGAGACCCTCGTGGCCGACCTGAACGCCCGTGGCGGCATCAACGGTCGGACCGTCGTGCTCGATGCGGTGCGCCCGTACAGCGCCATCCCGGGCTTCGGCATCTCGGCCGACGGCGTGTGCCTGGAGGTGGCCGGCGACATCGAGACCTTCGCCGTGCTCGGCGGGTTCCTCGGCCCGGCGGAGATCTCCAACATCTGCATCCCGGGCCAGCAGGAGACCATCCTGCTGGGCGGTCGGACCAACTCCGAGCGCCTCGCCCAGGTGACCGCTCCGTGGTACGAGAACGGCATGGCCAAGGAGCGCCGCATGGACGCCTACCTGTCCCTGCTGCGCCAGAACGGCTACCTGGACGGCAAGACGGTCGCCGTGCTCGGCGCCGAGGAGAGCCGCCCGACCTACGAGCGGGCCATCGAGATCCTGAACGACATGGGCGTCGAGATCGTCCTCGAGGCGATCAGCGACACCGGCGTCGGCGAGACCGAGGCCGAGGACGCCTGGTGGGACGTGATGGGGGAGCGCCTGCGGGCCTCCGGTGCCACCTCGGTGGTGTTCGCCGGCGGTGACCGGGCGGGCTTCCGCGGCGTGCACCGTGCCGGCCTCGACGTCGACCTCTACCCGTTCAACAGCGAGTCGCTGACGTCGCTGAGCACCAACGTGACCGAGGAGATGGTCCTCGGTGCCATCACGATGACGGGCCTGACCGAGCAGGAGCAGTTCGACCAGCCGGACTCGCAGGAGCGGTGCATCAAGCCGTTCCAGGCGGCCAACCCGGACATCGAGGTCGGCATGCCCGACACGCACGTCGACGGTGTCGAGAAGTGGTGGCGTTCGATCATGACGCACTGCAACCAGCTGCGGATGTTCGAGATCCTGGCCACCCAGGCCGGTCGGAACCTGACCCACGATTCGTTCCGCGAGGCGGCCGACAACATGCCGCAGTTCAAGCTGCCCATGGCGCCGTACGCCTCGCTCGGCCCGGACAAGTTCGACGCCGACGACTCGGCCCGACTGTCCATCTACGTCGAGGACGACGACGGCCACCTCGAGCCGTTGACGGAGCTCATGGACACGACGCCCTAGGCGTCCGCTGACCGAGGGCGACGCCCCGGTCGGCCCGGAGGACCCTCCCAGGAGGGCGATCCGGTGCCCGGCCGGGGCGTTCCCCGTTTTCGGGCCTTCACCCGTGAGGGGATCCACCACCCGGGCTCCACCCTTTGTCAAGATAACTTAGATTATCTGTGATTCACCAGAGGAGCCTGGAGGCGTCGATGGCCCACCGGATCCTGCCAGCCGAAGCGTCCATGCCCGAGATCTACCGGGAGTGGCAGATCTGGCTCCGGGAACAGGAGGACAAGGAGGACCACACCATCCGCGCCTATGGGCAGGGCCTCCGACGGATCCTCCTCTTCGGGGAGATCCGGGACCCGGCGACCTTCGATCCGGGCGACTTCGACCAGCGGAGCCTCACGGACGCGGTGCGGACCATGTGCGCCGACGCATCGGTCTCCAAGGCGACCAGGAACCAGACGCTGGCCGCCCTGACGTCCTTCTACGACTTCTGCCTGGCCGACGGCATCGTGGAGGTGATCCCGGACATCACCCGGATCCGCAAGGTCGCCAACACGAAGGTCAGGAAGGGCAACCCCGAGTACTACTCGCCGGAGGAACTGCGCGAGCTCTACCGCTCGGCGGACGAGTCGGCCGATGCCGGCACCGGGATTCGATGGCCTGCCCGTGACCTCGCCATGTGCGGCTTCCTCGCCACGATGGGCCTTCGCTCCACCGAGCTCATCGAAGCGGAGGTCAGCTGGGTCACCACCCCGAGCCTCGAGGGCTTCTCCGACCGCGAGACGCGGATCCTCACCATCGAGGGCAAGGGCAGCTACTTCCGGCGGATCCCGCTCTCCCGGGAGACGGCGGTTGCCTACGACCGTTGGCACAACGAGCGGGAGGAACGGTTCGGCGCCGCGCGCCTCCAGGACCACCTGTTCGTCACGAGGGACGGGTCGGCGTTCACCTACCAGAAACTCCGCTACTGGCTGAAGGTGCTGAACCGGCACGCCGGGCTCCGAGACCGCTCGCTGCACGCCCTCCGCCACACGGCCGGCGTGCAGCTGGCCCTCCAGGGAGTCCCGGCCAACGTGATCCAGAACCTGATGGGCCACACCACCGTGGCCACCACCGGGATCTACATGGACCTGGTGGGGGGGCAACTCCAGGAGCACCTCGAGCGCACCGCCGCGTCGGCCCTGCTGGGCGAGGCCCTCGCCCGGTCCGGGAGCCCGACATGAGCGGAGCGGAGAAGGACCCGGTGCCGTCCACGAAGGCCCGGCTGCTGGTGGCCACGCCGGAACTGCTCGACCCGAACTTCCACCGGACGGTCGTCCTGATGCTGGAACACGACGACAACGGCGCCCTGGGCGTCGTCCTGAACCGGCCCCGCATGGTGGGCGGGGGCGAGGCGGTCCCCCACTGGGCCGACCGGCTGGCCCAC
>JAERSW010000064.1 GCA_016845305.1 Acidimicrobiales bacterium
CGCGACCTCGAGCTCATGCTCGACCTGTCGGCCATGACCGGTCACCGGCGTCCCGGCGTCGGCTCCGGGACGGCGGCTCGGCCCGCCGTGGTGTCCACGACGGCCACCACCGGCGGCGGCGTCGGCGAGCTGTCGGCTGCCGTGGACGCCCACCGCGACGCCCTGGCGGACGGTGGCGGCCTGGCCGACCGGCGGGCCCAGCGGTGGCGGGCCGAGGTGCGCTCCCACCTGGTCGACCGCCTCCTCGCCCTGGCCGACGGTGCGGTGGACGGCCTGGAACCCACCGACCGGCCCCCCGACGCCGTGGCCCGGGGGCTCGTGAACGATCCGGAACGGGGTTGGAGTCGGGCCGCGGAGGGCGGTCGTTAGGCTTCCCGTCCGTGGTGGCCAACCCCCTGTCACTGCCGGCACGCCTGTGGCGGGAGTACGGCAAGACCCTCGTCCGGTTCTCCCGGGTGTCGATGGTCAACGTCTTCATCGGACAGTCCCTGCTGTTCCTGTTCCACTCCGTCATCGGCTGGCCGGGCGCCTTCGCCAACATGGCCGCCGTGGCCATCAGCAGCTGGCCCGCCTACTGGCTGAGCCGCCACTACGTGTGGGAGCAGGAGCAGGGCGGCCACACCGTCGGCGAGATCGCCCCCTTCTGGATGCTGTCCTTCGCCGGCCTGTTCCTGTCCACCGCCGTGGTCGGCGTCGTCGACTCGATCTTCGGCGGCGCCCTGTCGGTCCAGTTGGCCAACGCCGGCGCCTTCGCCGCCCTGTGGGTGGTCCGCTACCTGGTCTTCCACCACGTCATCTGGGGGGACCGTGGGAACGGCTCCGATGGGGACGGGGTGGGGGACGACGCCGGGGCCGGGACCGGGTCCGACTGATCGTCGATCAGAGGGTGCCCGCCGATCGCGCCGCCGAGGTGCTGGCCCACGCTGCCGCCGCCCGCGGCTTCATGCCCCCCGACGAGGGCCGGGCCCTGTTCGAGCACGCGGCGGCCACCGCGGCGTCCGCTGATGGCCCCGACGGGCCGTGGCTGGAGGTGGGCAGCTACTGCGGGAAGTCGGCCTGCTACCTGGGCGCCGCGGCCGAGGCCGCCGGACGGATCCTCTACGCCCTCGACCACCATCGGGGCTCGGAGGAGAACCAGGCCGGCTGGAAGCACCACGAACCCGACCTCGTCGACCCCGGCCTCGGCCGGATGGACACGCTGCCCACCTTCCGTCGGACCATCCACGACGCCGGCCTGGAGGGCACCGTGGTGGCCGTGGTCGGCGACTCCCCGGCCGTCGCCGCGGCCTGGGCCACGCCGCTGTCGCTCCTGTTCATCGACGGGGGCCACGGCACCGAGCCCGCCCACCGCGACTACGAGGGCTGGGTGCCCCACCTGGCCGTGGGCGGGACCCTGCTCATCCACGACGTGTTCGAGGACCCGGCCGACGGCGGTCGCCCGCCCTACGAGATCTGGTGCCGGGCCGTCGCGTCAGGAGCGTTCGCCGAGGTCGATGCCGTCGGCTCGCTCCGTGCCCTGCGCCGCACCGGCCCCGGCGTCTGACCGCGACGGGTCCGGCTCCACGGCGATCACGTCGGGGAGCGTCGAGTGGTCGACGAACAGCCCCGAGGCCGGGCTGCACCCGCCCAGGGCGTCGGCGGTCAGCACCACGGCGGCCGCCGTGTAGGTCGAGCACTCGTCGGTCGGGAAGGTCACCAGGTCCGGGTACACGAGGCCGGTCAGGTACCGGCCGTCGGGCCGGCGCATGGGCATGGTGGCCCGAAGCAGGTCGAGGGCCAGGTCCTGCTCACCGGCCAGCTGGTGGGCCAGCGCGCACTCGGCGGTCTCCGCCGCGGTGGCCCAGTCCTTGTCCGACACGCACCGCACGCCGAGGACCTCGGCCTCCGGTCCGGTCACCACGAACTCGTCTCGCCGGGCGGCCAGGTGGGTCCGCGCCTCGGCGCCGGTGACGGCGCCGCCGAGCACCGGGTAGTACCAGTCCATGGCCCACCGCTCCTTGGGGGCGAAGGCGCCGTCGGGACGGGTCCGGACCACGTGGGCCAGGTGGCCGAGCGACAGCTCCCAGTCCGGACGCTCGCAGCCCACCTCCTCGGCCACGGCCACCGCGCAACGCAGGCTGTGGCAGATGCTGGACGAGCCGGTCAGCAGGGCGAACGACCACGGCGTGCCGTCCGGATGGCGGGCCCACAGGACCTCGCCCCTCGGCGTCTGGAGGTCCAGCACGAAGTCGACGGCCCGTTCGACCACCGGCCACATCGACTCCAGGAAGCCGCGGTCGCTGGTCAGCAGCCAGTGGTGCCAGACGCCGGTGGCCACGTAGGCGATGACGTTGGCGTCGAACTTCTCGTCCTCGATCCCGTCGGCCAGGTAGTACTGGTGCCAGGCACCGGACTCGTGCTGGGTGGCCACCAGCCAGCGGTAGGCCGCCTCCGCCTCGTCGAGGTGGCCGGTCACCGCCAGGGCCATGGCCGCCTCCACGTGGTTCCACGGATCGGCGTGGCCGCCGGGGAACCAGGGGATCATCCCGTCGGGCAGCTGCCACTCGGCGATGGTCGCCGCGGTGGCCCGAATCTCGTCGGCCGTCAGTAGGCCGGGGACCTCAGGCAACGACATCGACGGCCTCCCGCGTCTCGGTGGTCGACCATTCGGAAGCGGACGGTCCGGTACCAGTGCCAGAGCTGGCGGCGACGGGCCGGCGGGCGTAGACCACGAGGCTCTTGCCCAGCACCGGCGCCAGCAGCCGCTCGGCGATCCGGGTGGTTCGCGGCGCCTTCACGATGTCCCACGTGAGCAGCCGGTGGTACAGCGACACCAGCCGGCTGTCCTCGACGGGACGGTTCGGACCGACCGCGCACCGCAGCCACCAGTAGGGGCTGTGCAGGGCGTGGACCCGGTGCTCGTCGACCGGGTCCAGGCCCGCGGCGGCCATCTTGGCCCGCAGCTCGCCCGGCCCGTAGATGCGGACGTGACCGCCGGGCTGGTTGGGGGCGTGGTAGTCGTCGGACAACGCCCAGCAGATCCGCTCGGGCAGCCGGGCCGGGATGGTCACGGCCAGCACGCCGCCCGGACGCAGCACCCGGAACAGTTCGGCCAGGGCGCCCTCGTCGTCCTCGATGTGCTCGGCCACCTCCGAGGCGATGATCCGGTCGAACGAGGCATCGGCGAACGGCAGGCGGGTGGCGTCGCCGTTGGCCGTCTCCAGCACCACGTCGTCGGACACCTCGCCGTCGGCACGCATCACGGCACCGATGGACCGCACCTGGCGGAGCTCCTCGAGGCCCAGGTCGCAGGCCACCACGTGGGCGCCACGGCGCAACGCCTCGTAGGCGTGGCGACCGAAGCCGCACCCCAGGTCCAGCAGCGTCTCGCCCGGGGCCAGCCCGAGGCGGTCGTAGTCGGCGGTCAGCACGGGACCCGCGTCCTCAGGCCGTCTCGGCCAGCAGTGCCCGGTACTGCTCGACGGTGCGCAGGGCGGTGTGGCGCCAGCTCCACTGGTCGATGACCCGCTGGCGGCCCGCCGCACCCACCCGGGCCCGGGCCTCGGGGTCGTCCATGGCGGCTCGCAGTCCGGCGGCCAGGGCATCGCTGTCGCCGGGGGGCACCTGGAAGCACGTCTCGCCGTGGGTGCCGGTCACCTCGGGCAGCGCACCGCCGGTGGTGGTGACCAGCGGGACCCCGCACGACATGGCCTCGATGGCCGGCAGGGAGAACCCCTCGTACAGCGACGGCACGCAGGCCACCTCGGCTTCGCTGTACAGCTCCACGATCCGTTCGTCGGGCACGCCGTGGACGTACGACACGCAGTCGGTCAGGCCCAGATCCTCGAACACCGCCGTCGAGGCGCTGTCTTCCTTGGGCTTCCCGATGATGACCAGCTCCACGTGGCGTTCGGTGCGCAGCTTGGCGATGGCCTCCAGCAGGTACTTGAGGCCCTTCATGGCCACGTCGGCACTCGCCGTCGTCACGATCCGACCCGGGACCCGCTCGACGCCGGGCACGGGCAGGAACAGGTCGGGGTCGACGCCGACCGGGACCACGTGGATGCGTTCCGGGTCGACCCGGTGGTCCGCCGCGATGTCGCCGGCCGAGGACTCCGACACCGTCATGACCCGCGTCATCCGCTTGGCCACCTGCGTCTGCATCTTCGTGAACGAGTACCAGCGACGCTTGCCGAACTCCTCCCATCGGGTCCGGGCGTGCTCGATCTCAAGGCGTCGGTCCACGGTGATGGGGTGGTGGATGGTCGACAGCACCGGCAGGCGCTCCCGCCGTTGCATGAGCAGCAGGCCCCAGCCCAGGCACTGGTTGTCGTGCACCAGGTCGAACTCGCCACGGCGGCCGGCCAGGTGCTCCCAGGCCCGCATCGAGAACGCCATCGGCTCGGAGAAGGTGCCGGTGTTGAACGAGGCCGCCTCGGCCACGTCCCACTTGGTCTTCAGCTCCCAGATGCGGGGCTTGCGCATCGGGAAGTGGTCGTTGAACAGCTCGAGGCTGGGCAGCCGCACCATGGCGACCCGCTCGTCCAGCTCGGGGTACGGCGGGCCGGCCAGGACCTCGACGTGGTGGCCGAGGTCGGCCAGCGCCTTGGTGAGGTGCCGGGTGTAGACGCCCTGTCCGCCGCAGTGGGGCTTGCCCCGGTACGCCAGGTAGGCGATGCGCAGGGGCGCGTCGGGGTCCACGGGGGAGGCGGCGGGCATCGGACAAGTCTGGCGGGACGGCTCGGAGACGCCACCACCGGGGGCGGGGCCCTAGGTTCGGGCCGGTGCGAGCACTGGTGCAACGGGTGTCGGCGGCGTCGGTGACCGTCGTCGACCCTCCCGCGGGGGACCAGCCGGGAGAGCGACGGGTCGTCGGGGAGATCGGGGCGGGCCTGTGCGCCTTCGTTGGCGTCACCCACGACGACGGCCCCGAGCAGGCCGACCGCCTCGCCGACCGCCTGGCCGGCCTGCGGATCATGGACGACGAGGACGGGGTGATGAACCGGTCCGTGGTCGACGTGGGCGGCGCCGTGCTGGTGGTCAGCCAGTTCACCCTGTACGGCGACGCCTCGAAGGGCCGCCGGCCCACCTGGTCGGCCGCCGCCCGACCGGAGCACGCCGAGCCGCTGGTGGAGCGGGTGGTGGACGGGCTCCGGGAGCGTGGCCTCGAGGTGGCCACCGGTCGCTTCCGGGCCGACATGGTGGTCGACATCCGCAACGAGGGTCCGGCGACGCTCATGCTCGAGGTCTGAGGCCGGGGCCGGAGGGGATCGACGGCATGGTCCGAGGGGTGCCGGGCGACCGGTTCGGGTCGGCGGCCGACGACTACGCCCGCCATCGGGCCGACTTCCCGGCCGAGGGGCTGGACCGCATGGCCGATCTCGGCGTCGGCCTCGCCGGCCAACGCGTCGTCGACCTGGGGTGCGGGACGGGCACCGTGGCCCGCCAACTGGCCGCCCGGGGCTGCCGTGTCACCGGCCTCGACGTGGATGCCCGGATGCTCGAGGCCGCCCGCATGCTGGAGGCCGCCGGGCCGGCGCCGGGGCACCCGGTCACGTGGGTGGAGGCTCCGGCCGAGGCCACCGGCCTGCCCGACGCCTCGTTCGACGCGGCCACCGCGGCGCAGTGCTGGCACTGGATGGACGGCCGGGCCGCCGCCGTCGAGGTCCGGCGGATCCTCGTGCCGGGCGGTCGCGTCTGCGTGTGCGGCTTCGACTGGCTGCCGCTGCCCGACACCGTCCCCGGGGTCACCGAGGCGCTCATCGAGGCGGCCAACCCGGCGTGGGACCTCGGCGGCATCCGTGACCCCGGCCCGGAGGCCCGCGCCGAACTCGAGGCGGCCGGCCTCGTCGTCGAGGAGACCTTCGCCTTCGACGTCGACGTGCCCTACGCCCGGGACTCGTGGCGACTGCGCATCGGGGCCAGTGCCGGCGTCGTCACCCTC
>JAERSW010000065.1 GCA_016845305.1 Acidimicrobiales bacterium
CCCCCATCTCGGGCCCGCCCTGACCTCGCTCCACGACGACCCCCCGGTGTCCAGCTACCTGGACGCCCCGACCCTGCCCGAACTGGCCGAGGTGCTGCGGGCCGACTGGCCGTTCCCGCCTGAAGCCCTGACCGTCGTCGACGGCGCCATGGACGCCCTTGACCGGATCATCGCCGCCACCGTCACCTACGGCGACCGGGTGGCGGTCGAGACCCCGGGCTTCCCCCCGGCGCTGGACATGCTGGAGTTGGCCGGAGCCGAACTGGTCCCCGTCCCCGTGGTCGACGGCGGACCCGACCCGGCCGCCATGGCGGCCGCGGTGTCCGGTGGGGCCACGGTGATCCTCCTCCAGCCCCGGTCGCACAACCCGACGGGCTGGAGCATGGATGCCGACCGGGCGGCGGGGATCGCCGCCCTGGTGGCGGGCACCGACGTCCTGGTCATCGAGGACGACCACTCGGGCACCGTCTCGGGGGCGCCCCTCCACAGCGTGGGGTCGTACCAGCCCGACCGGGTGGTCCACGTGCGGAGCTTCTCCAAGGCCTACGGACCCGACCTGCGCCTGGCGGCCATCGGCGGGCGGGCCGACGTGGTCGACGCCGTGGTCCACCGCCGCCAGTTGGGGCCGGCGTGGAGCAGCCGGCTCCTGCAGGGGGTCCTGCTGCACCTGCTCCGGGACCCCGGGGTCGACCGGCTCGTCGCCGACGCCGCCGACCGGTACGCCGAACGGCGCCACGCCCTGACCCTCGCCCTGGCCGACCGGGGCGTCGGGCTGCCGGGCCGGACGGGGTTCAACCTCTGGATGGCTGTCGAGGACGAGACCAACGCCCTGATCGCCCTGTCGGCCCGCGGCATCGGCGCGGCCCCCGGCAGCCCGTTCGTGGTGGGCCCACCGACGGGCCACCACCTCCGCCTGACCGTGAGCACCGTCGACGACGACGTGCCGGGCGGGATCGACGGCCTGGCCGACGACCTGGCCGCCGCCGCGTCCGTCCCCGCCGGGAGGCGCATGGCAACCTGAGCCGGTGGAGGGGACCGGACCGCTGGACGACGAGGGCGGCCTCCTGGTCTGGTCGACCCTCCAGGGGTGGATCGCCGGCAGCCCCGCGCCGGGTTCCGGACCGGTGGTGGCCTGCCGGGAACTGGCCGGGGGCACCCAGAACCACCTCTTCCACCTGACCCGTTCCGACGGGACGGAGATGGTGCTGCGACGCCCGCCCCGACACCCGCGCCCGAACAGCGACGAGACGATGCTCCGCGAGGCCCGGGTGCTGGCCGCCCTGACGGCCCACGCCGCCAACCTTCCGCCGGACGCCGACGTCGAGCCCGTCCCCCACCCGACGTTCTTCGCCGTGTGCGACGACCCGTCGGTCATCGGCACCTGCTTCCACCTCGGCTCGGCCGTCGACGGGTTCAACCCCGGGTCGGGCCTCGAGGGCCGCTACGCCGACGATCCGACCTGGCAGCACGCCCTCGGCCTGTCGCTGGTCGATGCCATCGCCGCGCTGGCCCGGGTCGACCCGGCCGCCGTGGGCCTCGGCGACCTCGGCCGCCCGGACGGCTGGCTGGAACGCCAGGTCCCCCGGTGGCGGGCCCTGCTCGAGTCGTACGCCGGCACCGAGGGCTACGACGGGCCGGACCTGCCCGACGTGGATCGGGTCGGAGCGTGGCTGGAGGCGAACCGCCCGGCCGAGGCGGTCATCAGGATCATCCACGGCGACGTCCACCTGGCCAACGTGATGGCCCGACGGGATCGCCCGGAGGTGGCAGCCCTCGTCGACTGGGAGCTGACCACCTCGGGCGATCCCCGCCTCGATCTGGGCTGGCTCCTGGCCACCTCGCGTGGAGAGGGCTCGTTCCCGACGTCGGCGCCGGGGTTCCCGACGTGGCGCGAACTGGTCGACCGGTACGCCGACGTGTCCGGCCTGCCGATGGACGACGTGGCCTGGTGGTGGACCCTGGCCTGCTACAAGCTGGGCATCATCCTGGAGGGCACCAACGCCCGGGCGGCCGCCGGGCGGGCGCCGGCCGAGACGGGACGGGACCTCCACGACCGGGCGGTCCGCCTGCTGACCATGGCCGGCCACCTGGTCGACGGGACCGTGGTGTAGGAACCCGGTCATGAGGCGCCGTGACTTCCTCGTCGGGCTGGCCGCGGCGGCCGGGGCGGCCGCCTGTGGCTCGGCCAGCCCGTCGGGGTCGGCGACCCCCACGTCCGTGGCGTCGCCGGCGGGCGCGTCGGCCGCATTAACCGGGGCGTCCTTCCCCCACGGCCAGCTGGTCGACTGGCGGATCACCCGCTGGCGAGCCGATCCCTGGGCCCTCGGCTCCTATTCGTTCCTGGCCCCCGGGGCCTCGTCGTCGACCCGTCGGACGTTGGCCCGGCCGGTCGGCGACCGACTGTTCTTCGCCGGCGAGGCGACCGACGGCGATCATCCAGCCACCGTGCACGGGGCGCTGGCCTCGGGGCGCCGGGCCGCCGCCGAGGTGGCGACCACGGCGCCGGCCGGCCCGGTGGTGGTGGTCGGAGCCGGCGTGGCCGGCCTGGGGGCGGCCCGGGACCTGGTGGCCGCCGGGCGACCGGTGGTGGTGGTCGAGGCCCGGGACCGGATCGGCGGTCGGGTGTGGAGCGTGGACGTGGGCGACGCCGTGCTCGACCTGGGCGGCTCATGGCTCCACGGGCTG
The DNA here is from genome assembly GCA_016845305.1 of Acidimicrobiales bacterium. Lineage (GTDB taxonomy): Bacteria > Actinomycetota > Acidimicrobiia > Acidimicrobiales > MedAcidi-G1 > UBA9410. The sequence continues at coordinate 2,686 of JAERSW010000065.1, forward strand.
CGGGACAACCCGATCACCGGGATCGCCGAGTCGCTGGGCATCGACCTGGTCCGCACCGACTACGACGACGCCCTCCTGTTCGACGCCGACGGCAGCCCGCTGTCGTGGTCGCGCCTCGACGACCAGTACGAAGCCGTCGACGAACTCCTCGGTTCCAGCGCCTCGACGTCGTCGATGGCCGATGACGTGGCCGAACTGCGACGTCGCTTCTCGGGCGACGGGCTGCGGTACCTGGAGTACGTCCTGGCCTCGGAGGTGGAGCACTGGTACGCGGCCAGCGCGGACGACATGTCCTTCGCCACGACCCGTGACGGCGGGCCGTCGCGCGGCGGGGACGCCATCCCCCGGACCTCGTACCGACCGATCGTGGACTGGCTGGCCGACGGGCTCGACGTCCGCCTCGGCGAACCGGTGGAGGCCATCCGGACCAGCGACGCCGGCGTCGCCGTGGCCACCGCCCTCGGTGAGCACCGGGCCGCGGCGGCCGTGGTCACCCTGCCGCTCGGCGTCCTGAAGGCCGGGGCCGTCGAGTTCGATCCGGTCCTGCCCGGTCCGAAGCGGGCGGCCGTCGAGGGCCTGGGCATGGGCGTGATGGACAAGGTGGTCCTGCGGTTCGACGAGGCCTTCTGGCCCGCCACGACGGACCTGTTCTCGTACGCGTCGGAGCCACCGGGCCGGTACGTGGAGTGGTACAACGCCGTGCCCTGGACCGACCGGCCCATCCTGGTGGGCTTCAACGCGGGGCGCCCGGCCGACGAGATCGAGGCGTGGTCGGACGAGGAGACGCTGGACCTGGCACTCGGAACGCTCGGACGGATCCGGTGGTGACCACCCCGCTCTCGGGCTGGCGGGTGGGCGTGACCGCGGATCGTCGGTCCGACCAGCAGGTGGAGGTGCTGCGGCGACGGGGCGCCGAGGTGGTCGTGGGCAGCACCATGCGGACCCTCGACCTGAGCGACGATCCCCGCCTGCTGGAGGCCTCGCGTGCCCTGGTCGCCGACCCTCCGGCCACCCTCGTGCTCCAGACCGGGATGGGCCTCACCATGTGGCTGGAGGCCATGGACGCCGCCGGGGTCGGAGGGGACCTCCGGCGGACGCTGGCCGGCGTCGAGGTGCTGGCCCGGGGGCCGAAGGCGACGAGCGCGGCGCGTCGGGCCGAACTGGAGGTGGCGTGGTCGGCCCCCGACGAGCTGTACGCCCAGGTGGTGGAGCACGTGGCGTCGACCGGCGGTCGGGGTCGGGTGGCCCTGCAACTGGACGGCACCGACGAGGAGGCCCTGGTCGCCCCGCTGGCCGCCACCTGTGGGGAGGTGGTGGTGGTGCCGGTCTACCGGTGGGCGTGGCCGGACGACGTGGGACCGGCCGGGGTGCTGGTCGACGCCGTCTGCGACGGCGGGCTGGACGCGGTGACGTTCACGACCCGGCAGGCGGCGGTGCACCTGGTGGAGATCGCCGAGTCCCGGGGTCGACGGGATGAGCTGCTGTCGGCCCTCGATGGGGCACGGGTGGTGCCGGTGTCGGTGGGTCCGGTGTGCACGGCGGCCATGGCCGCGTTGGGCATGACCGGCATCGTGGAACCCGAACGGGCCCGCCTGGTTGCCATGGTCGACGCGCTCGCCGACGAGGCGTCCCGCCGGTCAGCGGCCAGCTGAGGGTCCCCCGGCCGACCCCCCGGCGGCCAACTCCTCAGCGAAGGGGCCGCGTCACCGGCGGAACCGCATCACCTGAGGAATCGTGTGGGCCGGTCGAAGGTCCGGTCGTCGATCCCCAGGTCGCCGGCCTGCCGTCGGGCCCAGTGGTCGGGGATGGGGTCGAGGTGGTCGGCGCCGCCGACCATCCACTCGACGGGGAGCTCGTCGGGCTCCCAGCCTTCGTCGGTCAGTCGGTAGCCGCCCCTCGAGCCGAGCCGGCCGGCCAGGAGGTAGAGGTCCCGGTAGCCACCGTCGGCGTCGACATGGGCGAGGTAGTAGCGGTCCCGGCGCCGCGGATCGTCCGATGGTGGCCCGTCGCCCCGCCGCGCTTCGCGTGGTGTTGACATGCCCCCCTGTACGGGTCGACCGTGACGATCCGGGCCCCGGGCCTCCACGTCGGCCCTGGACCGGGGGCCGGGAACCGGGAGCCGTCAGGGTCGGTCGAGGGGTTCGGTCTCCAGGAAGTCGCTGACGGTCCACAGCGCGAGCTCACGCATCCGGGCGTCTCGCACCGGCCTCGGGCCCGGGATCGGCGGTGCGACCGGTCGGCGGACCATGGCCAGGGCCAACGGCACCACCGCGGGCCCATCCGCACAGACCGCGGGTCTGGCCGTCCACCGTGCCTCGGCCACCTCGACCACGTGGCTCGGGCGGGTGGCGTCGCTCACGGGGACCGACGACCACTCGGGAGTTCGGAGCGTGGCGTCGCGCTCGGCCAGTCTCGCCGCCACCGCGGCGAGGAGGGCCCGTCGTCGGTCGCCGCGCTCGAGGTCGGCCAGGTGGAGGAGGTCGATCCGGCCCGACCGCTCGACCAGCGTGCCGACCGGTTCCGGGAGGTCGTCGAGGGCGACCCGGCCCGATTCGCAGGCATCGAGCTGGGCCTCGGTGAGGCCGAACCGTTGGGCGAATGCCGATCGATCCAGGCCGGCCAGGCCCCGGGCGCTGACCGCTGTGGCGGCGGCGACGGGGTGCTCATGGCCGTCGGACCGGTAGCGGTCGGCCAGGCGCACGACGAGTGCGGTCATGTCGACCGCGGCCGGGGCCGGGGCCGGCGACGCCGCACGGACGTCACCGGCCTCGGCGATCAGGCGGAGGTGGCTCATGCGACGCCGTCCCCACCGTTGACGGCGTTTCCGCCCAGCCAGCCGATGTCGAGCAGGTGGTGGGGACGGAGGCCGTCGGACCGGCCGTCGGCGAGCTCGTCGACCGCACCGTCGTCGATGGCGTTCAGGAGCCGGCGACGAGTCCGCGAGGCGATCTGGCGCACGTTGGCGTCGGAGAGGCCCAGACGACCGGCCACCGTCTGCGACGGCGACGGGTCATCCAGGTACTTCTGGACCAGGTACTCGACCACGACCTCGTAGTCGCGTTCGCTCACGAAGTAGCGGAGCACCTCGAGGAAGAACGTCAGGCGTGCGTCACCCACGAGCCGGGCGACGTCGCGCAGGACCTGTTCGGCATCGAGGTCGTGCCACGGCGTCGACCCGGGGCCGGACGCCCCGTCGGCATGGGCGACGTCGTCGAAGGACCCGTCGTCCAACTCGACGTAGCGGTGGCCCACCACCTCGTAGATCCGCGCCCGGACCGCCCGGTAGGCGTAGTTCCAGGGAAGGGCCCCACCATCGGGCCGCCAACCGGCCGCCCGGTCACGGATCACGATGAAGGCCTCGGTCACCATGCCGTCGACCTCCAGGTCGTCGACGACGAGGTCATGGCGACCGATGTCGCGGAGGATCCCCAACACCTTGAACCGCACGCGGTGGCCGAACGCGGCCATCATCTCGAAGAGCGCGGCGTCGTCGCCGGCCACGATCCGGGCCATCAGGGCCGTGACGAGGGCCCGGGTCTCCGCCCGGTCGTCACCCCGGGGATCATTCTCGTTCTGCAAGCCGTCCTCCTTCGCCGGTCGGCATTCCTTGTCCACACCACGAGGGCCGTGGTGCGCCTTCTTCGCCGGGCGCTCCCTGGTCGGCAGCACCCGTCCCGCCGAATTCCCATTCAACGGGGAGGGTGTGACAGCCCCCGGATCCCCGGAATCGCAGGGTTCCGCGATGGAGAGGCCGAGCCGCTCCGCCACCCCGATGGACGCCCGGCCCCGTCGCCGGACGCCCCCTCGCCGAACGGATGTCGTGCCGTGTCGTGACAAGCCGTGACCACCTTTCTTATTTCGTTGCTAAATAACTATAATTAATCTCAACGGGTGTGACAACCCCGTCACGGGACGAGGCACCGGTCGACGCCTCGAGGGCGTCACTCGAGGGCTAGGAGCCGGGCTCCTCGTCGCCCGCCGGCAGTTCCTGGGCAGCCACGGTCCGGGGGGCCTCGTCCACGGCGGACGGGCTGGGCAACTCGTCGTTCCCCACGCCCAGGCCCGGGAACTTCCTCATGGTGGGCAGCAGGCGCCCCTCGAACGATGCGACCAGCCCGTTGAAGGCCTTCACGGCGGTGTTCAGTCCCCGACCGGCGCCGTCGACCTTCCCCAGCACCGTCCCCACCCGGTCGTACAACTCGGCGCCGAGCTCGGCCACCTCCCGGGCGTGCTGGTTGACCCGGGCCTGCTGCCAGCCGCCGGCCACGGCCCACAACAGGGCCAACAGGTTCACCGGCGAGGCCAGCAGCACCCGCTGGTTCATCGACTCCTGGAGGAGCGCCGGCTCGACGCGCAGGGCGTCGGCCAGGAACGACTCACCCGGGACGAAGAGCACCACGAACTCCGGCGACGGCTGGTCGTCGGCCTCCCAGTACTTCTTGCGTGCCAGGTCCTTCACGTGGTCCTTGAGCGCCTTGGCGTGGGCCCGCAACTCCGCGTCGACCGTGGCCTGCTCGGTGGCCTCCTGGGCGCGCAGGTAGGCGTCGAGCGGCACCTTGGCGTCCACGAACAGGTGCGCTCCGTTGGGCAGGCGGACCTTCACGTCGGGCCGCACGCCGGCCCCGTCGCGGTTCTCGGCCGACGTCTGCTCGGTGAAGTCGCAGTAGGGCTCCATGCCCGACAGCTCGATGACGTTCCGGAGCTGGTTCTCGCCCCACACCCCACGGGCCGACCGCGACCGCAGCGCCTCGGACAACGTGGTCGTCTCGGCCTGCAGCGCGGCCACGCTGCGCCCCAACTGGGCGGTCATCGTGCTGACCGCGCCCTTGTCCTGCTCGTGGGCGGTCCGGAGCTTGCCGACCGACTCGTCCAACTTCTTCATCTGTTCCGCGAACGGGTCGAGCAGGCCCTTGGTCTGCTCCTGGACGGCGCCCATCCGCTCGGCGGCGAGGGTCAGGAACTGCTCGTTGTTCTGGGCCAGGGCCGCCGTCGCCGTCGCGGACACCTGTGCCTTGACCTCGGCGCCGATCAGCTGGGCCAGGGCACCGGGATCGAGGGCGGGGGCCGACTCGGCCGGCACGGGCGACGCCACGGAGGCGGGGCGGCGGACCGCCCACACCACGGCGACGACCGCCACCAGCACGGAGAAGACAGCGACGAGGACCAGTACGGATTCCATGGAACGACCGTAGGCCGGAGCTGTGACAACCCCGGGTCAGGTCGCCCAGGTGGCCGGGTCGATGGCGCAGGCGAATCCGGTCCAGGGCTCCCCCGCCGCCCGGGCCGCGGCGTTGGCCCGGGCCACGTCGATCAACCGGGCCACGGCGTCCCGACCCTCCATCCCCGACGAGTCGAACCCGCCCTGCTCGTCGACCTGGCGCACCCGCAGCGCCCGAGCCGGCCCGCCCCCGGGACCATCCCAGAACGACACGTTCATCTCGGTGTCGCCCTGGAACGAGCTGAAGACCAGGTTCGTGGAGCCCACCGTCGCCCAGGCGTCGTCCACCACGGCGGTCTTGGCATGCACGTAGACCTCCTCGACGCCCCACGAGCGGCGCACCGCCGGCGCCGACAGGCAGAAGCCCTCGTACCCGCCCAGGGCGGCCAGCGCCTCGTAGCCGGCGGCGATCCCCGGGTGCTCCCGGGCGGCGGCCAGTTCGGGCATCGGGTCGCCGGGCACCGAGGCGACCACCAGCACGCCCCGTTCCAGCGCCTCGCGCAGCGCCACGAGGACCACCCGGCTGAGCAGGATCTGGTCCTCGACGTAGACGTAGTGACGGGCCCCGGCGATGGCCGACAGGTACTGCTCGCGCACCGCGTTCTCGCCGTCGGGCAGGGCGTCGTAGAGGCCGGGCAGGACACTGCGCTGCACCTGCGCCGTCGTCGTCCCGGCCGCGTCGGGCCCTACGTCGGGCCGGGCGTCGGCCGGTCGGGCCGCCAGGTCGGAGGTCACCAGTCCCTCCGCACCGGCGTAGGCCCCGAAGGCACGCGCCCGTTCCGACGCGCCGTTCCACCGCATCGTGACGTTGTCGTGGACGTCGGCCACGCACGGCCCCCGGAGCCGACAGTGCACGTCGTGGACGTTCGAGTACCGCTCCCCCGGGGCGAACCCCAGCGACGGGTCGACCTCGTCGTGGTCCGGTCCGGCCATCGAGCCGCGGGTGATGTTGATGCCGCCGACGAAGGCCACCGCCTCGGGCGTACCAGCGTCGACCAACCACACCTTCTGGTGCTGGCAGTTGCGACCGACCGCGTCCCAGCGCACCTGCCAGCGGGTCCCCCGGTCGGCCAGCAGCCGCACCGAGGCCTCGGTCCCGGGGAACGTGTCGTCCGGGAAGGCGTCGAGCTCGACCCCGCCGTGGCCCTGCGGGTGCCAGACCAGCGCCCGCACGTCGACGCCCCGTTCCGCGGCGGCGTCCAGCAGGTCGAACAGCGTGCCCCGTCCCCCCGGGAAGCGGGCGTCGACCTCGAGGAAGGCCACGCACACCCACACCGACGTGGTCGCCGCCTCGACGGCCGCAGCGATCCGGTCGAAGGCCGACGCCCCGTCCACCAGCGGCTCGACCAGGTTCCCGGGCCGCACCGGGAAGGCCCCGGTCGCCGGGGGGATGCGGACCATGGCCTCGGGCACCTCGGACACGTCCCGCACGCTAGGCCCCCGTAGGATTCCGCTCCGTGAAGCGGGCACTGGTGATCGAGCACGACGAGGACGGCCCCGCCGAGGGCGTCGGTGAGCGCCTCGTCGAACGCGGCTACGAGCTCGAGGTGTTCCGGGTCATGGACGACCGGGACGACCCGGTGTCGACCACGCCGTTCCCCGACCCCACCGACTACGACGTCATCCTCGTGACCGGCTCGCCCCAGTCGGTGACCGACGAGGCCGTCGCCTCCTGGGTGGGCCGCGAGATCGACATGGTTCGGACCGCCCACGAAGCCGGCGTCCCGGTGCTCGGCCTCTGCTTCGGCGGCCAACTCCTGGCCACCGCGCTCGGCGGCGAGGTCACGCGGTCCGACATGCCCGAGTTCGGCTGGGTGGAGGTCGAGACCGACCGACCCGACGTGGTCGCACCGGGGCCGTGGTTCGAGTGGCACTACGACCGGTTCACGGTGCCCGAGGGTGCCGTCGAGGTGGCCCGAAACGCCGTATCCCCCCAGGTGTTCCGCATCGGCCACAGCGTCGGAACCCAGTTCCATCCCGAGATCACGCCCCGCCTGGCTCGGTTCTGGATCGAGGGGGGTGGTGCCGAGGACCTCCGCCGGCACGACGTCGACCCCCGGGCGATGATCGCCGAGTCGGAGTCCCATGCCGAGGGCAACCGGGCCCGGGCCGACGCCCTGGTGGACTGGTTCCTCGACGGAGACGGGACCGGCAGCTGATCCCCTGAAGGTCGGACCGGGCGGTCAGGCCGTCCAGCCGCCGTCGGGACGACCGAACCACATGTGGACCTGGCCGGTGCCGGCCGTCGACTGGTACCCGGAATACCGGACGCCCTTCGCCGTGCAGTCCCGGCCTCCGAGCGCCCCGACCATCATGAGGTAGTGGCCGAACAGGCCCTCGGGGGCATGGCGCCGGTAGTCGTCGTAGCCGTCGACCACCGTGGCGTGGGCGCCGGCCTCCCAGGCGGCCACCACGGCCTCGTCGGCGGCCCGGGCCTCCGGGGTGACCACGTTGGCCGGGTCGGACGACTCGTGGTCGCGGAACTCCCGCAACGGCCAGAAGCGGTGGCTCATCCCGCCGGAGCCCAGGAGGACGACCCGGCGGTCCAGCCCGGCGATGGCGTCGGCCAGCATCCGGCCCCAGAGCAGGAAGTCCTCGGCGCCCGCCGTGCCGCAGGTGCTGGTGGTCAGCCACCGCTCGTCGCCCTGGAGGAAGCCCAGCAGGTTGACCGTCGGGTAATGGATGGGCAGGTACGGGTCGTCGATGGCGGAGATCCAGGTCCCGTGGTCGGGGGCCGCGTCCGCCAGGGCGTGGGCGAGCTCGGGGTCGCCGGGGATGTCGTAGGGCATGGCCGACATGCCGCGGGGGAGTTCCTCCGACGTGTAGTGGCCGGTGCGACGCTCGTGGGCGGCCACCACCAGTTCGATGAGGGTGAACCAGTGGGTGTCGAAGACCACGAAGGTGTCGGCACCCAGCGGGTCCAGGCACTCGGTGCGAAGCCGGTGAAGCCCGGGGACGAGGTCGATCTCCTCGCCGTCGTTGAGCTCGAGGCGGACCTCAGGCGGCAGCACGATGGGCGGGACGTGGGACACCACGGCTGCTCCGACGATCTCACCCATGGCCCGGCAGCCTAATCGTTAGGTCCCTAATGATTCAAACTCGGCGGCCTCAGGCCCTCCTGTGCCCACCGGGCACCGGGGAGGGCGGGTCGTCCGCCAGGCCGTCCAGCACCGCGGCCACGACCGACGCCCGGGTGGCCGGGTTCACGAAGCAGAGCCGCAGCACCGGTCGCCCCTCCCACCGGGTAGGCACGCAGAGCACGGTTCCCGCCCGGGCGTGGTGCACCGACCAGGCCTCGTAGTCGGCCATCTCCCAACCCACCCGCTCGAACAGGAGCACCGACAGGTCGGGCTCCATGACCAGCCGCAGGTGGTCGCGGGCCCGGACCTCGTCGACCACGGCCCGGGTGGTGGCCAGCACCGTCTCCACGGCATCTCGGTAGCGGTCGGTGCCGTGGGTGGCCAGCGAGAACCAGAACGGCAGGCCGCGGGCCCGACGGGTCAGGTGCACGGCCAGGTCGGCCGGGTTCCACTCGGCCCGGTCCACCGCCTCGAGGTAGTCGGCGAACTGGGCATGGGCGGCCATGCCGTGCTCCGGCTCCCGGTACACCAGCGCGCAGCAGTCGTAGGGGGCGAACAGCCACTTGTGGGGGTCGACCACGAACGAGTCGGCGTGCTCCATGCCGGCGAACAGGTGGGCCACCGACGGCGCCACCAGGGCCGCCGCCCCGTAGGCCCCGTCCACGTGGAGCCACAGACCGCGGGTCCGGCACACCTCGGCGATGCCGGCCAGGTCGTCGACCACCCCGGCGTTGGTGGTCCCGGCCGACGCCACCACGGCGAACACCCCGTCGGCCAGCGGATCGTCGCCCACCGCGTCAAGCACGGCGGCCAGCGCGTCGCCGGTCATCCGGCCGCGCTCGTCGCCCGGCACGTCCAGCACCCCGCAGTCCATGACGGTCGCCGCGGCCCGCACCGAGCTGTGGGCGTCGCCGGTGGCCGCGAACCGCCACCGGTCCGGCGCCGCGTCCAGACGGGTCCGGGCCCGCTCCCGGGCGGCCACCAGCGCGCTCAGGTTGCCCATGGTGGCCCCCGACACGAAGCAGCCGCCTGCCGTCGTCGGCCACCCGGCCAGACCGGCCAGCCAGGCCAGGGCCTGGTTCTCCGCGGCGATGGCCCCCGCCCCGGCCTCCCAGGTCCCGGCGAACATCTCCGCCGCGCTGACCGCCAGGTCGAAGACCAGCGAGGCCTCGGTGGGCGCGGCGGGCACGTAGGCCAGGTTCATCGGGTTGTCCTGGGCCCGGGTGGCCGGGACCATCACCTGGGTGAACAACCGGAGCGCCTCGTGGCCACCGATCCCGTCGGGGACGACCGTGTCGCCCAGGTCGGCCGCCAGGTCGCGGGCCGGTCGGGCCCGGGCCTGCGGGTCCTGCCCACCCACGATCCGCCTCCAGCTCCAGTCCATGACGGACCGCAGCAGCTGTTCGTCGTGCGGCCAGAACCGCTCGCCGGTCACCGGTCGTCGAGGCCTTCGGCGGTCCGCAGCACCGTGCGCAGCAGGCGGGCCAGGGTGGCCGTCTCTTCGTCGCTGAGGCCGGCGGTGACCTGCGCCTCCTCGCGGTTGAAGGCCGGCATGACCTCGTCCACCACCGTGGTGCCCGTGGCGGTCAGGACCACCTCGACACGACGCCGGTCGGCGGGGACGGGCCGACGCTCCACCAGACGCTTGCGCTCCAGGGTGTCGAGCACCCCGGTCAGCGTGCCGCCGGAGATGCCGGCCTCCGCGGCCAGGTCCCGCGACTCCTGGGGACCCCAGATCCGCAGTACGAAAAGGACCACGAAGGCGCTCCACGACAGGCTGTGGTCACGCAGCACGTCGCGCTCCATGTGGTTGCGGACCGCGGTGGCCGTCCGGAACACGTTGGACACGGCGGCGAGCGACAACAGGTCGAGGTCGAGGCCGGCCATCCGGTCCCGGATGAGCTTCTCGGCCTCGACGAGCTCGTCGTCGCCGGCGGCGAAGGCGCGTGGCATGACCGCACACTACATTTCGGATCCAAACGAAATCACCCCGGCTCCGGAGCGCACCGGAGGCCACCGACCACGGGACCGACCATGACCGACCACCGCCGCATCCGCGTGCTCTGGCCCGACCACCTGGCCCTCCCCCGCGGCAAGTACCTCCCACCCGACCTGGCCCACCGGGGCACCCGACACTCCATGTCGGTGTTCACCCTGCTGTACGACCGCGACATGGTCCCGGCGCCCGGCACCCGCATGCTCGAGGGCTTCCCCGACATGGAGTGCACCATCGACATGGACGGCGTGCGCGACGGCTGGGAGGACGGCGTCGGCGTGGTCGTCGGCGACCTCGTGGAGGGCGGCCGACCCGTCCCGTTCGCGCCCCGCAACGCGTTGAAGGACGCCGTGGCCGCCTGGGAGGCGCTCGGCTACACCCCGAAGGTGGGCATCGAGTACGAGGCGTTCGTGCTGCAGCCCGACGGCGAGGGCGGCTGGGCCCCCTACGACACGCCCGGCTCGTTCGTCTACGGAACCGGACCGATGAACGACCCGGCCGGCATCGCCGGGGCCATCCACGACGTGGCCGACGCCGTCGGCTTCCGCATGGAGTCCGTCAACACCGAGTACGACGAGGCCCAGTTCGAGTTCACGCTGCGCTACGACGACGCCCTGGCCGCCGCCGACGAGGCCTTCCTGTTCCGGGCCATGGCCCGCGACGTGGCCTACGGGATGGGCCACCTGCTGACCTTCCTGCCCCGACCGCTGCTGGACCGGGGCGGCAACGGCGTGCACGTCAACTTCAGCCTCGTCGACGCCGACGGGAACAACGCCCTGCTGGATCCGGCCGGCGCCGACGGCCTGTCGGACCTGGCCCGGCAGTGCATCGCCGGCCAGCTCCACCACCTGTCGGCCATGGGTGCGGTGTGCGCCCCCAGCGTCAACTCCTACAAGCGGCTGCGCCCCGGCCAGATGTCCGGCTACTGGGCCAACTGGGGCCACGACCACCGGTGCGCCACGGTCCGGGTCAACCCGGAGCGGGACGCCTCGACCCGCCTCGAGAACCGGATGCCGGACGCCACGTCGCCCATCCACACGACGGTGGCCGCCGTGCTGACCGCGGCCCGCCTCGGCGTGGAGGCCGGCCTGGACTGCCCCGACGCCGAGACGGGCGACGCCCTCGAGGAGGCCTGCACCGACCGGTTCGTGGCCGACTCGCTCGGCGGGGCACTCGAGGCCCTGGCCGGCGACACGGCGTTCGCCGACGCCCTCGGTCGCGGGCTGGTCGACCAGGTGCTGGCCATCAAGGAGGCCGAGGTGGGCAGGTACGTCGAGGCGGTGGGCGACGAGGCCTCGGCCCGCGACGAGTTCACCGACTGGGAGAAGGCGTTCTACCTGCCCTACCTGTAGCGGGCCCGGTGGAGGCAGCCGTCCTCAGACGGAGCCGACGCCCCGGCGGATGTGGGCCAGCATCTCGGCCTCGGCCCGGTCCGGGTCGCCGGACAGCACCGCATCGGCCAGCACCCGGTGCTCGTCGACGTCCACCGTCGTGCCGTGGCGTGCCGACTCGGCGAACGACAGCGCGGCCAGGCCGCGACCCCAGATGGCGTCGAAGCAGTCGACCACCACCGGGTTCCCCGCCGCCTCGACCACCGTCCGGTGGAAGTCCCGGTTGGCTCGGTAGGCCTCCGAGCCGGGCATCGTCGTCCCCGATACATCCGCCAGGCGCCGTAGGGCGGCGGTGATCGACTCGGCCACCTCGTCGGCCCGGGTGGCGGCCATCCGAACCGCCCAGCCCTCGACCGGTTCCCGGGCCTGGTACATGGCCAACACGTCCTCGGCGCCCGGCATCCGGATGACGAAGCCCTTGGTGGCCGCCTCCACGAGGCCGTCGGACTCCATCCGCCGCAGGGCGTCGCGCACCGGGGTCCGCGAGATCCCGAGGTCCTCGGCCAGCCGGTCCATGATGAGGCGGTCGCCGGGGCCGAACCCGCCGTCCAGCACGGCGTCCAGGATCCGCTCGTAGGCCACCTCGGCCAGGCTCCGGGCGCCGGCGCCGATCGGCGCCAACGCGGCCGGTGCCGACGGGTGGTCCACCACGCTCACGTCCCCGGCGTCGATGGTCCGGGGTCCCGGGGGAGGAACCCGCCGCGTCCCTGCGGCAGCTTCATGTCCAGCACCCGCGACGCCACCACGGTGCGCAGGATCTGTGCCGTGCCACCGCCGATGGTGAACATGCGGACGTCCCGGCAGATGCGCTCCATCGGGTTGTTCCGCGAGTAGCCGGCCGCCCCGAACAGCTGCAGGGCGTCGTTGGCCACGTCGATGGCGGCCTCTGAGGTGAACACCTTGGCCTGGGCGGCCATCGACGGGTCGGGGAACGGGCTGCCGTCGGGGCCCCGTGAGGCGGCGGCCCGCCACGTCAGGCTGCGGGCCGCCTCCAGGCGGATGGCCATGTCGGCCAGCATCCACTGGACGCCCTGGAACTCGGCCACCGGTCGACCGAACTGCTCCCGCTCCTTGACGAAGGCCACCGCCCGGTCGTGGGCACCGGCGGCCAGGCCGAGGGCCACCGTGCCCGCTCCCACCCGCTGGCTGTTGTAGGCGTTCATCAGCTCGGCGAAGCCCCGGCCGAAGCCCGACGGCGGGACCAGCACCATGTCGGGCTCGACCACCATGTCCTGCAGCAGGATCTCGGTCTCGGGGATGCCCCGCAGGCCCATGGTGGGTTCGCGGCGGCCCACCACCAGGCCGGGGTTCTCGTCCCGCACGGCCAGGAAGCCGCCGATGCCCTCCTCGGTTCCGTCCTCGTCGAAGACGCGGGCGAACACCAGGTGGAGGCGGGACACCCCGCCGCCGGTGATCCAGTGCTTGCCGCCGTTGAGCACGAAGGCGTCGCCGCGTCGGTCGGCCCGCGTCGTCATCTGCGAGGCGGCGCTGCCCGCCCCCGGCTCGGTGATGCAGATGGCCGGCTTGTCACCGTCCAGCACCAGCCCGGCGGCCAGCCGCTTCTGCGCCTCGGTGCCGTAGTGCATGACCGCCGAGATGGCGCCCATGTTGGCCTCCACGGCGATGCGCCCCGTCACGCCGCACTGCCGGGCCATCTCCTCGACGACCAGGACGGCGTCGAGGAACGAGTGGCCCGCACCGCCGTACTCGGCCGACACGGTCATGCCGGTGAGGCCGGCGTCGCGCAGGGCCTCGACGACGTCCCACGGGTACTCCTCGGTGCGATCCACCTCAGCGGCCCGGGGGCCCACGACCTCGGTCGCCAGGCCACGGGCTCGGGCCCGCAGCGCCTCCTGCTCGGCGGTCAGTTGCCAGCTCACGTCGCGTCTCCTTCAGCTTCCCTCTCGAGGTTCGTGTCGGCGGCCCTGTCGGTCACGTCCCCGGCGTCGGCCCACCGTCGTGCGATCTCGTCGGCCGACGCCTCGCCCAGCACGGCGCCGAGACGGCGGATGGCGCCCGGCGTCTCCAGCAGGCGGGGCACCACGCCGGGCACGGTCACCGGCCCGACCGTCGGGTGCTCCACGGTGACGACCGACTCGCGGGCCACCACCTGCGGGTGGGCCAGGTAGCCGTCGACGGTCCGCACCAGGCCGACGGGCACCGCCGCTCCCTCGCAGCCCGCCACCACGTCGTCGACCGGGGTGGTGGCCACCCAGTCACCGACCACCATGTTGACCAGCTCCCGGTTGGCGATGCGGGCGGCGTTGGTGGCGAAGCGCTCGTCGTCGAGCAGGTCGGTGCGGCCCATGACCTCGGCGAGGCGGTCGAACATGCGGTCGTTGGTGCAGGCGATGGTCAGCCACCCACCGTCGACCGTGCGGTAGTTGCTGTGCGGCGCCGAACGATGGGTGTCGGGGCCCATCCGGTCGCGCCCGATCCCCGTGGCCGAGAACAGGGGCACGAGCTCGTCGAGCACGCGGGCGATCCCGTCGTAGAGGGCCACGTCGACCAGCTGGCCGCGGCCGGTCACCTCGCGGGCCCGCAGGGCCAGGAGCACGCCGAGGGCGCCGTACAGGCCGGCCAGGTAGTCGGCCAGGCCGGACGAGCCGGTCAGGTTCGGGGCGCCGTCCGGTTCGCCGGTGAGCGCCGCGAACCCGGTGAAGGCCTCGGCGATGCGCGCCACTCCCGCGGTGGTGGCCAGCGGTCCGGTGCGGCCGTAGCCGCTGACCGACAGCTGTACGAGGCCCGGGTTGCGGGCCCGCAGGTCCTCGAAGCCGAGGCCCCACCGGTCCATCGTGCCGGTGCGGTAGTTCTCGACGAGCACGTCGGCCCGGTCGACCATCGAGCGAAAGGCCTCGGCGCCCTCGTCGGTGCGCAGGTCGACCTCGACGCTCTCCTTGTTGCGGGTGTCGCTGAGCCACCACCAGGTGTCGCCCTCGGGGCCGGCGGTGCCGAGGCGCCGCATGGGGTCGCCCACGCCGGGCTGCTCGACCTTGACGACCTCGGCGCCAAACTCGCCGAGGACCGACGCCGCGTAGGGCCCGGCCAGGATGGTCGCCGCGTCGACGACGCGGATCCCCTCCAGCGGCCGGACCGGTTCGTCGGTCGCGGAACCGGTCATCGGGACACCTCCACGGGCAGCCGGGCCACCCCGTTCACGAAGTTGGACGACACCGTCTCGACCTCCCCGGCCGGTCGGAGCCGCAGTCCGCGGCGCAGCACCTCGGCCACCAGCTCGGCCAGCTCGATGCGGGCCAGCGAGGCGCCGAGGCAGAAGTGGGCACCGCCCCCGCCGAACGCCACGTGGCCGGGCACCCGCGGTCGGCCCACGTCGAAGGCCAGCGGGTCGGCGAAGTGGGCCTCGTCGAAGTTGGCGCTGGCGTACCACATGACGACCTTGTCGCCGGCCGCCACCTCGGTCCCGGCCAGGACGGTGTCGGCCATCGCGGTGCGTCGGAAGTAGAGGATGGGCGAGGCGTGGCGCACGACCTCCTCGACGGCCCCGTCCAGCAGGTCGCCGTCGGCCCGCACCCGGTCGAACTCGTCCGCGTGGTCCATCAGGTGGGTCGCCAGGTGGGCCATGGCCGACCGGGTGGTCTCGTTGCCGGCGAAGATCATCAGCTGGAAGAACCGGGCGTACTCGGTCTCGCTGAGGCGCTCGCCGTCCACCTCGGCGACGGCCAGCTGCGTGAGGAGGTCGTCGCGGGGCTCGGCGAGGCGGTCCCGACGGGCCCGCCGGGCGTACTCCTCGACCCCGAACGCCGCCGGGCTGTTGAACGGCAGCTCGCGCAGCGGCTTCGTGTTGCCGTAGGCGCCGGGGTCCAGCTCGGCCGACGAGGTGCCCTCGACCAGGTGGTCGGTCATCTCGATCATCAGGTCGTGGTCGGACTCGGGAACGCCCATCAGGGCGCAGATCACGCCGATGGGAATGGGAGCCGCCACCTCGGCCACCCAGTCGCCGCCCCCGGCCGCCTCCAACGCGTCGAGCCGGTCGCCGATGCGCCGCCGCACGTCGCCGACGTAGTCCTGGACGTGCTTCGGGGTGAAGGCCGAGCTGACCAGGCGGCGGAGCCGGGTGTGGATGGGCGGGTCGAGGTCGATCATCGACGCCCGGGCGTCGCGCACGTCCTCGTCCACGTCGTAGATCTGGATGTGGCCGACCGCCGACGAGAAGGTGGTGGTGTCCCGGGAGACGGCGACGAGGTCGTCGAGGCGGGTGACCGACCAGAAGCCCGAGCCCCACGGCCCGTCGGGGTTGCGCACCAGGCCGGGGGTGGCCCGCAGCGTGGCGAAGGCCTCGTGGGGGATGCCGGCGTCGTAGGTGGCCGGATCGGCCAGGTCGGGCCGGACCGCCGATCGCTCGATCGTGGTCACGCAGGGTCCTCCGTGGTGGTCGGCTGGCCGGCGAGGCGCTGCGAGGCGTCGCCGGTCCGGGTGAACAGGTCGCGTTGGGCATGGCTCCCGCCCACCCGGTGGGTGGCCGACGCCAGGTCCGCGATGGCAACCGACGCCTCGGCGTGTCGGCCACGACGGTGGTCGCGCACGGCGGCGGCCAGCGGGCGGACCACCTCGTCGAAGGTCCGGGCGTTCTGGGACCCCCCATCGCGTTGGCAGGCGTCCAGGCCCGCCCAGAAGGCCTCGGCGCCCGGGGCGTCGGGGCAGGCCGAGAAGGCCAGCGCCGCGTGCAGGTCGAGGAAGCCGGTGGTGTGGAGCTGGTCGTGGCCCCGCCACCTCGCGGCCAGCGCCGTCCACCGGTCGCCGACGTTGCATCCGGCCAGCTCGAGCCTCCACAGCAGCGATGTCAGGTCGGACAGGCGGAACCCCCGGTCGGCGTCGGGCAGGCGCTCGTCGACCAGCGCCAGGCACTCCACGACCTCGCCGATGGCCAGGAGGCGGAGCGCCAGGTGCCATTCGAGATGAAGGGCCAGGTGGTCGCGTTCGATCCAGGCGTCCCGGGTGCCGCGCAGGAACTCGATGCCCTCGTCGGTGCGTTCCTGCATCTCGTACACGTGGGCGAGGGCGTGCAGGGCCCACACGTCGACCGGGTCGACCTCGAGGGCGAGGCGGGCGTGGTGCTCGGCCTCGGCGAAGCGCCCCACCTCCTCGAGGGCGAAGGCGTGCTGGCCGGCCGCCACCCCGTGGCCGGGGTCGCCGGGCCGGAGCCGCCCGAGCACCGCGGTGGTGGCCTGGAGGCGGCGGGCGTCGTCGCCGACGTGGAGGTAGACGGCGTGCGCGAATCGGGTGGCCACGACGTCGTGGGGGTGGCGGGCGCCGATGTCGTCCCAGCAGGCGGCGGCCGCGGTGAAGTCGCCGGCCACCAGGGTGGCCACCGCCGTGGCGTGGTCGCGTTCGCGCCGGGTCGCCCGGCGGCTCCGGTCCTCGAGGACCACGAGGTCGTCCTGCACCGCGGCCGACAGCGGGTCGTCGCCGCCGAGGACGGCACCGGCGAGGGTGAACACGAGGCCCATCACGAACGACTCGTCGTCGGCGGTCAGCCGGTGGAGGCGTTCCTCCGGTTCGCCACGGAAGTCCAGGACGTCGGTGATGGCGAGGTCCCAGCCGTCCACCGTCGACGATGCGTCCGCGGTGACGACCTGGCCGAACCGGTCCGTACCCGTGGTGGTCATCCTCGTCGTGGTCATCCTCGGGCCCCTCCCCACCGGCCGGTTCTCCCGACCGAGTGATTCGCATACCGTATACGAAGTGTGCTGCGGGAGCCACCGGGTCCAGGGGGTCCACCTTCAGGCGTCCCGTTCAGGCGTCGGCGATCGAGATGGCGCCGCTCGGGCAGCGGTCGACCAGCTCCAGGGCCCGGGCGCGGGGCAGGTCGGCCCCGTCCACCACCCGGGAGATGGCGTCCTCGTCGCCGAGGCGGAACACGTCGGGCTCCAGCAGCTCGCACTGCCCGATCCCGATGCACCGGTCCTCGTCGACGACCATCGCCACCCGCTCGGACCCGTCCCCGGTGGGATCCCCGCCCATCACGCCACCGCCAGCTCGACCGAGGACACGCCGTGCACGAAGTTCGACGCCAGCCGCTCCGGCGCCGAGCCGGGCGCCAGCACGACGTCGCGGGCCAGCATCTCCTCGAGCAGCACCTGGATCTCCATCCGGGCCAGGAACGCGCCGAGGCAGAAGTGCGGACCACCGCCGCCGAAGGCGTAGTGCGGGTTGTCCTCGCGGCCCACGTCGAAGCGGTACGGGTCGTCGAAGGCCTCCGGATCCCGGTTGGCCCCGGCGTACCACATGACCACCTTGTCGCCGGCCGCGATCGGGGTCCCGGCCAGCTCCGTGTCCCGGCTGGCCGTGCGCCGCATGTGCAGGATCGGGCTGGCCCACCGGATGACCTCGTCCACGGCCCGGACCACCAGCGACGGGTCGGCCTGCAGCCTCGCCCACTCGTCGGGATGCTCGGCCAGCGCCATGGCCCCGTGGATCATGGCCGTGCGCGTCGTCTCGTTGCCGGCGAACACCAGCAGCTGGAAGAAGTTCCGGTACTCCGCCGCGGTCAGGCGCTCGCCGTCGGCCTCGGCCTCGAGCAGGCCGGTGACCAGGTCCTCGCCGGGCTCGGCCATGCGCAGCTGGCGCATCTTCTCGGCGTACTCGTACAGGGCGTGGCTCGCCGGGCTGTTGAAGGGCAGCAGCCGCGTCGGGGTGGTGTTGCCGTAGGCGTCGTCGGGGAGCGACGTGCCCTCGCCGGTGCCCTCCACCAGGTAGTTCGTCAGCTCCACCATGTAGTCGGCGTCCTCGGTGGGCACGCCGAGGATGGCCAGGATGACCTTGATGGGCAGCGGAGCGGCCACCTTCCCGACCCAGTCACCACCGCCGTCGGCCACGAAGTCCTCGACCAGCTCGGCGGCGATGTCGCGGGCCATCCCCTCCCAGTTGCGGGTGGTGCGCGGCGTGAAGGCCTTCGACACCACCCGTCGCAGGCGGGTGTGGTCGGGGGCGTCGGAGTCGATCAGGGAGCGGCGGGCCTCCAGGGCGTCGGCCTCGAGGTCCCACAGGTTGGTGTGCCCGATGGCCGACGAGAAGACGTCCGGGCTCTTGGACACCTCGCGCACGTCCGCGTGCCGGGTGACGGCCCAGAAGCCGCTCCGGTCGCCCTGGTCGCCGTAGGGGTGCCAGACCAGCCCGTCGACCTCGCGGATGGCGGCGAACCCCTCGTGCGGGATGCCGTCCAGGTAGATCGTCGGGCTGGCGATGTCGGCCGGGCTGGCCGGGCCCTTCGTCGTGTCCGCCATGGTGGTCCCCTCGTCCTCGGAGCCGGCCCGGGGGCTCAGCTGAACTCCAGGTAGCGGGCCCGCTCCCAGTCGTTCACGTCGTCGGGGTCGGGGTTGTTCTCGGCCGCGTAGGCCTCCTCCACCCGGGCCAGCGTGACGTAGCTGCGGGAGAAGCCGTCGCCCAGCATCGACGCCAGGGCGCTGCCCTCGAACGCAGCGATGGCCTCGGTCAGCGTGGTGGCCAGCGGGGTGCAGTCGCCCGGGTCGTCGTACATGTCGCCCTCGGACATGGGCGGCAGGCCGAGCGACCGCTCGATGCCGTCGCAACCGGCGGCCAGGATCCCGGCGATCAGCAGGTACGGGTTGGCGTCCGCGCCGCCCGAGCGGAACTCCACCCGGTTGGCCGCCGAGCCGGCCTCCACGATGCAGCGCGCCAGCACCGACCGGTTGTCCAGTCCCCAGTGCACGTGGGTGGGGGCGAACGAGTACGGGCGGATCCGCCGGGCGCCATTGGCCGTCGGGGCACCCAGCAGGACGAGGGCCTCGGCGTGCTCGAGGATGCCGGCCACCCAGTGGCCCATGAGCTCGTTGGGGACGCCGTCGCTGTCGGCGAAGGCGTTCGACCCGTCGGTGGCCCGCAGGCTGGTGTGCACGTGCAGGCCCGAGCCGGACTCCTCGGTGAACGGCTTGGGCATGAAGGTGGCCCGCATGCCGTGCTGCTCGGCCACCTGCTTGACGATGGAGCGGTAGAGCACGTAGTCGTCGGCGGCCCGCATGGCGTCGGCCGGACCCGTGTTGACCTCGATCTGGCCGGGCCCGTACTCCAGGTTGGAGGACTCCACGACGATGCCCACCCCGGCCAGCCCGGCCCGCATGTCGGCCAGCGCCACCTCGAGGTCGGGGGCGTCGGTCAACGAGCTGTACTTGATGTGCGACCGCACCGGGGCCCAGGTGCCGTCGTCGCCGATGGCGCACAGGTAGAACTCGGGTTCGGTGGCCACGACCGGGTCGACGCCGAGGGCCCGGCACCGCTCGACCTGGGCGGCCAGCAGGTCCCGCGGCGACAGCTCGTGGGGGCCGGTGCCGTGCTCGTCGAGGCTGGAGCAGAACACGATGCCGTAGCCGGGCCGGTGGGTCAGCAGGCGGTGCGACTCCTGGTCGGGCACGATCCGGGTGTCGAGGAAGCCGTTCTCCATGTTCACCGTCTCGTGCTCGATGATCTCGTCGGACACGCCGAGGATGTAGATGGCGTCGGCGATCGCCGCACCGTCGTCTGCCACCTCGGCGAAGTAGCGGTCCACGGGGACGCGCTTGCCGCGCAGGTGGGCGTAGGTGTCCACGACCGCCACCTCGACGGTGTGGACGCCGGTCTCCCGGCACTTGGTGAGGAAGGTGTTGGTGTTCATCGGGGGTCTCCGGGGTGATGGGTGGGAGTCTGGTCAGCAGGTCGGGTCAGCGGTTGGGGTCGAGCACGAGGCGGCCGCGGACGTCGCCGGCCCGCAGCCGCTGGTGGGCGGTCTGGGCGTCGGCCAGCCCGAGCACCTCGACGTCCTGGAGGATCGCCGGTTCGCGTCGGGCAAGGTCCAGCAGCTCGTCCATCTGGACGCGCGAACCCCAGAAGCTGGACAGGAACCGGGCCTCGTGGGGCACGGCGCCGAGGCCGAAGGGGATGCGCCCGCCGAACAGGCCGACGATGGCCACCACGCCGCGGCGTCGCACCGTCGTGGCGGCCAGGCCGAGGGTGGCGTCGGCCCCGATGAAGTCCAGGACCACGTCGGCGGTGCCGGGGTCGTCGTCGGGACCGCAGGCCGCGTGGGCGCCAATCTCGAGCGCCGTGGCCTGCTTGGCGGGATCGAGGTCGACGGCCACCACCTCGGCGTCGGTCAGGGCCCGCAGGTAGCGGATGGCGTACTGGCCGAGGCCGCCGGCGCCGATGACCATGGCCCGGGGTGCCTCGCCGCGGCCGGCCGCCCGGTCGCGCAGGGTGGCGAGGCCGTGGTCGACGGCCCGGTAGGCGGTGAGGCCGCCACAGGCCAGGGGCGCGGCCACGAACGGGTCGAGGCCGTCCAGCGGCGACAGGTACGCCTCGTCGGGCACGGCCATGCGTTCGGCGTAGCCGCCGTCGGCGAACAGGCCGGCCTCGGTGGCGTCCGGGCAGATCTGCTCGAGGCCGTCGGCGCACTGGGGACACGACCGGCAACCCCACGGCGCGTAGAGCATCACCGGGCCGAGGCGGTCGTGGACGCCGGTGACCTCGTGGCCGAGGACCATGGGCAGCGGGCTGGGGAAGTCGCCGTCGACGACGTGCAGGTCGCTGTGGCAGACCCCGCAGGCGGTGACGGTGAGGGTGGCCCCTCCGGCTGCGACGGGTTCGGGGTGGTCGTCGACGAGGCGCAGGTCGGACCCCACCGCGTCGCACACGACGGCTCGCATCAGCAGGCCTCCATCAGTAGCTCTTGGGCATGCCGAGGACCTTCTCGCCGAGGAAGGCCAGCACGAGATTGTTGTTGACGGGCGCCACCTGGTACAGCCGGGTCTCCCGGAGCTTGCGCTCGATGTCGTACTCGACGGCGAAGCCGAAG
The DNA here is from genome assembly GCA_016845305.1 of Acidimicrobiales bacterium. Lineage (GTDB taxonomy): Bacteria > Actinomycetota > Acidimicrobiia > Acidimicrobiales > MedAcidi-G1 > UBA9410. Next base: position 24,176 of record JAERSW010000065.1, read on the forward strand.
CCGCCGTGGGTGTCGAGCGCGGCGTTGCCGGCCGCCCACGAGGCCTCCGAGGCCAGCATCTTGGCCATGTTCGCCTCGGCCGCGCACGGGCGTCCGGCGTCGAACAGCTCCGCGGCCCGGTAGCGCATCAGGTCGGCGGCCTGCAGGTTGGCGTACGCCTTGGCCAGCGGGAACTGCACGCCCTGGTTGGCCCCGATGGGACGTCCGAACACCGTCCGCTCCGAGGCGTAGGCCGACGCCCGCTCGAGGAAGAATCGGCCGTCGCCGATGCACTCCGAAGCGATGAGGATGCGTTCGGCGTTCATGCCGTCGAGCACGTGGCGGAAGCCCATGCCCTCGGTGCCGACGAGGGCATCCGCGGGCAGCTCCAGGTCGTCGAAGAACACCTCGGTGGTGTTGTGGTTCATCATCGTGGGGATGGGGTTGATGGACAGCCCGGGCACCAGCTCGCCGGCGTCGTCGCGCATCTCCACGAGGAACACCGACAGGCCGTCGGTGTGGCGTTCGCACTCCTCGGCCGGCATGGTGCGGGCCAGCAGGACCATCAGGTCGGAGTACATGGCCCGGCTGGTCCAGATCTTCTGGCCGTTGACCCGCCAGACGTCGCCGTCGCGCACGGCCCGGGTGCGGATGCTGCCGGTGTCGGATCCGGCCGCCGGCTCGGTCACGCCGAACGCCTGGAGGCGCAGGTCGCCCGACGCGATCCGGGGCAGGTACCGCTGCTTCTGCTCCTCGGAGCCGTGCCGGAGCAGCGTGCCCATGACGTACATCTGGGCGTGGCAGGCGGCCGGGTTGCCGCCGCTGGCCGAGACCTCCTCGAGGATCACCGAGGCGCCGGTGAGGTCGAGGCCGCCGCCGCCGTACTCCTCGGGGATGAGGGCGCCCAGCCAGCCGTGGGTGGTGAGGTCGGCGACGAACTCCTCCGGGTAGCGATCGGGCTCGAGGCCGCGCCAGTACTCGCAGCCGTACTTGTCGGCGAGGCGGCGGACCTCGGTGCGGATGACGTCGAGGTCGTCGCGGTGGGCGGATGCGGCTCCGGCGATCACGCGGTGTCCTCCCGGGCGTCGTCCGCCTGGTCAGTGACGTCGAAGAAGCCGCGTGCGGCCAACTCGGCGGCGGCGGCCTCGCCACTGGCCTGCAGGTGGGCCTCCATGGCCCGGCGGGCGCCGTCGGCGTCGCCGGCCACGATGGCGTCGAGGATCCCGGCGTGGTGCTCGACGGCGGACCGGTTCCAGCCGTCGGCGAACTCGTAGTAGCTGGTGGGCACGGAGTGCTCGAGGTGGCGCAGCAGCCACCGGGTCCGTCCCGGCGCGGCCAGGTTGATGATCCGGTGGAAGTCGTGGTTGAGCTGTTGGAGCGCGTCGGCGTCCAGGTCGCCGTCGGTGCCCGCGGCGAGGAAGCGGGCGTGGACGTCGCGCAGGTCGTCGAGGGCGTCGCCGTCGAGGTTCTCGGCCGCCAGCGCGGCCGCCCGACCGGAGACCACGCCGAACAGGGCGTAGTGGTCGACGATGTCCTCCGGCGAGAGGCGGGCCACGGCCGCTCCGCGGCGGGGGGTGAGCTCGACGAGGCCCTCGCGGCTGAGCACGACGAGCGCCTCGCGGATGGGGCTGCGGCTGACGTCGAGGGCCTCGCTGACCGCCAGCTGGTCGATCTTCTCGCCGGAGCGCAGGGTCCCGGTCAGGATCAGGTCGCGGACGTAGTCCACGACCTCCTCGCCGAGGACGCCCCGTCGTCTGGAGGACGGCGTGCGCGACGGGTACCGTGGCGGCGGATCGCCGACGTCCCGGACTGCGGTCTCCTGTTCCACGATGGGTCCCACGGGCTCCTTCAGGCTCGCCCGGGCGGCACGGCACCACCCGCTGGACAACTTTGAATACAATATTCATTTAGATGTCCAGTGGCAAGCGCCGCAGTGGGACGACAGCCGGGAGGGACCCGTCCCCGGGGACCGGCACAGGAGAGGATCCACACATGCCACGACGACCGCTGATCGGGATCACCGGACGCCGCAAGCGCGGGGACCAGTTGGTCGGCAACCTCGACGTGCTGGCCCACATGCCGGTCGACCTCTACTACGCCGACTACGGACGGGGTGTCCTCGAGGCCGGCGGCATCCCCGTGCACCTGCCCCTCGACGTCGATCCGGGCGACCTCGTCCCCCGCCTGGACGGCGTGCTGCTGACCGGCGGCGCCGACGTCGACCCGAACCGCTACGGGCACGCCTCGACGACCGACGCCTTCCCCCCGGAGCCGTTCCGCGACGAACACGAGTGCGCGGTCCTCGACGCCGCCTACGCCGACCGCCTCCCGGTGGCCGGCATCTGCCGCGGGCTGCAGGTCGTCAACGTCCACGCCGGCGGCACCCTCCACCAGGACGTCCCCACCCACTCCGGCTTCGCCGAGCCGGTCGACACCGAGTGGCACCGGGTCGACTTCACCGCCGGCTCGGTGCTGGGCGGTCTGTACGGAGCGGACCGTCCGGTCAACTCGCTCCACCACCAGACGGTCGACGAGTTGGGCGACGGGCTGGTCGTCACCGCCCGGGCCGAGGACGGCTCCGTCGAGGGGCTCGAGCACGCCGACCTGCCGGTGGTGGCCGTCCAGTGGCACCCCGAGATGCTCCCCACCCGGGCCGACGATCCGCTGTTCGCCTGGCTGGTTGGACGGGCCAGCGGGTCAGCCGCCGCCTGACGTCCCAAGGTAGGCGGCCCGGACCGCCGGATGGGCCTGGACCTCGTCCGGCGTGCCGGTGGCGATCACCTGGCCGGCGTCCAGGCAGGTCACCCGGTCGCAGATCCCGGTGATGAAGTTCAGGTCGTGGTCGATGACCACCACCCCGGCCCCCACCAGCCCGGCCATGCGGCGCACCTGGTCGACCATGGCCTCCGATTCGGCGTCGCTCATCCCCGACGTCGGCTCGTCCAGCAGCAGGAACGACGGGGACATGGCCGCGGCGCGGGCCAGCTCCAGGCGCCGCGACGTGCCGTAGTCCAGCTCGCGTGCCCGACGGAACCGGACGTCCCACAGGCCGGCGGCCACCAGGAGCCCGTCCACGTCGGGCGGCGGACGGTGCCGACGGGTCGACGAGGCCACCAGCGCCGACACCTCCACGTTCTCCCGCACGGTCAGCGATCCGAACAGCCGCAGGTTCTGGAAGGTCCGGACCAGGCCACTGCGGGCGATGCGGTGCGACGGCGCACCGGAGAGGTCGGCGCCGCCCAGGGCCACCCGCCCCGAGTCGGAGCCGACCAGGCCGGTGACCACGTTGAGCAGGGTGGTCTTCCCCGCTCCGTTGGGTCCGATCACCCCGAGCACCTCGTGGCGGCCCACCTCGAGACCCGCCCCGTCCAGCGCCCGGAACCCGCCGAAGGACACGGTGACGCCGTCGGCCACCAGCACGGCCTCGTCCCCGGGCCCGCCCTCCACGAGGTCCGGCACCACCTCGGGGACCTCGGGCGCCTCCGCCCCACGTTCCCGCCACCGTCGCAGGCGGGCGTGCAGCCAGCGGTCCAGGTCCCAGTCGTCGAGCAGGCCGTCGGGCCGCCAGACCATGAAGCCCAGCATGGCCACGCCCAGGAACACCGTCTTCAGGTTCTCCCGGAAGATCCAGTCCAGCGGGGCGTCGTCCAGGCCCAGGCCGAACAGCTCGAAGCCGTCCTGGCCCATGCGCCGCGCCAGCTCGCGTCCCGCGGTGATGACGGCCACCCCGAGCAGCGCCCCGGTCACGCTGCGGCGCCCGCCCACGATGAGCATCACCAGGGTGACCAGGGTCAGGTTGAAGAAGAAGTCGCTGGGCAGGATGGAGCCCTTCTCGTAGACCCGGAGGCTGGCGCCCACCGAGACCACCGAGACCGAGATCAGCAGGGCCACCATCTGCTGGACCAGGGGGTTCACCCCCATGGCCCGGGCCGCCAGGTCGTCCTCACGGGCCGCCTGGGCCATGCGTCCGCCCCGACTCCGGGCGTACAGCAGTGCCACGAGGATGGCGCCGAGCAGCCCCAGGTACAGCGGGGTGCGCGAGTCCAGTGCCCCGCCGATCTTGAACGACAGCCCGGCCCGGTCGCCCCCGGTCAGGTCGGGCCAGTTGCGGGCCACCTCGTGGGTCACGAACAGGAGGGCCAGGGTGATGACGGTGGCCGACACGGCACCCGACTCGGCACCCGAGCGGGCCAGGCCGATGCCCACCACGGCACCGACCACCAGCACCACGGCCACCGCCACCGCCAGGCCGGCCCACGGGCCGAGGTGGACGTCGGTCAGGCCGAAGGGGGCGTCGGAGATCCGCTTGGCCTTCTCGACCGGGTCGATGGCCATCAGCGCGAAGGCGTAGCCGGCCACCGCGCCGAAGCCGATGTGGCCGAACGACAGGATCCCCGTGTTCCCCACGTAGACCTGCAGGCCGAGGACGAGGATGGCGTCGATGATGGCGAAGGTGACGAGACGTTCCTGGCCGCCGAGGGCGCCCTGGTAGAAGAGCCCGGCGCCGACGAACAGGCCGAACAGGACCAGCCCGGCGGCCACCGGGACGAACACGTCGCGTCGCAGGTCGGGGAACATCAGGCCGCCCTCCTACCCGCGCTCGGCCCTAGACCCGCTCGGCATGGTCGACGGCCACCAGGCCCTGGGGGCGGAAGATGAACAGGAGGGCGATCAGCAGGAAGACCACGCCCTCGGTGAGGCTGGCCACCGAGTCGGGCAGCCGCGACCGCAGCAGCACCTCGGCCATCCCGAGGGCGAACCCGCCCAGCACGGCGCCCCGCAGGCTGCCCAGCCCGCCGATCAGCGCGGCGAGGACGCCCTTGAGCATGGGGTCGATCCCCGCGCTGGGCACGGTGCTGCCGGCCCGCATGAGCCAGAAGACGCTGGCGATGCCGGCCAGCAGGCCCGACAGGGCGAAGGCGCCCCGGATCACCGAGTCGGACCGGATGCCCATGAGGCGGGCCGTGTCGAAGTCGGCCGCCGCGGCCCGCAGCGACAGACCGAAGGTGGTGCGCTGCAGCACCCAGGTGGTACCGGCCAGCGTCAGGAGGGTGACGACGATGACCACGGTGTCGAAGACCTCGATCCGCAACGACCCCACGGCGTACGTGTTGGTGACCCAGCCCGGGCGCGGGAACGTCTTCACCGACGCCGAGACGTAGAGCAGGAAGATGGCGAAGACCACGAAGTGGACGCCGAACGAGGTCAGCAGCAGGGTGAACTGGTCGGCCCCCCGGACCCGGCTGAACGCCACCCGCTCGATGACCAGCGAGGTCAGGACGGCCACCACCACGATGAGCGGGACCGTCAGGTACCACGACCAGCCATCGTTCAGGGCCCAGTACGCGGCGTAGCCCGACACCGTGATCAGCTCGCCGTGGGCGAAGTTGAGCAGGTGCATGACGCCGAAGACAACGGCCACGCCGAGGGCCAGCAGGGCGTAGATGCTGCCCCGGCCCAGGCCGTCGATCAGGTTCTGGAGGAGCTCGACCACGCTCAGTTCCCCACGAACATGTCGAAGAGCCGTTCGTCGGCCCGCAGTTCGGCGCCGGTGCCCTCGGCGACGACCTCGCCGCTGCGCAGCACGTAGGCCCGATCGGCCACCTCCAGCATGCGGGTGGCGTTCTGCTCCACGACCAGCAGGGTGCGTCCCTGGGCCCGGAGCGTCTCGACCAGCTCGAAGACCACGTCGACGAGGATCGGGGCCAGGCCGAGTGAGGGCTCGTCCATCATCAGCAACCGGGGCCGGGCCATGAGCGCCCGCCCGATGGCCAGCTGCTGGGCCTCGCCGCCCGACAGGTACCCGGCCGCCGTGGTCCACTTGGCCCGCAGCACCGGGAAGAGCTCGGCCATCTCGTCGAGCAGGGCGCCCCGCTCGCCCGCCGGGACGGTCACCCCGCCGACCCGGAGGTTCTCCTCCACGGTCAGGTCGGTGAAGATCCGCCGGTGCTCGGGCACGAGCGCCAGGCCGGCCCGCAGCAGGTCCTCCGGCGGTCGGCCGGTGACGTCGTCGCCCTCGAGGGTGACGGTGCCCGACCGGGGCGCGAGGAGCCCGGCGATCGTGTTCAGCAGCGTCGTCTTGCCCGCGCCGTTGGGTCCGATGAGGCCGATGACCTCACCGGACCCGACGCGCAGGTCAGCGTCCCGAAGTGCCTGGATCTCGCCGTAGGCGGTCGTGAGACCCGACACCTCGAGCATGTCGGGTCAGCCGCCGATGGTGGCGACGAGGGTGTCGGCGCCGTCGACGATCCGGGCGATCGGGACCGCCTTGGGCGGAATGCCGTTGGTGCCCGCGTAGGTGATCTCACCCGACAGGCCGGCGAAGCCCGAGATCTGCGCCACGGCCTCACC
>JAERSW010000066.1 GCA_016845305.1 Acidimicrobiales bacterium
CAGTTGTCGGCCAGCCACTTGTCGGCGGCGTCCTCGGGCTCCATGCCGTCGATGTCGACGTACATGGCCAGCTGGGCGATGTCCAGGTTGGTGAAGTTCATCTGCTGGACGGCCGCGTAGGCGTTCGGCCACTTGGCCGGGAAGCCCTCCCACACGCCGATCTTGAGGTACCCGTCCTTCGGGTTGCCGCAGTCATGCGTGGTCTCGGGGTTGATGCCCCACTCCGGGTCGGTCTTGCAACCGTCGCCGTACTCGGGGAACTCGATGAACTTGCCGTCGTACATGGCCTCGATGAAGTTCGGGGTCCAGTTGAACAGCACGATCGGCTCCTGGTTGGCCGAAGCGGCCTCCAGGGCGGCCCACAGGGCACCGGCGGTGCCGGCGTTCTCGACGATGAAGTCCATGCCGAGGCCGTCGACGCGCTCCTGGTCACCCTTCAGCCAGTCCACCGGACCACCGAGGAAGCGGCCCTTGCCGCCCGAGTCGGGAGTGGCGAACATCTCGGCGCAGCCGTTCAGCGCCTCCCAGTCGGGAAGGCCGGGGCACACGTCCTCGATGTAGGACGGGTACCACCACTCCTCACGCGTCTTCGCGTCGTGGGTCTGGGCGTCGATCACGCAGCCCTTGTCCACCTGCTCTTCGAAGGCCACGCCGAACGCGCCTTCCCAGACCTCGTGGACCAGGTCCATGTCGCCTTCGCACATCGAGGTGTACACCAGCGTGGAGTCCGCCGAGATGTACTCGACCGAGTTGCCGGTGGCCTCCAGGATGGCGCCGACGGCGTACACGCCGGCGATCTGGCTGGACCAGTTGTGGATCGGCAGCTTGATCGGATCCGACGAGTCCGACGACGCGGCGGCATCGCCACCGCTGTCGCTGGACGAGCTGCTGTCGCTGGAGCCGCTGTCGCCGCTCGAGCCGCTGTCACTGGACGAGGCGCTACTGCTGGCCGCCCCGTCGTCTCCGTCCGACCCGCAGGCCGATGCCACCATCGCCAGGGCGGCGAGGATGACGAGCAATCGCTTCAACATGAAGACGTTTCCCCTCTGAGTAGGTACGGGGAGCGTGGTCGCCCCCCCTTTTCGGCTCGGCCGTCCACCACGAGTGGTGGCCCCCGGCTCGGAACCGTCCGCCAGAGTAGTGACGCCTGCCACGGAGTTCAACAAAAATCACTACTCGGGAGAAATGTCTCTACGAGGAGGAAAAATCGGGGGTCGGTGACCACCCGTGCGGGGAAAACACCCGGTCCGATGCCCGCCGGCACCCGCTGCTACGTTCCGCCGGTCCACCGAGGCCGTCCGAACGGGTGTCCCATGAAGATCGTCGCCGTCGACGTGTTCCAGCACGACCTCCCGGTCCGGGGCCCCGAGCCGGGGGCTCCCTACCGCATGGCCACCCAGGACGTCTGGCACCTGGACACCACCATCGTGCGCCTCCAGTGCGACGACGGCACGGTCGGCTATGGCGAGACCTGCCCACTGGGCCCGACCTACCAGCCGCAGCACGCCCTCGGGGCCCGGGCTGCGCTGGCCGAGATCGGACCGCACCTCGTCGGCCTCGACCCGACGGCCATCGGGCGGGTGAACGCGGCCATGGACGCCGCCCTCATGGACCACCGCTACGCCAAGGCCGCGGTCGACGTGGCCTGCTGGGACGCCACGGGCAAGGCGTACGGGGTGCGGGTGTGCGACCTGCTGGGCGGCGCGGTGCGCGAGCGGGTGCCGTCGTATCACGGCGTGCTCATCGCCTCGCCGGAGGACTCGGCCGCCGACGCCGAGGCCCGCCAGGCCGAGGGCTTCGGGAGGCTCCAGCTGAAGGTGGGGGGTCGGACCGTCGAGGAGGACGTGGCCGCCCTGCGGGCCGTGGCTGCCACGCTGCGTCCGGGTGTGCGCCTGGCCGCCGACGCCAACAAGGGCTGGACCACCAGCGACGCCATCCGGGTGTCGCAGGCCTGTCGGGACCTCCCCATCGTGCTGGAGCAGCCGTGCGCCACCTACGAGGAGAACGCCTCGCTCGTCGGGAAGGTCTGCCATCCCCTCTACCTGGACGAGTCGGCCACCGACCTCGGGGTCGTGGTGACGGCCATCGGCCAACGGGTGGCCGACGGCTTCGGGATGAAGGTCAGCCGGGTGGGCGGCATCAGCGCCATGCGTGCCGTGCGCGACGTCTGCGCGGCGGCCCGGAGGCCCCACACGGTGGACGACACGTGGGGTGGCGATCTGGTGGCGGCGGCATCGGTGCACGTCGGGGCCACGGTGGACCCGACCAACTTCGAGGGCACCTGGATCGCCGAGCCGTACGTGGACGGCCACTACGACGCCGAGCACGGCATCCGCATCGACGGCGGGTGGATCGACCTGCCTCCCGGCCCCGGGCTGGGCATCACGCCCGACGAATCGCTCTGGGGGGATCCCGTCCTCGCCTGTTCCTGAGGATGGGGTCCTGAGGACGGGGCTCCTGAGGTCGGGGTGCCTACCTCTCGGCCACGAAGTAGACGAGCATCTCGATGACGACGGCCTCGACGATCCGACCGTCGGACAGTCGGGCCTCGATGGTGCCGCCGATCCGGGCGAGGGCGTCGCGCCCGTCGTCGCGCCGGGGCACGACCTCGATCAGGGTGAACCGTCCCCGGATGTCCGAACCCGTCGGGACCTGGTGGATGAACCGCACCCGGTCGAAGCCGTAGTGGAAGCGGTTCAGGATGCCCTCGGTGGGCCAGTCGACGGAGCCGCGGACCAGCCGGGCCAGGTTGGCGACCATCAGCGAGCCCTGCAGCAGGGTGCCGCCGTAGGGGCCCGCGGCCGAACGCTCGACGTCGTCGTGGATCCACCCGCCGTCGCCGACGGTCGCCGCGTGGGCGTCGACGTCGGCCTGGCTGGTGGGGACCCAGTCGCTGACCCCCACCTCGGTGCCCACCAACCCGTCGAAGACCAGGTGGCTGAACGGCACGCCCCCGCCCTGGTTGCCCGTCGTCTGGTTGCCCGTGCTCTGGCTCATGGCGCCCGAGTATGGCCGAGACCCGCCGACAGGCCACGAAGCGAGGCGAGCAGGTCGGCGCGCTGGTCGTCGTCGAGGTGGCCGAGGTCGCGGTCGAGGCGGGCCACGAGGTCGGCGACCACCGTGGCGGCAACCCGGATGCCCTCGGGGGTGGCCTCGATGAGGGTGCGGCGTCCGTCGTCGGCGTCCGCGGTGCGTCGGACGAGGCCCCGTTCGACGAGGCGCTGCACGGTCTTGGTCGTGCCGCCGGAGGTCTGGACGGTCCACCGGGCCAGGTCGCCGGCCGTCAGGGCGTGCTCGCCGGCGAAGGCGGCACCGGCCAGGGCCCCGTACTCCGAGGTGGTGAGGCCGGCCTCGCCGAGGGCGTCGGCCAGCCAGACGTCGAGCTGTCGGCCGGCCAGGTAGGCCCACACGAGGATGCCGGCGGTGGTGTCGCCGTCGGGGGCGCCGCCGGCCAGCCGTTCGACGGCCTCGTCGACCAGGCGGGGCTGGTGGTCGGCGTGGCCTTCGGCTCGTTCTCCGGCGGCGGTCGCGTCGGGCATGGCTGGAGAGGGTAGCGGCCCGGGTTGAAGACGTCTTCCGGGGAAGGTATCTTCCGAGGAAGAGACCTGACCCTCCAAAGGAGAGCACGTGGCCCCGACCCTCGACGACATCGACCTGACCGACCTGGACGTCTTCGCCGAGCGGATGCCGCACGAGTGGTTCGACGTGCTGCGCCGCGAGGCGCCGGTCTGGCAGCACCCGGCCACCGACGAGCACCCGGAGCCGTTCTGGGTGGTGTCGTCCTATGAGCACATCGTCGAGGCCCACCGGTCGGGCACCCTCTTCTCCCACCAGACCGGCCCCGGACGCAACGGCGCCGGCGGCGTCGCGCTCAACGACATCGAGGAGGGGCGCGGTCCGGGCCTGCAGATGGTCATGACCGACCCGCCGCAGCACACCCGATACCGCAAGCTGGTCAACACCGGGTTCACCCCGCGGATGGTGCGCCGCATGGAAGAGGTCATGAAGCTGCGGACCGACATCATCCTGGACCGCATCTGCGCCGCCGGGGTGGCTGACTTCGTCCTCGACGTGGCCGCCGAGTTGCCGCTCATGGCCATCGCCGACATCATCGGCGTGCCCGACGAGGACCGGCACCTGCTGCTCGACTGGTCCAACCGCACCATCGGCGGCAGCGACCCCGAGTACCAGGACGAGACCACCGACGACGCCGACGCCGACCACCGCACCACCTACGAGGCGGCCATGATCGAGATGGCCGTGTACGCCCACGGCCTGTCCGACCAGCGCCGCGAGGACCCGCAGGACGACCTGTGGACCACGCTGACCACGGCCCGGGTCACCCTCGACGACGGCACGGTCACCGAGCTCACCGACCTCGAGCGAGACCTCTTCTTCACCCTGCTGCTGGTGGCCGGCAACGAGACGACCCGCAACGCCATCTCACTGGGCCTCATGGGCTTCCTCGACCACCCCGACCAGTGGGCCCGGGTGGTCGAGACCGGCGAGATGACCGACGAGGCCGTCGACGAGGTGCTGCGCTACACCAGCCCCGTCAACTTCTTCCGTCGGACGGCCACCGAGGACACCGAACTGGGCGGGCAGCAGATCCGGGCCGGCGACAAGGTCACCCTCTGGTACCCGTCGGGCAACCGCGACGAGAAGGTGTACGACGACCCGCACCGCCTCGACCTGGCCCGGACCGACAACCACCACCTGGCCTTCGGCGGCGGCGGCGCCCACTTCTGCCTGGGGGCCAACCTGGCCAGGATGGAGCTGAAGCTCATGTTCGAGGGGCTGGCCCACCGGATGCCCGACATCACCACCACCGGCCCGGCCGACCGCCTGCGCATGAACTTCGTGAACGGGATCAAGCACCTGCCGGTGGCGTTCACGCCGTCCGAACCGGTCCTGGTCGCTTGAACCGAGGGGCCGCCTGAACCCAGAGGCCGTCGGCCTCGTTGGGCGGGGCGGGTCGCGGCGACGCCCGGCTCAGCGGGTGGTGCCCGGCACGTTGCGGAACCGCACGCCGGGCGGCCGGTCCTCGCCGCAGCGCTCCAGGGCGGCGGCCCACGCCGGCGAGGCTCCGAGGGCGGCCCGCAGGGTTCGGACCAGCAGGCGGCCCCGGGCCACCGCACCCCGCGGCACGCGGATGCCGAGGGCGTCGCGGACCTCGGCGGGCACGGTGGCCGCCGCCGCGTCGTGGACGACCCGGTAGGCGAGCCGCACCATCGAGTCCAACGGCGGTCCGGACAGGAACCGCACGGCGTCGGCGCCGGCCGGCGACGGGCCCAGCGACGGGTGCCCGACGATCCACCGCTCGAGCCCGTCGGCCGTGTCGGGCAGCGGCGAGGCGCCCATCCGCGCACCGAGGCGGCACTGCTCGGCCACGTAGGCGTCCGCGTCGGCGTCCGACAGCGGGACCGGCCCGTAGGTGCGGTGGGCCACCAGGAACGAGTCGACGAGGGCGTTGTGCACCCACGCGGCCATGGCCGGATCGGCCGCCGAGTAGGCCAGCCCGCGGTGGGAGGTGCCCGACACCGGCCCGTGGAGGCGCTGGACCGTGCCGACGGCCCCGTCCACCTCGGGCAGCGACCCGTAGGCCGTGGCCGTCACGTACGCCGCGGTGCGCGACAGGCGCCCCAGCGGGTCGTCCCGGTACGAGGAGTGGTCGCCTACCCCGGCGGCCACCTCCGGATGGGCGGCCTGGACCAGGAGGGCCCGCACGCCGCCCACGAACGTCGAGCAGTCGGACATGATCCGCCAGGTCACCGACCCGGGACCGAACAGCCCGGGGTCGCCCGGATGTTCGAAGGTGGCTGCCAGGGGGTCGGGGGCGTGGCTGAACAGCCCGACCGCGGCACCGGTGACCCGCGATCGCCAGGTCACGGACGCCCCTCGGGACGGAGGGGTGCCCCGGGACGGAGGTGGGGTGGCCCCGCCTCCGGGATTCGGCGGGTCAGGTGCGCAGGACGTGCCGCCTGGTGCGGCACTCGGCGCAGACGCCGGTCGGCCGGGCCGAGGCACCGGAGCGGTCGCAGACCAGCCCCACCACGTCGACCGCGCCGGCTCGCCGACATTCGGTGCAGAGTCCGTTGGCCTTCATGTGAGCCCTCCCCATTGAGTGCCCGACCGCCGTGCGTCCACGACGGCCTCCGATGACCGGTCGGAACCATTCTCCCAGCGCGGGTCGTCCCCGACGGGGACCCCGGGTCAGCCACCCTCGGCGGCGCCGTCGGACCCCTCGGGAGCGTCCGCGTCCGGAGCGGGTGCGGTCAGGCCGGTCTCGCCCGGACGGAGCATGAGGAACTCGATGCGGCGGTTGGCCGCCTTGCCGGTCTTGGTGATGTTGTCGGCGATGGGGTCGGCGTGTCCCATGCCGAGGGTGACCAGCCGCTCGGGTTCCACGCCCCGGGCCAGGAGCTGGGTGCGCACCGCGTCGGCCCGGACCGCCGAGAGCCGCAGGTTGTCGCCGGGGTTCTTCTCGTCGCTGTCGGTGTGGCCGATGATCTGCACCCGCAGGGCCGGCTCGAACAGCAGGAAGGCGGCCAGGCGGTCCAGCGTGGGCACCGACTCGAGCGTGATGCGGTCGCCGCCGCTCTCGAACTGGATGGGTGGGTGGGCGGCCACCGCGCTGAGCCGGGCCTGGAGCACCAGGTCGCGCAACGAGGCGGGCAGGTCGGGCACCGTGGTCGACGTGGGCACCACCGCCTCGACCGGAGGTGGTACGTAGAGCCGGTTCTGGACGCCGACCACCCCCGCCTGGGCGTAGGCCACCCGCTCGGCGGCCTCCTTCAGGTCGGCGGTTGCCACCCGTCCCTCCAGGACGACCGTCCAGTCGACGACCCGGACCTCTACGGTGGGCAGCCCGGCCTGGACCATGGCCCCCTGGACGGCCGCGTTGAGGTCCTGCTCGGTGGCCCGGTCCTCCGCCTGCCCGTCGCCGCCGAGGATCACCACGGCGAAGAAGGCCACCACCAGGAGGCCGACCAGCCACGTGGCGGTCCCTCCGGGCAGGCCCGGGCGACGGTGCCTCGGTTGGCGGAGGCCCCGCCCCATGCCGAAGGCAGGCCCGAAGTCGCGGGACCGCCCGCTCCGGGGGTCGCGCATCATCCCCGTCATGGATTCCCCGTTCCCGGGCGGTGGCCTGCGTGCACGCCGTCAGGGTAGGGCCGCACGCCGGGCCGGTCGTCCCGACCCGCGTCGGGCACAGTTTTTCGAGGCGGGTCCCTACAGGTCGGCCAGGGGAGCGACGACGCGCTCGCCGAACTCGGCCAGGCTCGCCTCGGGATCACGCCAGAACAGGAACGACGGAACCACGACCCGGCTGACCCCCTTGGCGGCCAGCGCCTCGGCGGCGGCCACCGGGTCCTCGCCCGCCGGGATGTCGCCACCCCAGGTGACCTCGATGGCATCGGGGTCACGGTCGTGTGCCTCGGCCTCGCGGCGCATGACCTCCAGCAGGTGGTCCAGGTCGCCCGTGCCGGGAAAGAAGCCGTCGCCGAGCCGCCCGGCCCGACGGGCCGCCGCCTCGGTGTGGCCACCGACCACGATGGGAACGACGCCATCCACCGGCTTGGGGTTGGACGACACGCCGGCGAACGAGACGAAGTCGCCGTCGAACGACACGCTGTCGCCGGACCACAGGGTCCGCATGGCGGCCACGTACTCGTCGGTCCGGGCCCCGCGCCGCTCCCATGGGATGCCCAGGGCGTCGAACTCCTCGCGCAGCCAGCCCACGCCGATGCCGAGGTCGACCCGGCCGCCGGTCAGGGCGTCCATGGTGCCCAGCTGCTTGGCCAGGACCACCGGGTTGCGTTCCGGGAGGATGAGGATGCCGGTGGCCAGGCGGATGGTGGAGGTGTGGGCCCCCACCCAGGTCAGCCAGGTCAGGGGATCGGTGAGGTCGGTGTCGGGCGTCATGGGCATGCGACCCGACCGGTCGTAGGGGTAGGTCGATCCGTAGTCGTCCGGGTAGACGACGTGCTCCACGGTCCACAACGAGTCGATGCCCGCGGCCTCGGCCGCCCGGGCGAACGCGGCGCCGCCCTCGGCGTCGCCGAACGGTCCGATGTTGGCGAATGCGATGCCGACCTTCATGGTGGTGCCTCCCGGTCTCCGATGTCCTTCGGGAGTCTGGCGGGGCGGTCAGCGGCCCTCCCAGTCGGGGGGCCGCCCCTCCCGTCGGGCCGCCCGGCCCTCGGCGGCGTCGGCCGTCGCGCCGGCGACGCGGCGCATGGTCTCGCCGAAGCGCACCGCCTCGGTCCAGCCCATGTCCCGGGTGCGGACCGCCACCTCCTTGGTGGCCCGGGCGGCCAGGGGTGCGGCCCGGCACAGCCGGTCGGCCAGGGCGTGGGCCTCGGCCATCAGGTCGTCATGGGGGACGACCCGCCAGGCCAGGCCCATCTCGAGGGCCCGGTCGGCGTCGACGGCCTCCCCGGTCAGGAGCAGTTCCATGGCGTCGGCCCACGCCACCTTCCTCGGCAGGCGGATGGCGCCCACGATGGTCGGGATGCCGATGGTGACCTCGGGCCACGAGAACGTCGCCCGCTCGGAGGCGATCACGAAGTCGCACGACACCACGGCGGTCAGCCCGTAGCCGACGCACGCCCCGTTGACGGCGGCGATGGTGGGCTTGAACACCTCGAGGCCCGACTCGAACGAGTTGACGGTGGGGATCTCCCAGAAGGTGCCGGCGAAGTCGCCGGTGGAGCCCTCGGAGTCGACCAGGTCGGCGCCGCCGCAGAAGTGGCGGTCGCCGGCACCGGTCACGATGGCCACCCAGGCCTCCTCGTCGGCCTGGAACCGCTCCCAGGCGGCGTTCAGGTCGCGGCGCATGGCGCCGTTGACGGCGTTGGCCGCCTCGGGACGGGCGTAGGTGATGGTGGCCACGTGGCCGTGGCGCACGTAGGTGGCCGCGGTGCCGAACGGTCCGGAATCGGGACCGTCGTGGGGACCTGGATCGGTGGCGGGGTCCATGGCCGGGGACGGTAGCCGTCGGGTCCGGGTCCGCCGGCGGCGAGGCCCGGAGAGGCCCGGCGAGGCCCGGTGGTGCGCCCTCGTAGAGGGGCCAGTGGCGCGGGAGCACCCTACCCCGCCTAGAATCTGACGGACCGTCAGAAACTCTGTCGGACCCTTCGAGACGGACGGACCAGCCGTGACCACCGAGATCCCGCCGATCATCAGCGTCGACGACCACATCGTCGAGCCTCCCCACCTCTGGCAGGAGTGGCTGCCGGCGAGGTTCAAGGACCGCGGCCCCCGCGTCGAGCGTCGCCGCCTCGGCGAGATGACCTGGGTCGGCGGGGCGAAGATGTACGAGTACGAGCTCGACGCGCCTGACGCCCCGTGGTGCGACATCTGGTTCTACGAGGACCTCGTGCACCCCAACAAGCGCCACGTGGCCGCCGTCGGCTTCGACCGCGACGACATGACCATGGCGCCCATCACCTACGACGAGATGCGGCCCGGGTGCTACGACCCGAAGCCCCGGGTCGAGGACATGCTGGCCAACCACGTCGAGGCCTCGCTGTCGTTCCCCACCCTGCCCCGATTCTGCGGCCAGACCTTCTACGAGGCCGACGACAAGGAGCTGGGCCTGGCCTGCGTGCAGGCCTACAACGACTTCATGGTCGAGGAGTGGTGCGGCGACTCGAACGGCGCCCTCATCCCCCTGATCATCATCCCGCTGTGGGACGTCGAGCTGGCCGCCGCCGAGGTGCGCCGCAACGCCGAGCGGGGCTGCCACGCCGTCTGCTTCTCGGAGATCGCCCCCAACCTGGGCCTGCCGTCCATCCACACCGGCTACTGGGACCCGTTCTTCGCCGCCTGCTCGGAGACGCAGACCACGGTCAACATGCACATCGGCTCGTCGTCCAAGATGCCGGCCGCCTCGCCCGACGCTCCGCCGGCCGTGGCCGCCTCGCTGAGCTTCAACAACGCCATCGCCTCGATGAGCGACTTCCTGTTCTCCGGCGTGCTGGTCCGCTTCCCCGACCTGAAGCTGGCCTACAGCGAGGGCCAGATCGGGTGGATCCCCTACATCCTCGAGCGGGCCGACGACGTGTGGAAGGAGCACCGGGCGTGGGGCGGCGTGGCCGACACCATCCCCGAGCCGCCGTCCACCTACTACTACCGCCAGATCTACGGCTGCTTCTTCCGCGACAACCACGGGCTGCGGTCGCTCGACGAGGTGGGCGTGGACAACATCACCTTCGAGACCGACTACCCGCACACCGACACGACGTGGCCCCACACGAAGCAGGTGGCCACCGACATGATGGGGCACCTCCCGGCCGACGTGGTGTGGAAGATCGTGCGGGGCAACGCGGCCCGCATGCTCAGCCTCGACATCGAGCCCTGCCCATCTTCCTGAGTGGGGGGCCTGAGTGGGAATAGGTCCGGCCGCCTGATCGGGGCTGGCCGGTTCGGCCGGCTCCGTAGAATCAGGGCATGTCCGCCACCGTCGCGTCCGACGAGCAGGTCGATCCGGCGGCCGGCGAGCGGCTCACCCGCATCCTCACCGAGGACGACTGCGTGCCCGGCCTGTGGGCGTCCATCGACTCCGGCGAGATGGACCACCTGGTCCCCGAACTCCCCGCCCTGCGGATGGAGCAGGACCCCATCCACCGCCACAAGGACGTCCTCAGCCACACGGTGGCCGTCGTGGCCAAGACCGACCCGGAGCTCACCGTCCGCCTGGCCGCCCTGTTCCACGACATCGCCAAGCCCCGGACCCGGTCGTTCGAACACGGCGGGGTGACCTTCCGCCACCACGAGGTGGTGGGTGCCCGCATGACCCGCCGGCGCCTCACCGCGCTGGGCTACCCCGAGGCCGTCGTCGAGGACGTGGCCGAGCTGGTGCGCCTGTCGGGGCGCTTCAAGGGCTACGCCGAGGGCTGGTCGGACGCCGCGGTGCGCCGCTACGCCCGCGACGCAGGCCCGCTGCTGGGGCGGCTCAACCACCTCATCCGCTGCGACTGCACGACCCGCAACCAGGTCAAGGCGGCCGGCATCCAGGCCCAGATGGACGACCTGGAGTTCCGGATCGGCGAGCTGGCCGAGCAGGCCCGCCGCGACGCCGAGCGGCCGGGCATGGACGGGGCGGCCGTCATGGCCCACCTGGGCCTGGAGCCGGGACGCGAGGTGGGCGAGGCGCTGGCCTTCCTGCTGGACCTCAAGCGCACCGAGGGCGACCTGGAGCGGTCCGAACTCGAAGCCCGCCTCGACGCCTGGTGGGCCGAGCGGACCTGACGGCGGCCGGCCGTCCCGCCGGTCAGCCGCCCCGCCGGTCAGCCGTTGGACCAGTCCCGGGTCTCCACGAACACCTCGCCGACCAGCCAGTCGTCGACCTGGTCCATGCCGGCGTCCGACAGGTGGACGCCGTCGCCGCGGGTCTCCCGCTCCCGCTCGGTGCCGTTGGCGCCGATGAAGTCGCGGTAGCGGACCATGGTCACGTGGTCGAGGTCCGCGGTGGCCGCCCGGACCAGGGCGTTCAGGCCGTCGATGCGGTCGGGGTGGTTCTGCGGGCGGATCTCCCGGCGGATGTGGGCGCCCTCCAGCCAGTACACGTGCGCACCAGACCCGCCGAGCACCTCGCTGGCCAGCCGGTACTCGGCCGAGATGTAGTCGTCGTAGGCCGGCACGCCCACCCACACCCATTCGTCGCCCAGCGACGGGACGAGGCGGTCGGTGACGTCCCACGCCGTCACGTGGCCCAGGACCACGTCGGGCCGGAAGGCCTCGACGGCCGACGGCCACGACACCACCTCGGGGTTCAGCATCACGTGGGCGGGCACCGGGTCGTTCCACGCCGAACAGAGCTCGCCCACCGGCCCCTCGTCGCCCTCCGGGATGCGCTTGAGGCCCTCCCGGCCGACCACGCACCCCAGGTGGGCCTCGTTCAGGACCACCATGCGACCGGGGTTGTCGACCGCCCAGCCGCACAGCGCCTCGCCGATCTGCAGGGCCACCGAGTCGCCGACCACCAGCACGCGGAGGCGCTCGTCGGACGGCGGCGGCAGCAGGCCCTGCTCGGTGCAGGGGCTGGCCGACGCGGACAGCGGGCCGGACTCCGCGGGGCGGGTGTTGACCCACAGTAGGCCGGTCAGGATCAGCACCACGGCCACCGCCCCGGCTGCCGTGCCCGACACCGCCGACATGGGCCGGTCCAGGATCGGGAACCGTCGCTTCAGCACCGGCTGCTCGATGACGTACCAGCTGGCGGCCGCCGCGCCGAAGGTCAGGGCCAGGTGCAGCCAGACCAGGTTGTTGCCCTCGATCACGTCCACGCCGGGCACCAGGCGGCCGGCCCGGGTGGGCGTGACCAGCAGGTAGATGGGCCAGTGGTACAGGTAGAGGCCGTAGCTGATCTTGCCCACCCACCGGATCAGGGACGACTCCAGGAACCAGTGCAGCGGCCCGACCTTCGGACGGTCGGCGCCGTACCAGAACCAGCCGATGCCGACGCCCAGCAGGTACGGCCAGTGGTCGAACGGTGCGTTGCCCCGCACCACGCTGACCACCGCCCACCCGGCGGTGAACAGCCCGGCGTACAGGGCGCCGCAGGTGATCCGTCCGGCCCACGGGGTGTCGTCGGCCGATAGGAAGGCGGGCAGCCGACGGTGCCAGGCCGCCTCGCCGGGCTGGGCGACGCCGTAGATCATCAGGCACGAGATGCCGGCCACCATCAGGAAGCCGCCGTACTCGAACATCCAGGCGTCCCGCTCGGAGATCTCGAAGATGGCCCACGAGAAGAAGAAGGTGGCCAGGTAGGCGCCGACCACCCAGGCCAGCTGCCCGGCCCGGGTGCGGACCGGTCCGTACAGGCGGACGGCCACGGCCAGGATGATCCCGGCGAACAGCGAGTGCGCCCGGGTGTCGGTGCCGTAGTAGACGCGGGACGGGTCGCCGTGCCCCGGGTAGAGGTGGCTCATCCACCACGTCGACAGGGCGGTGCCGAGGACCATGGTGACCAGCAGCGCCGGGTAGGCCCGCCGCTTGAACAGGAACAGCACGGCGATCAGGTACAGCGGGGCGAAGACGTAGAACTGCTCCTCGATCGAGAACGACCACACGTGGCGCAGCGGCGAGTGCTGGAAGTCCTCGAAGTACGAGACGTCGGAGAAGATCTCGTACCAGTTGGCGCTGTAGGTCAGTGTGGAGAAGATCGCCCCGGTCCAGCGGGCGAACTCGTCGGGCGGGACGACCAGCACCAGGTACAGCGTCAGCAGTCCGAGGGCCAGGAAGAGCGCCGGCAGCAGCCGGCGGGCCCGGCGTCCGGCGTAGGCCTTCAGGTCGATGCGCCCCGTGGCCTCGAACTCGTTCAGGGCGATCGAGATGATGAGGAAGCTCGACAGGGTGAAGAACAGGTCGATGCCGAGGATGCCGCCCGAGACGGTGTCGGTGGCCGCGTGGTACAGCAGCGGCCCGATGACCACCCAGATGCCCCGGATGCCGTCGAGGCCCGGGATGTAGGAGAAGCGGGGGCGTGCCCCATCGTCGGCCATGCGGGGACGACGCTACCGGTGCCCCGTCGTGGCTACGGGCCGTCGCTCCCGCCGGGGACGGCGCCACACGGGGTCAGGAGGCGCCAGGTGGCGGTGCCACCGGCGTCGCAGAACCGGTCGGCCACCAGCGCCGCGGCGGCCCCGTCGCCCGGCTCGACCGAGGCGTTGGGCTCGGCCCAGCCGTCGAAGCGGGGGGTGAGGACCAGCAGGTCGGCGTGGGCCAGGTCGTCGGCCAGCCCGCCGCCGGCGCGGTTCGCGATGCCGGGGTTCATCTCGAGGTGGCGGCTGGCCGGCACCAGGTCGGGGAGCAGGAAGTAGAGGAAGGTGTCGCCGTAGTTGGTGCGGGTCAGGTCCGCGGGTCCCACGAACAGGCGGTCGCCGGGTCGGGTCAGGGCGTCGGCCATGGCCACGACCGTCGACAGCTCGTCGGCGACGGCCTCGGCCTCGGGGCCCCGTCCCACCGGCAGGGTGCGGCCGTCGTTGGCCACGGTGGCCGTCGAGGCGTCGAACGGTCCGTCGGTGAACGCCTCGGCGGTGAAGCGTCCCACGTGGTGGGGGGCCACCACCACCAGGCCGCCCAGCACCACGGCCAGGGCCAGCGGCGGCGCGGCGTGGGCGGCCCGACGACCGACGGCTCCACCCGGGCGCCCCCCGATGGGGCGTCCGAGGAACCGCCCGAGGGGCACCGCCACGGCGATGACGGCCACGGCCACCGTCCACGCCCCGACGAACTTGAGGTGGTTGGGGCTGGGCCGCTGCAGGACCATGGGCACGAGCGCCACGCCGACGGCGGCCAGGGTGGCCAGACGGCTGCGGGCCGACCCCCGCCATCGCCAGGCCACGACGACCAGCACCGCCGTGCCGGCCAGCAGCAGCCAGAACAGGGCCGCCACCTGGGCGGGGCGGGCGAGGCCCGGCAGCGTCTCCGGCCCGCGGAGGAAGTCATCGAGGCGGGCGAAGAAGTCGCCGGAATCGGACGGGTCCGGTGGCAGCGGCAGGCGGCGGCCGGCCCGGAGCCGGAGCACCGGGTCGACGACCATGCCCTCGACCATGGCCCGGGGGCCGACCAGCACGAGGTGGAGCAGGAACGGCGACAGGCCGGCGACCAGGCCGGTGCCGAGCCGGGCCCGCCGCTCGTCGTCGGCCGACGCGAACGCCGAGGCGACCACCAGCAACGCCGCGGGGCCGAGGACGACCTGGTGGAAGACGGCCAGGCCGCAGAAGGCGGCGCCCACCGCGGTGGTCCGCCGGTCCTCGCCGTCGAGGACCAACGCCGTGCCGGCGGCCAGGAAGGCCAGGCCGGCCACCCACGGGTAGGCGATGAGGCCGAAGGGGGCCAGGACGGCCCACGTGGCCAGCGCCGCGCAGGCCGCGGTGGACAGGCCCCACCGGCGGGCCAGGCGTTGGATGCCCCACACCAGGAGGAGGCGGTGGGCCAGGCCGACCAGGCGCTCCACGACCACCGAGGTGCCGAAGATCCCGAAGGCGCCGGCCACCGTCCACGGGGTGCCCGGGGCGTAGAGGTAGCCGACGTCGGCGTGGGGGAGGCGGCCGTCGAGGATGCCGGCCGACACGGCCAGCACGTTGCCCTCCTCCATCGAGAGCGCCCCGGTGCCCATCATCCGGGCCACGGGCCACAGCACGGCGAGCAGGGGGACGGCCACCGAGGTCGACTCTCCCCAGGGGACGCGGCCCCACGGCACGCGGCCCCACGGGATTCGGCCCCGGGAGGGAGCGTCCGGGAGGACGCGGCCCCACGCGGCGGGTCGGCCGATGCCCACCGGTCGGGCCCTCAGCCCAGGCTGAGGGGCTCGGTCTCGAGCAGGCCGGTGACCAGGCCGGCCACCGGGGATCGCTCGGACCGGGTCAACGTGAGGTGGGCGAACAGCGGGTGGCCGGTCAGGTCGTCGACCACCGTCAGCACCCCGTCGTGGCGGCCGACCCGCAGGTTGTCTCGCTGGGCCACGTCGTGGGTGAGCACCACCCGGCTGTTGGGGCCGATGCGGCTGAGCGCGGTCAGCAGGACCGACCGTTCCAGGTTCTGGGCCTCGTCGATGACCACCCACGTGTCGGTCAGGGTGCGGCCGCGGATGTGGGTCAGCGGGAGGGTCTCGAGCAGGCCCTCCTCCATGAGCTCCTCGACCACGTGGCGTTCGGTGACCGCCTCCAGGGCGTCGACCACGGCGGCCGACCACGGCGACATCTTCTCCACCTCGGTGCCGGGCAGGTAGCCGAGGTCCTGGCCGCCCACGGCGAACAGCGGCCGGAACACGACGACCCGGCGGTGGGTGCGACGCTCGACCACCGACTCGAGGCCGGCGGCCAGGGCCAGCACGCTCTTGCCGGTGCCGGCCTGCCCGCCGAGGCTGACCACGCCGATGTCGGGGTCGGCCAGCAGGTCGAGGGCGATGCGCTGCTCGGCGTTGCGGCCCCGCACCCCGAACAGCTCGAGGTCGGCGTCGACCCGGCGGACCCGCTTGTCGCCGTGCACGCGGGCCAGCACCGACTGCGATCCGTTGGTCAGGGCCAGGCCGGTGTGGCACGGCAGGTCGCGGGCCTCGTCCAGGTCGGCGACGCCGTCGCGGTACAGCTCGTCGATCACGGTGCCCGGCGCCGACAGCTCCTCGAAGCCGGACGAGGTGCCCGGCGACCCGCCGGCGGTGACCGGGTGGTAGTCGTCGGCACCGACGCCGGCCATCGAGGCCCGCAGGCGCAGGGGCAGGTCCTTGCTGACCAGCGTGACCTCGGCGCCCTCGGCGGCCAGCGACGAGGCGACGGCCAGGATGCGGTGGTCGTTGGTGGTGCCCTGCAGTGACTCGGGGAGGTGGCTCGGGTCGCGGTGGTTCAGCTCGACCCGGACGGTGCCGCCGTCGCCGTTGGCGGCCATGGGTGCCTGCAGGTCGCCGTGGTGGAGGCGCATCTCCTCCAACGACCGCAGCGTGGTCCGCGCCGCCCAACCCAGGTCGGGGTGGTGGCGCTTGCCCTCCAGCTCGTCGAGGACGACGACGGGGATGACGACGTCGTGGCGGCCGAACCGGCTGAAGGCCAACGGGTCGGACAGCAGCGCCGAGGTGTCGAGGACGTAGGTGCGCGTCTCGGGGCTGCGTCGGTCGGACGCGTCTGGTTCGAACACGGTGCCCAGACGGTAGGCACGGTGGACCGGCCCGGTGGGGGACCGTCTCCGACCTGCGCGGATGCCCGTCCGGCGGCGCCCGGAGCGGGAACGGCGGGCCACGATGTGACGCTGGTCACGCCGTGGGCGCGGGGGCTACGGTCGCGGCTCCACGTCGGACGGAGCCGGCGGCACGGGGACCCCCTGCGCCGGCAGAGGAGGTGTGCCGTGAAGGCCTTCGCGCCGGATCGCATCCGAAACGTGGTCCTGGTCGGGCCGCCCGGATCGGGGAAGACGTCCCTGGCCGAGGCGATGCTCTACCGGGCCGGAGCCCTGCCCCGCGTCGGTCGGGTGGAGGACGGGTCGACGGTGTGCGACCACGAGCCGGAGGAGAAGGAGGCCGGCCACTCCCTGACCACCGCGCTGGCCACCCTCGAATGGCACGACCACAAGGTCAACCTGCTGGACACCCCCGGCACCTTCGACTTCGCCGGCGAGGCCGTGGGTGCCATGGCCGCCGCCGACCTGGCCGTGTTCGTGGTCGACGCCGCCAGCGGCCTCGACCACGCCACGATCGACCTGTGGCGCCAGGCGGCCGACCGCTCCCTGCCCCGCCTGGTCTTCGTCAACAAGCTGGACCGCGAGCACACCGACTTCGACGCCGTGCTGGCCGAACTGCAGGCCGCCTTCGGCACCGGCGTGGCCCCGCTGGAGATCCCCATCGGCACCGCCGAGTCGTTCCACGGCATCGCCGACCTGCTGACCGACACGGCGTGGATCTACGACAGCGGACACGCCGAGCTGGGCGAGATCCCCGCGGAGATGGAGGAGCGCGAGCACCAGATCCACGACTCGCTGGTCGAGAACATCGTGGTGGCCGACGACGGCCTGCTGGAGCGCTTCCTCGAGGGCGACGTGCCCACGTTCGAGGAGCTGGAGAAGGTGCTGGGCCGCGGCGTGGCGGCGGGCACCGTCTTCCCCGTGGTGTGCGGCTCGGCGACCATCCCCATCGCCGTGGACCGGCTCTGCAACTACATCGTGGAGGTCGGGCCGTCGCCGCTGGACCGCCCGGCGGTGCCCGTCACCGTGGGGACCTCCACGCTGGACGTGGCGCCCGACCCGTCGGCCGATGCGCTCGTCCAGGTCTTCAAGACGGCCGTCGATCCGTACCTCGGGCACGTCTCGTACTTCCGGGTCCTGACCGGGACCGTCTCGCGCGACCTGCAACTGACCAACGGCCGGACCGGTGACGACGAGCGGTTCCGCAACGTGATGAGCCTGCAGGGCGGCGAGTCTGTCGACGTCGACTCCCTGTCGGCCGGCGACATCGGTGCCGTGGCCAAGCTGCAGGGCACCCTGACCGGCGACACCCTGTCGGCCCGGGGTCGGGCCAGCGCCCCGGCCATCGGGTTCCCGTCGCCGGTGCTGACCACCGCCGTGGTGGCCCGCAGCCGCAACGACGAGGACAAGCTGGCCAACGCCCTGCACCGCATCGTCGAGGAGGACCCGGTCCTCACCGTCACCCGCGACGACGAGACCCACCAGACCCTGCTGGGCGGGCTGGGCGAGACCCACCTCCGGCACGTGGTGGCCCGCCTGGAGCGCAAGTTCCACGTCCAGGTCGACACCACCGAGGTGCGGGTCGCCTACCGGGAGACCATCTCGGGGCCCTCGTCGGCCGAGGGCAAGTACAAGAAGCAGAGCGGCGGGCACGGCCAGTTCGGCATCGCCTCGGTCCGCATCGAACCGCTGCCACCCGGCGGCGGGTTCGAGTTCGTGGACGAGGTGACGGGCGGGGTCATCCCCCGGCAGTTCATCCCCGCGGTGGAGGCCGGCATCGCCGAGGCCATGGCCCACGGTGGCTCGTCGGGCTACCCGGTGGTGGACGTGCGCGCTGCGGTGTTCGACGGCAAGCACCACTCGGTGGACTCGTCGGAGATGAGCTTCAAGATGGCCGGCCGCCTGGCCTTCCAGGAGGCGCTGGAGGGAGCCCGACCGGTGGTGCTGGAGCCTGTGGCCGCCGTGGAGGTGACGATCCCGTCGGACTGCCTGGGCGACGTCATGGGCGACCTGTCGTCACGCCGGGCCGCCGTGCAGGGGTCCGACGTGGACCGGTGGGGCGACCAGGTGATCACGGCCATGGTCCCCGAGTCGGAGATGCTGCGCTACTCGATCGACCTGCGGTCGATCACCGGGGGCCGGGGCCGGTTCACCGCGGCGCACGACCACTACGCGCAGGTGCCCGGCGGCGTGGAGGTGCCGCCTCCGCCGGAGGACTAGGACCGGGGACTAGCAGTCGGCGGGGATGGACACCGTCTCGGTGTCGGTGCCCGACCGCAGCACGCGCCCGGGCAGGGTGCCGACCGGCTGGCCGTCCACGATGGTGCAGGTGCCGTTGACCCACACGCGTTCGATGCCGAAGGCGTCGGCGTAGAGGCGGGGGCTGTCACCGGGCAGGTCGTGCCGGAGCACGAACTCGCCGGCGCCGACCGTCTCGGGGTCGAACACCACCAGATCGGCGTGCCAGCCCTCCTCGATCCGGCCGCGCTCGCGGAGGCCGAAGAACCGGGCCGGGACGTCGGTCATGTGGGCGATGGCCCCCTCGACGGTGGCCAGCTGCTGGCCGCGCAGGGAATCGGCCAGCCACTGGGTGGTGTAGCTGGCGCCGGCCATGCGGTCGAGGTGGGCGCCGGCGTCCGAGCCGCCGATCATCACGTGGTCGTGGTCCCAGGCGGCCTGGCGCATGAGCCAACTGGCCGGGTCGTCGTCGGTGGGGCCGGGCCACAGCACGGTGCGCAGGTCGTCGGCCAGGACGATGTCCAGCAGGCAGTAGAAGTCGCGGATGCCGCGCTCGCGGGCGATGTCGCCGACGAGGCGGCCCTTGAGGCCCTCGTTGGCCTCGGAGTAGGTGTCGCCGATGCGGTAGCGGCCCCAACCGGTGAGGCGGGAGAACACGCCGGCGTCGGGTGAGGCGGCCCGCTCCTCGAGGTGGCGGCGGGTCTCCGGGTCGGCCAGGGCGGCCACCTTCTCGTCGTGCGCCAGGTTCATCACGTCGCCCCAGTCGGGGAGCGAGTAAAGGGCGCAGAAGGTGTGGAAGTGCATGTTCATGCCGACGAGGATCGGCATGGTCAGGGCCATCGCCTTGCCGCCGCGGGCGGCCACCTCGTCGCAGGCGGCCAGCTGGCTGCGGTAGTCGTCGGGGCGGGCGGCGTCGATG